>CAZZZM010000036.1:0-5426 GCA_964658465.1 uncultured Nakamurella sp.
AGCCACCAGCCACGCAGCCACCGGCAGCGGCCACCCCGGCGACGCCACCTCCGGCTCAGGCGGCGCCGGCGACGAGATAGGCTCGAGCCGCCCTGACACCGCATGGTGAGTTGCGCCGAGAGGCGCATCTCGACCAGGGCTTCAGACGGCGCGATGCCGGGACCGCCTTTTGGTTCGCGACGGGTTATGCCCTCCTTGCCATAGGGCTACTGAAGCTCGGTCTCGCCGGGCGGAGTGAGTTTTAGTGTTCACCATCGCAATCATAGGGCGGCCGAACGTCGGCAAGTCCACGCTGTTCAACCGGCTCGTCGGCAAGAAGCTGGCGCTGGTCGACGACCAGCCCGGCGTCACGCGCGACCGGCGCGAGGGCGAGGCCAAGCTCGCCGACCTGCGCTTCACGGTGATCGACACCGCCGGCCTCCAAGAGGGCGACGCCGCCTCGCTGTCGGGCCGCACGCGGGCGCAGACCGAGGCCGCCATCCTCGCCGCCGACGCGATCTTCTTCGTCATCGACGCCCGCGTCGGCGTGACGCCGGACGACCGCGCCTTCGCCGCGCTGGTGAGGCGCGCCGGCAAGCCGTTGATCCTGCTCGCCAACAAGGCCGAGGGTCGGATCGGCGGCGCCGGCGCGATGGAGGCCTACGATCTCGGCCTCGGCGACCCGGTGCCGTTCTCCGCCGAGCACGGCGAGGGCCTCTCGGAACTTTATTCCGCGCTGCTCGAGACGCTGCCCGAGCACACCGCCGAGGTCGAGGCGACGGAAGCCGAGGCGCAGAAGACCTTCGACGACGAGGAGGACGGCAGCGAGCTCGACGAGACGAAGCCGCTGGCGATCGCCGTCGTCGGCCGCCCGAACGCCGGCAAGTCGACCCTGCTCAACCACATCCTCGGCGAGCAGCGGCTGCTCGTCGGCCCGGAGGCCGGCCTTACCCGCGACGCGATCGGCCTCGATCTCGAATGGCGCGGCCGCAAGCTGAAGATGTTCGACACGGCCGGCCTGCGCCGCCGCGCCCGCGTCGAGGACAAGCTGGAAAAGCTCGCCAACGCCGACGCGCTGCGCGCCGCCAAGTTCGCCGAGGTGGTGATCCTGCTCATCGACGCCACCGCGCCGCTCGAGAAGCAGGACCTCACCCTCGCCGACCTCGTGGCGCGCGAGGGCCGCGCGCTGGTGATCGGCCTCAACAAATGGGACCTGATCGCCGACAAGACCGCGCGTCTCGCCTACCTGCGCGAGGAGGCCGGCCGCCTGCTGCCGCAGGTGAAGGGCGCACCCGTCGTGCCGCTCGCCGGCGAGACCGGCTACGGCGTCGAGCGGCTGCTCGAAGCCGTGATGCAGGTGGAAAAGACCTGGAACAAGCGCATCGCGACGGCGAAGCTCAACCGCTGGCTCGAGGCGACGCTGGAGAAGCATCCGCCGCCGGCGGTGGCCGGGCGCCGCATCAAGATCCGCTACATGACGCAGCTGCGCGCGCGGCCGCCCTATTTCGTGATCTTCGGCAACCAGCTCGACGCGCTGCCGACGAGCTACGAGCGGTTTCTTCTGAACGGCCTGCGCGAGACCTTCGACCTGCCGGGCGTGCCGCTGCGCCTGTCGCGCAAGACCAGCGACAATCCCTACAAGGGTCGCCGGAGCCCGCAGCGCTAGGGATGGCCGACGGTCTCTCCTCACCCGCCGCCCAGCGCAACCGCGAGCCGATCCTCGCGGTGCTGAAGCCGCGCCTGCCGCCGGCCGGGCTCGTTCTCGAGCTGGCCGCCGGCACCGGCGAGCACGCCGTGCATTTCGCCGCCGCCTGCCCTGCTCTCGCGTGGCTGCCCGCCGATCGCGATCCCGCCGCGCTGGCCAGCATCGTGGCGTGGCGCGCCGCGGCCAATCTGCCGAACCTGCTGGCGCCGCTGCGGCTCGACGCGAGCGAGCCGGCGAGCTGGCCCGCCGCCGACGCCGTCGTGGCGATCAATCTGATCCACATTTCGCCCTGGGCGGCGACGCTGGGCCTGATGGCCGGCGCGCAGCGCGTGCTGCCGCAGGGCGGCCTGCTGTTCCTCTACGGTCCCTACATCGAGGCGGATGTCGAGACCACGCCGAGCAACCTCGCCTTCGATGCGAGCCTGCGCGGCCGCGATCCCGCCTGGGGCCTGCGCCATCTCGACGAGGTCGCGGCGCTCGCCGGCCGGCACGGGCTCGCGCTCGCCGAGCGCATCGCCATGCCGGCCAATAATCTGTCGCTGGTCTTCCGCAAGGCCTGAGCGCCGCTACTTCGCGACGCCGGCTGTGCTCAGCCCGGCCTGGGCGCTCAGCAGCATCGGCAGCATCGCCTTGTCGCTGATCGTCAGCACGTTCGGGAAGCCGCCGCTCCACTTGCGCTTCGCCTCGGCCTCGACGATCGCGACGTAGCCCGCCGTGCCGCCGGAGGCATCGACCATCGCCTTGCGGGCGGCCGCGTCGCCGGTGCCGCGCAGGGTTGCCGCCTGCTTGTCGGCCTCGGCCTGCAGCAGCAGCGCCTTGGCGGCGGCGCCGGCGCGGGCCAACGTGGCGTTGGCATCGGCGGCGGCGGCAAGCTCGACGCTGCGCGCGCGGCCCTCGGCCTCGGCGATCGCCTGGTCGCGCTGGCCCTGCGCCTCGCGCACCCGCTGGTCGGCGAGATAGCCGACGACCTTCAGCTGGTTTTCCTCGCGGATCGCCTGGTTCTTCGCCGTCACCGCCAGCGCGTTGCTCTCGGTGAACGTCTCGGAAAACGCGATCTGCGGGATCTGCAGCGAGACGAGCTCGATGCCGAAATTGTTGCGCAGCGCGTCGCCGACGAACTTCTGCGCCTCCTCCTGAATGGGCTCGCGGTTCGCGGAGATCGTGTTGGTGTTTTTCGAGGAAAACACGCGATAGACGCGATCCTGCACGACGTCCATGATCGGGCGATCGATGTCGGACGTGCCGGTGCGGCCCATGTCGTAGAGTAGGCGCGCGACGTCCGTGTCCGGCACCTTGTACTGGATGTCGACCTTCAGATCGACGGGCTGGTTGTCGATCGTCACGACACGGAAGACCGGCAGCGCCAGCGAAGTCTGCGAGACCTGCAGCGTGTCGACCTGCGTGATGAACGGCCATTTGAGGTGCGGGCCGGGCTGGTACGGCAGGGTCGTGGTCGGCGTGCCGAGCAGGCGCACGAAGGCGCGCTCGGACGGGTCGACGGTGAAGAACGAGGCGCTCAACGTGACGAGCGCCGTAGTGGCGATGGCGGCCGCGCCGAGGGCGCGCGCCGGAACGCGATACTGACCGATGATCATGATGAAATGGCTCTGAGGCCGGAGCGGGAAGAGCCGCTCGCTTGGCGCTGCGACAGCAGCGACGACAAGAGAACGCGCAAGACACGCGTCGCGTGCATGCCGGCGGCGCAGATCTCCGATGAGTCGATCTGCGCGGCAAGCGGAGCTTGATGACAAGATTGGTTTGTGGCGCGGCGTTCGACGTCGCTGCGGCTAGCCCAGCGTCTTCACCATGTGCGTGTTGCCGAGCCATTGGTCGCCGAGCTCGACGGTCTGGCGGTGGTGCGCCTCGTAGCCGCGCGACTCGAAGAAGGCGCGCGCGGTGTCGCTGGCATCGACCGTGAGCGCCTTGGTGCCGCGCGCGCGGGCGAGCTTGTCGATCGCATCCAGGAGCAGCGTGGCGACGCCGCGGCGCGCGACGGGCGGATAGACGTAGAGCATCTCGACGTGGCGGTTGTCCTCGAGCGCGACGAAGCCGACCGGCGCACCCTGCAGCGTCGCCACCAGCGTCAGGCAGGCGGCGAGCTTGGCGCCGAACGCCGCCTCGTCGTCGGCCTGCCCGGCCCAGGCCGCGCGCTGGCCCTCGTCGTAATCCTCCTCGGCCAGCTCGTCGATGCTGGCCTGGAAGATCGCGGCGAGCACCGGGATGTCGGCCGGCAGCATGGGGCGGAGGGTGGCGGCGGGCGTGGTCACGCTGGATGTGCTCCTTTGGTCGTTTCCTACATAGGGATTTGTCGCTCGGTTGTTGTGCCGTTAAGGTCGAACAATGAACGTCACGGTTCAAATCCCCGACGATCTCGCCCAACGCCTCATCGCCGAGGGTGACGATATGGAGCGGCGCGCCCTAGAGGGCCTCGTCGCCGAGGAATGCCGAGCCGGCCGACTGACGCACCCGGATGTCCGGAGGATGCTCGGGTTCGCGACGCACTACGAGCTCGACGGCTTCCTGAAGGCGCGGGGCCTGTCCGACCCTTACGATCTCGAAGACCTGGAAAAGGATCGCGCCGATCTCACGCGCATAGGGATCTGATCCTTGCGCGCGGTCGCCGATACGGGACCGCTGAACTATCTCGTGCTGATCGATCAGATCGCCCTGCTTCCGAGGCTCTTCGAAGTCGTATCGATCCCGGACGCGGTTCGCATGGAGTTGATGCATGCCGCGGCGCCGCCGGCCGTCCTACGGTGGATCTCAACGCCGCCTGCATGGCTCGCCGTGTCGGACGATCCCGACCTGCTCGACCAGAAGTTCTCAAACCTCGATGTCGGCGAACGGGCCGCCATCATGCTTGCCCTGCGTCAGCATGCTGATCTGATCCTGATGGACGATCGCGCGGCAGTCGCCGTGGCACGACGCGAGGGGCTGGCCGTCGCAGGAACCCTCGGCCTGCTCGATCTGGGCGCCGGTCGCGGGCTGCTCGACGTGGAAGAAGCCGTCCGCAGATTGAAAGCGACCAACTTCCACTGTCGACAGCGGCTGTTGGATGCTCTGCTTGCCAAGCACGGCGTAAATACCGCCTCGAAGGAATGACGAGCTAGCTCTTCCGCTCCCACGTCGTCCCGTCCTTGCCGTCCTTCACGGCGATGCCGAGGTCGGCGAGCGCGTCCCGCAGCCGGTCGCTCTCCTTCCAGTCCTTCGCGGCGCGGGCGGCCAAGCGCAGCGCCAGCAGCTCCTCGGCCTCGGCCGACAGCGGCGCCTCGACGGCCGGCGCCGTCGCGGTGATCCCGAGCAGCGCGAGGCTCGCCGCCAGCGCGGCGGGATCGCCGCGCAGCGCGAACAGCTCAGCCAGCGCCTGCGGCGTGTTGAGGTCGTCGGCCATCGCGGCGAGGAAGCCCTCGCTCGGCGCGGACGGCGCGACGCCGGCGACCGCCCTGCCGAAATCGGCCAGCGTGCGGTCGGCCTCCTCCAGCGCCTTCGCCGTGAAATCGATCGGCTGGCGGTAATGCGTGCGCAGCATCGCGAGCCGCAGCACGTCGCCCGACCAGCGCCGGCCGCCGAACCGTTGCGAGTCCCACAGATCGGCGATGGTGACGAAATTGCCGAGGCTCTTCGACATCTTCTCGCCTTCGACCTGCAGATGGCCGTTGTGCATCCAGACCTGCGCCATGATGGAATGGCCGAAGGCGCAGCGCGACTGCGCGATCTCGTTCTCGTGGTGCGGGAAGACGAG
>CAZZZM010000036.1:5526-6650 GCA_964658465.1 uncultured Nakamurella sp.
AGGCACCCCAGCGCCGCCGCGTCGGCGTGGAAGATCGCGATCATCTCGTCGGTCAGCGCGCGGATGGGGATGCCGCGCTCGGCGGCGCGCGCGTTGATCTTGTCGTCCACGTCGGTGATGTTGCGCACGTATCTGACATGCGCGTCGCCGTAGACGTGGCGCAGCAGCCGGAACAGCACGTCGAAGACGACGAGCATGCGCCCGTTGCCGATGTGCAGGTTGTCGTAGACCGTCGGCCCGCACGCGTAGACGCGCACGTTGGTCGGATCGAACGGCGCGAACGCCTCCTTCCGGCGTGTCAGCGTGTTGTAGAAGCGCAGGGTCATCGTCTCTGCCGATCGGGCTTTAGGCTGGCCGGCGTGCTGCGGCCTTGCCGCCGGCATGTCAAGAAGCCGGCCGACCGCTCGACTTCGAGCGACCGCGTTCACCCCCGCTTAATCGTTTCTTCAGCGCCTCGCGGCAGGATCGCGCCCGCGTTCCTCCCTTCGTGTGCGAGTTTCCTGCATGTCGATTGCCGCGACCGACCTCCGCAAGATCATCCAGCTCGCCGCGCCGCTGGCCGCCGCGCTGCTCGCCGTCTCGGCCGGCCAGGCGACGTCGCGGGCGCAGGCCGACACCGGCCACATGCTGGTGATCCCGGCGTCCGACGGCTACGGCTTCGACGATTGCCTCTCCGCCAACAAGGCCTGCGGGCACGTCATCGCCGACGCCTGGTGCGAGGCGCACGGCATGTCGGCGGCGGTCTCCTTCGGCCGCGCCGAGGACATCACCGCCTCGATCGGCGACCGCAAGGATGCGCCGAAGATCGACCCCGGCGCCTTCGTGGTCAGCTGCAAGGGGTGAGGCGCCTCGAGACCTAAGCCTAGAAGGCTGGGAACGTTCGGGCTTCGGACGTCTTTACAGCGCGTCTCGAACACGGAGCCCGATCACATGAAGACCTTCCTCGCGTCCGTCGCCCTCGTTGCCGCCGCCGCTTCGTTCGCCGCGACGCCGGCCGACGCCAAGGGCTGCATCAAGGGCGCCATCGTCGGCGGCGTTGCCGGCCACATGGCCGGCCACGGCAAGATGGGCGCGGCCGCCGGCTGCGCGGTGGGCCACCACAGCGCCGCCAAGAAGGACAAGGC
>CAZZZM010000036.1:6750-16888 GCA_964658465.1 uncultured Nakamurella sp.
TTCGGCGAGCCTTCGATGATCTTGTCGGTGTAGACCATGTAGACGAGCACGTTGCGCTTGGCGTCGCAGCCGCGCACGATCTGCATGTGCTTGAAGAACAGCGAGCGGCGCTGCGCGAAGACCTCGTCGCCTTCCGCGAACTTGTCCTTGAACTTGATCGGCCCGTACTGGCGGCAGGCCAGCGAGACGTCCGACGTCTCCTCGGCGACGCCCAGCATGCCCTTGAGGCCGCCCTTTTCTGGCACCGTGTACCAGCAGGCGACGCCGTCGACCTTGGGATCGTCGATCGCATAGGTCGACAGCTTGGCGTCGGGCGTCAGCAGGTGGAACTTGGTGCTCTCGGAGAAGATGAAGTCGGGGTCGCCGGCCCACGCCGGCGCGATCGACGCCACCAGCGGTGCGACCAGCGCCGCCGTCGCCCAGAACCTCTTCCAATTCGTCATTTTGCGTCCGTTCCGCCTGTTGCAGCCGCCGCAGATATGGGCCGCGCCGGGTGTTGCAAAAGAGGCATGGCGCCGGGGCGAAGCTCGGACGGCGGGCCGGCAGCCATGTTTTACCCAAGAAGCTCTGGTCATTCCGCGGGCGACGTCACCATACGTCGGCCCGCGAGCTGATTCGACACGCCGCGCCCGGTCCTTTCGGAGTCCCGATGGCTGCACGAGCCTTCCCCCGCACCTTCGGTGCCCGCGTCGCACTCGTGCTCGCGGTGGCGGCGGTGAGCGGCGCCGATGCCGCGCGCGCGCAGACCATCGATTGCGGCCAGCTGCGCGCGCAGATCGCGCAGATCGATCGTAGCGGCGGTCGCGGCGGCGGCGCGGTCCGGCGCCAGCAGGCCGAGATCGCGCGCACGCAGGCGGCGGCGCAGCAGCTCGGCTGCAGCGGCGGCCTCGCGTCCTTATTCGGCGGCGGCGATCCGCGCTGCGCCGGCCTCACCCAGCGCCTGCAGCAGCTGCAGGCCGGGCTCGGCCAGATCCAGGCGGGCGGCGGCGGGATGCGCGCCGACCTCGTCGCGCGCTTCAACGCCTATTGCCGCGGCGGCCAGCCGCAACAGGCGCAGCAGCCGCGGGGGTTCTTCGAATCGCTGTTCGGCGGCGCGCAGGAGGAGCCGCGACCGCAGGCGCCGCTGCCCGACGCGGCGCCGGTGCCGAATGCCGACGACGGCGGCGAGGCCCGCGCGCACGGCGGCGGCCAGGCGGTGTGCGTCCGCACCTGCGACGGCGGCTTCTTTCCGCTCGGCGTCTCGTCGCACCACAACGCCGACGACCTCAAGCAGATGTGCGGCGCGCTGTGCCCCGGCACCGAGACCGCCGTCTACACGCGCAACCCGAATGCCGAGATCAACACGGCCGCGAGCCTCGACGGCAAGCCGTACATGGACCTGCCGAACGCTCTGAAGTTCAGCAAGACGTTCGTGCCGGACTGCTCCTGCAAGCCGGCCAACAAGACCTGGGCCGAGGCGCTGGCCAACGCCGAGGAGGTGATCGGCAACACGCGTCGCGGCGACATCGTCGTGACGCAGGCCAAGTCGGACGAGCTGTCGCGCCCGAAGATGGACGCCAAGACGCGCTCCTCGATGCTGGCCGGCCCCGCACCGGCGGCGGTGGCGCCCGAGGATGCCTCGAAGATCGCCGGCGACGCCGCCGACCACGACGCCGCCTCGCCACCGGAGACGGCGACGACGGACGGCACCGCGCACGCGGTCAGGCGGGTCGGCCCCCAGAACTAAAGCGACTTCAGTGCATCTCGTCGGCGCTGACGTCCTGGCCCAGCGCTTCGAGCCGCCGCGTCAGAATGGCGATGGTCGCCTTCAGGCGCTTGTTCTCCTGCTCGAGCTTCGTCAGCGCGGTCTCCGTCTGCGCCGAATCCCGCGCCGCCTTCTGGACGAATTGAACGCCGATGAAGGCCGCGTCGCGCCACATCAGCTTGGCCCGGTAGGTGCGGCCCTTCTGCGGGATGTCGAGGTCGAACTCGCTCGGCACCGTGAGGGCGCTCGAGACCTCCAGCTTGGCGCCGCCGGCGGAGATGTTGCGCACCATGCAATCGATCGAGGAGCTGTTGTTGTTGTACAGGATGCGCGCGCGCAACAACGCGCGGACCCGCTCGTCCCGTCTCACCTCGGCCATCGTCATCTGCAGCATTCCCGATATTCTTGCATCACCTTACGAGAGCGACGTTAAGGGATCGCGAATCGGCTGGCGGCTATCCTGGCGGCGGGCTAGAGGAAGCCGTGATGATCAGGCGCATGCATTTGCGGATCGCCGCTGCGGTCCTCGTCGGGCTTCTCCTCGCCGGCTGCGACAAGTGCGGCCACCGCGTGAAGTTCAACGCCCCCAGCCTGCCGGAGTCGTGCGGCGAGAATGCCGATCCCGCGCGATGACGCGCCGCTGATCGTGACGGCGCTGCTCGACGAGCGCGCCTTCGCGATCCTCGACGGGCTGCGGCGCCGGCATTTTCCGGCCGCGCTCAACAAGATCCCCGCACACGTGAGCCTGTTCCACGCGCTGCCGGGCGCCGAGGTCGAGGCCGTCGCCGCGACGCTGGACGAACTCGCCGCCCGCACGGCGCCGTTCGACCTGTGGCCTCAAGCGCCGGTGTCGCTCGGCCGCGGCGTCGCCTTCCGCTACGAGTCGATGGCGCTGTCCCGCCTGCATGCGGAGTTGGCGCGGCAATGGTCGTCGTGGCTGACGGCGCAGGACCGGCAGCCCTTCAAGCCGCATGTGACGATCCAAAACAAGGTCGCGCCGGCCGACGCGCGTGCGCTGCTGGCCCGCCTGACGCCGGAGGACGTCCCGGCCTGTCGCGTCGAGGGCGTCAGCCTGTGGCGCTACCTTGGCGGCCCATGGGAGCCGGTGGCGGACTCACGGTTCGTTGGCGCGTGAAACCTGCGACCGCTCCGCCCGCACGAGCGCGCCGAGCGCCGTGATGATGTCCTCGCCGGTCATCCGCTCGGGCCGGAGCAGGCCGTCGACCTTGAACGGCGCTAGGACCTTCGCGCCGTCGCCGGACGGCATCACGAGGCGCATCGCCCAGTCGCCGAACATCCGGCTGGCGATCGGCATCGACGCGACGAGGACGACGTCGTCGTGGCGCGCATCCTCGAGGATGGTGCGAAACGTCCGCCACACGGAGGCCCGCTCGCCCTCCAGCGCCTGCAGGAACCAGAGATCGTCGAGGGCCAGCGCGCCGCTCAGACCGGAGCGCGCGTTGTTGCGCGTGCAGCTCTGTTGCAGGGCCTTCAGCCCGGACAGCAGCGTGCCGTTCGCGACGGGGAGCCGGCACTCGCTGTAATAGACGAGACGGACGAGGTGCATGGCGCGCCTAATACGGTGTGATGACGCGGTAGGGCGGGACGTTGTAGTACGGCTGCTGCTGCGGCGTCGTGTAGATGCGCACGCGGAACGGATGCGCGTAGGGCGGGATGTGGACCCTGCGCCTGGTGAGGATCGAGCGCTGGAACGGGTAGTACGGCGTCGGCGCCGGAAACTCGATATTCTCCTCGGCGAGCGCCGGCGGGACGAGCGTGGCGGCGACGACGAGACCGAGGCAGAGCGATCGCATGGGTAGGGTTCTCCGCCCGCCACCCTCCGCCGTCATGGTCAACAAAGGCTTAAGCCGGGCGGAATCCCTCGAACACGATCTGCGCGGACAGGTGCCGCGCGCGGGCGGCGGCGGCCTCGTCACGCACGGTCCAGGTGGTGAGCGGGCGCCCGAGCGCCGCCGCCGTCTCCAGATGCGCGATGTCCCAGGAGAGGAAGTCGCTCGCCGCCACCGCGGCGGGATCCGCCGGTGCGACGGCGCCGCCCTCGGACAGGGGACCGACGAGGCCGACCGGCTGGCCGCAGCCGGCGGCGCGGCACTGCAGAACGGCGGCGGGATCGAAGCTCTCGAGCGCCGCGACGCCGTCGTAGCCGGCGATCGCGGCGAGCACTTTCGCTGTCAGCCGAGATACATCGCCGTCGCTCTTGATCTCGATCACGAGCGGCGTGCGGCCGGCGATGGCGGCCAGGAAGGCGTCGAGCGTCGGGATCTTGTCCTCGCCGCCCCGCAAGGCCAGAGCCGCGAGCGCCGCCGCCGCATGGTCGGCGACGCGCCCCGTCGCCGCGGTGAGCCGGTCGAGCGTCGCGTCGTGGAAGACCATCGCCTCGCCGTCGCGAGACAGCTGCACGTCGCACTCGATCCCGTAGCCGGCGGCGATCGCCGCGCGGGCGGCCGAGAGCGAGTTCTCGACCGGACCGGCGCCGCCGCAGGCGTGCAGGCCGCGATGCGCGATGGGCGCGGCGAGAAGCCGCGCCAGGCGCGCCGCGATCACGAGACGGCGAACATCGCCTCGACCTCGACGGCCGATTCGAGCGGCACCTCGGCGACGCCGATCGTCGAGCGGGCGTGGCGGCCCTTGTCGCCGAGCACCTCGACGATAAGGTCCGACGCGCCGTTCATGATCGGGGCGATCGCCGCATAGCCCGGCGCGGTGTTCATGAAGCCGCCGAGCCGCACGCAGCGGACGATCTTGTCGAGATCGCCGAGCGCCGCCTTGGCCTGCGCCAGCAGGTTGATCGCGCAGAGCCGCGCCGCCGCCTTGGCGTTGGCCTCGTCGACGCCGGCGCCGATCTTGCCCTTGTGCTCTGGCGCGATCTGGCCGTCGGCGCCGAGCGCCAGCTGGCCCGAGATGATCAGGAAGCCGTTGGCGACGACGAACGGCACGTAATTGGCGACCGGCGCCGCCGGGGTCGGCAGGACGATGCCGAGGCTCTTCAGCTTGTCTTCGATCGCGCTCATGATGCTGTCCCGTTCGGTTGAAAGCCGGCGAGGTCTAGGCGGATCGCCCCGATCGGCGCAAGATCGCAGCGCCGCCGAGCCATTGCCTCGCGTTCGCAATTCCGCCATGCCGTCCGGGCACTTCCGCCGGTGGCCGACACCGTGCTTCGAGGATGTTCGATGAGAGTTTTCCGGTCCCGCCTATCGGCCGCGTCGGCGGGCGTCGCCCTGGCGAGCGCCGTCTGCCTCCTCGGCCTGCCGGCGAGCCGGGCGGAAGGTCCGGTGCCGCCGGTGGCCGCCACGTCGCCGCAGGCGCCGGCCATCCCGCTCGCCGCCCACCACGCGACCTACGACCTGAAGCTCGTGAAGTCGGTCGGCGCCAAGAGCCCGACGTCGGCGCGCGGGCGCCTGCTCTACGAGTTCAACGGCTCGGCCAAGGACGGCTACGACCAGGCCTTCCGCCAGGTCGTCGAGATCCAGCCGGCCGAGGGGACGACGCGCCTCTCCGACATGCGCTCGGCGACCTTCGAGAAGGGCGGCGACTTCACCTTCTACGTGAAGACGATCTCGCAGGAGGGCTCGCCCGACATCGTCTCCGGCGAGGCGGTGAAGGCGCGCGGCGACATCCTCGACATCACGCTGCAGAAGCCGCAGACCGAGACCATCGCCGTCGACAACAAGGTGCTGTTTCCGACCGAGCATCTCGAGCGCATCATCGCCGCCGCCAAGGCCGGCCAGCAGATCGTCGACGCCAAGGTGTTCGACGGCTCCGACGACGGCAAGAAGGTGTTCGACACGACGACGATCATCGGCCGGCCGATCACCGGCGCCGCGCCCGACGCCCCGCTGCAGCACAACGCCATGATGGCCGCGATGCCGCGCTGGCCGGTGACGATCAGCTATTTCGACGCCGGCAAGAAGGACGAGGGCCCGTCCTACACGCTCGCCTTCGAGCTCTACGAGAACGGCATCTCGCGGGCGCTGCGCTTCGACTACGGCGACTTCATCCTCGGCGGCGAGATGACCAGCCTCGACGTCGGCGCGAAGACCCCGCAATGATCCGACGATGCCGGTCTATTTCGCCTATGGCTCCAACATGGACGAGGTCGCGCTCGCGACGCGCTGCCCGAAGGCCCGCAAGCTCGGGCGCGGCCGCCTGCCCCGCCACCGCTTCGCGCTGATGAGCAGCGGCTACGCGACCGTGCGCCGCGATCCGCGCGCCGAGGTGCACGGCGTCCTCTACGACCTCGCGCTCTCCGACATCGGCCCGCTCGACCGCTACGAGGAGGTCGACAGCGGCCTCTACGTGAAGGCGTTTCAGCCGGTGCTGCGCGATGATGCCGGCGCCGTCCGCGCGCTCATCTACCTCGGCTGCGACGACACCGACGGGCCGCCGGTGCCGGGCTACATGGAAGCCGTCGTCGCCGCCGCGCGCGCCGCGGCGCTCCCGTCGCCCTACCTGGCCCAGCTCGAAGGCTTTGTGCCGGCGACGCGTCGCTCCCGATGACGATCGCCTTCTGCAAGGATATCGCGACGCTCCGCGAGCATGTCTCCGCCTGGCGCGCGCGCGGCCTGCTGGTCGCGCTCGTGCCGACGATGGGCGCGCTCCACGAGGGCCATCTGTCGCTGGTGCGCGAGGCCCACGAGGTCGCCGACCGCGTCGTCGTGACGATCTTCGTCAACCCGACGCAATTCGCGCCGAGCGAGGACTTCGCCGCCTACCCGCGCGACCTCGAGAGCGATTGCACCAAGGTCGCGGGCGCGGGCGCCGACCTCGTCTACGCGCCGGAGATTTCGACCATGTATCCGGCCGGCTTCGCCACCGCGATCACGGTCGAGGGTCCCGCCGTCGCCGGCCTCGAGGACAGGTTCCGGCCCACGCATTTCACCGGCGTCGCGACGATCGTCATGAAGCTCTTGATGCAGGCGCTGCCGAACATCGCGCTGTTTGGCGAGAAGGACTACCAGCAGCTCAAGATGATCCAGCGCATGGCGCACGACCTCGACGTGCCGATCGGCATCCTGGGGGCGCCGACGGTGCGCGAGCGCGACGGCCTCGCGATGTCCTCGCGCAACG
The DNA here is from genome assembly GCA_964658465.1 of uncultured Nakamurella sp. Classification (GTDB taxonomy): domain Bacteria; phylum Pseudomonadota; class Alphaproteobacteria; order Rhizobiales; family Beijerinckiaceae; genus RH-AL1. The sequence goes on from CAZZZM010000036.1 coordinate 13,583, forward strand.
TCCGGCTGACGCCGCAAGAGCGCGCCGCGGCGCCGGTGCTGCACGCCACCCTGGTCGCCTGCGCCGCCGAGCTCGCCCGCGGCGCGCAGGTCGAGACCGCGACCGCCGCCGCCCGCGCCAGCCTCGAGGCCGCCGGCTTCGCCGTCGACTACGTCGAGGCCCGCCATGCCGACTCGCTCGCCCCGCTCGGCGAAGCGGACGACGGGCCGGCCCGCGTGCTCGCCGCCGCCCGGCTCGGATCGGTCCGGCTGATCGACAACGTCATCGTAGACGCTTGATGGGGTTTACCGCCCGCGCGATCTTCGCCAAGGCTTGCCCGACACTCGAGGAGAACGCGCGAGATGTTTGACGACCTTCGCGGCCTCGACCGTAAGCAGCGCAGCGCCGTGACCGCGAGCTGGCTCGGCTGGACGCTCGACGCGTTCGACTTCTTCATCCTCGTCTTCGTCTTCAAGGACGTCGCCAAGACCTTCTCGACCGACGTCGTCACGGTCTCCTGGGCGCTGTTCCTGACGCTGGCGGCGCGCCCGATCGGCGCGCTGATCTTCGGCCTCGCCGCCGACAAGTACGGGCGCCGCCCGACGCTGATGGTCGACGTCCTCTTGTTCTCGATCCTCGAGTTCGCCTCGGCCTTCGCGCCGAACCTCGTCGTGTTCATGATCCTGCGCGTGCTGTTCGGCGTCGCGATGGGCGGCGAATGGGGCGTCGGCTCGTCGCTGACCATGGAGACGATCCCCGCCAAGTCGCGCGGCATCGTCTCCGGCATCCTGCAGGCGGGCTATCCGTGCGGCTACCTGATCGCCTCCGTGGTGTTCGGCCTGCTCTACGTCCACATCGGCTGGCGCGGCATGTTCATGGTCGGCGCGGTGCCGGCCCTGCTGGTGCTCTACATCCGCAGCCACGTCGACGAATCGCCGGTGTTCATCGCCAAGGAGAAGAAGAGCGTGCAGCGCGGCATCTTCGAGGTGCTGCAGGCCAACGCGCCGCGCTTCCTGTTCGCGATCGCGATCATGACGTGCTTCAACTTCTTCTCGCACGGCACGCAGGACATGTACCCGACGTTCCTGCGCGAGCAGAGACATTACGACCCGCACACGGTGAGCTTCATCACCATCGTGTTCAACGTCGGCGCGATCATCGGCGGCATCACCTTCGGCACGATCTCGCAGCGCATCGGCCGGCTGCGCGCGATCATGATCGCCGCGCTCCTCGCCCTGCCCGCGATCCCGTTCTGGGCCTACGGCTCGACGCCGCTGATCCTCGCCGCGGGCGGCTTCCTGATGCAGTTCGCCGTCCAGGGCGCCTGGGGCGTCGTGCCCGTCTACCTCAACGAGCTGTCGCCGGACGAGGTGCGCGGCACCTTCCCCGGCTTCGCCTACCAGATCGGCAATCTGATCGCCGCCGTGAACGGGCCGCTGCAAAGCGAGATCGCCAAGATGAACGGCGGCGACTACGCCTTCGGCCTCGCGCTGATCGTCGGCACGATCGCGGTCACGCTCACCGTGCTCGCCGTGCTCGGACCCGAGGCGCACGGCATCACCTTCGCCGGCACCAAGCCGCAGGCCGCCGAATGAGCGAGCCGCGCGCGCTCCACGTCCGCGTCACCGGGCGCGTCCAGGGCGTCAACTTCCGCAATTTCACGGTGACCGCCGCGCGAGGGCTCGCGGTCGACGGCTGGGTGCGCAATTGCGAGGACGGCTCGGTCGAGGCGGCGCTGCGCGGGCCGGGCCAGGCGCTGGCCGACCTCGTCGGCATCCTGCGCAAGGGGCCGCCGCAGGGCCGCGTCGACAACTTCGACGTGCGCTCGTCCGACCATGGCGCCGCCGGCGAGCCGCCACCCGACGCCTACGTCTTCTGACGCGCGGCGCGGCTATTCGGCGGCGACCGCCCGCACCTCGTGCTCGAAGCGCGTCGGCAGCGTCTTGTCGGCGACACTCTCCTTGCCGGCATAGGCGCCGCGATAGCGGGCCGCCGGATGGGTGTCGTCGACGAAGGGCGACGGCGCATCGAGGAGCTTTTCGCGCAGCGTGCCGGGCCGATACGAGGTCTGCACGCGCCCGCGACGGACGAGCTCCGGCACGACGAAGTCGATGAAATCCGTCGTCGTGCCGGGGGTGATCGCATAGGCGAGATTGAAGCCGTCGAGGCCGCCTTCGTCGACCCAGCGCTCCAGCTCGTCGGCGACCTTCTGGGGGCCGCCGACGACGACCGGGCCGAGACCGCCGATGCAGCGGTCGCGCACCACGTCGCGCACGGTCCAGGTGCGGTTCGAGCCCTGCGTCAGCGATTCGAGCGTCGTGCGCAGGCTGTCGTTGTCGAGCGCCTGCAGCGGCTGGTTCGGGTCGTAGGTCGAGAAGTCGATGCCGGTCCAGCCGCCGTAGAGCGCCAGCATGCCGTCCGGGCTCGCGTAGGACAGGTACTCGTCGTACTTGCGCTGCGCCGCCGCGTCGGTCGCCGCGGTGACGACCGTCAGCAGCGTGAAGATCTTGATCGAGTCGCGCGGACGCCCCTGCTTCTCGACGAGGTCGCGGATGTCCTTGGTGACGGCGCGCGCCTGCTCGACGCTCGTCGTGAGGATGAACATGCCCTCCGCGTGGAGGGCCGCGAACTTCCGCCCGCGCCCCGAGGCGCCGGCCTGGAAGATCACCGGCGTGCGTTGCGGCGAGGGCTCGCACAGGTGGAAGCCCGGCACCTTGAAATACTTGCCCTCGTGGCGGATCGGATGGACCTTGGCGCCGTCGGTGAAGACGCCCGTGCGCTTGTCGCGATGGACCGCGCCGTCCTCCCACGAGCCCTCCCACAGCTTGTACATGACGTCCATGTACTCGTCGGCCATGTCGTAGCGCTCGTCGTGCGCCATCTGCCGGTCCTGCCCGATGTTGAGCGCAGCGCTGTTGAGGTAGGAGGACACGACGTTCCAGGCGACGCGGCCCTTGGTGAGGTGGTCGAGCGTCGAGAGGCGGCGCGCCAGGATGTAGGGCTGCTCGAAGGTGACGGCGGCGGTGACGCCGAAGCCGAGATGCTGCGTGACGGCGGCCATCGCCGAGATCGAGGCGAACGGGTCGTTGACGGGCACCTGCGCCGCGTCGCGCAGCGCCATCTCCGCCGTGCCGCGGTAGACGTCGTAGACGCCGACGACGTCGGCGATGAACAGGCTGTCGAAGAAGCCGCGCTCGAGCTCGCGCGCCATGTTCGTCCAGTACTCGATCTCGTTGTAGCGCCAGGCCTGGCTCGACGGGTGGCGCCAGGTGCCGGCGGACTGATGGCTCACGCAGGTCATGTCGAACGCGTTCAATATGATCCGCT
>CAZZZM010000037.1:0-3885 GCA_964658465.1 uncultured Nakamurella sp.
AGCGAGGAGCGGTGCGGGTGCTCGGCCGTGGGGCGCAGCGGCACGAGCGTGCAGGGGCCGCCGCGGGTGTGGAACTCGACCGACAGGCCGTCGTGCGGCTTGCGGTGCGAGAGCAGGGCGGTCAGCGCCACCTGCTTGTAGGTCCAGGCGCGGGCGCCGATGCCGGCCGCGAGCCGGGCTGGAGATTTTCTGCCGTCGGCGGCGACGAGCAGGCGCGCGGCGATCGTGCCTCCGGTGCCGTCGTGGGCGGTGACGCGGTCGTCCTCGAAGGCGATGTCCGCGAGCCTAGCACCGGTCAGCCGCACGTTCGGAAGCGCCTGCGCTTCAGCGAGCAGGCCGGCGACGAGCTTGTGGTTCTCGACATTGGCGCCGAGCGCGGCGAGGTCGATCTCCCGCGCCTCGAGCGTGAGCGGCGGCACCGGGATCCGCGCGCCGGTGTCGTCGATCATCCGGATCGCCCGGATCGGCTGGGCTTCGGTCTCGAATGCACCCCACACGCCCATCGCCCTAAGGTGGCGCAGCGAGCCCTCGAAGAGCGCGACCGTGCGACCGTTGGGCTTCGTGTCGGAGGTACCGGCGCAGACGACCGAGAAGCCGGCTTTGGCGAAGGCGATCGTCGCGGCGAGCCCCGACGCGCCGGCGCCCGAGACGAGGATGTCGACGTCGGGCTGAGCGGTCACGCGGCACTCCGGAGCAGGGTGGCACGGACATCGGGTGTTTTCCCGCACGAGGCAAGGGCGCGAATGGAAGCGGGCGGGCGACGCCAGCAAGCCAGCCAGGTAGAAACACCTTTCGCCTCCGGTACGCTTACCAATACCCTTGGGTATAATTACCCAACCCGTCCGCCCTCAGCGCGTGGGCCGGTTGGCGCGCAGCAGGACGTTGCGATCCGTTCGCGGGACGTGCCACAGCGGCGGCAGGTCGATGGTCGAGAAAGCCACGGCCACGACGAATGGCGGGCGGGATGAGCGAGACCGACGAAGCTGATCGCATCGAAGGGGCGCCGCATCCGCGCGCGGCAACGACGCTCATCGGCCATGCCGATCACGAGCGCGACCTACTCGATGCCTATCGCTCCGGGCGATTGCCACATGCGATCATCCTTGGCGGCACGGCCGGCATCGGCAAGGCGACTTTGGCCTGGCGATTGGCAAAGTTTCTTCTGGCGAATCCCCTCCCCCAGACCCGCGCCGTGGCCGAGGCGCACGATCTGTCGGTCGCGCCCGGCTCCAAGGCGGCGGCGCAGGTGCTGGCGATGTCGCATCCCGACGTCGCGCTGCTGCGACGCGAGGTGAACGAGAAGACCAAGCATTTCTATACGGAGATCCGCGCCGACGACGTGCGCAAGGCGATCTCGCTGTTCCAGCGCGCTGCAGGGGCAGGGGGATACCGCATCTGCATCGTCGACTCGGCCGAGGACCTGAACCGCTCGTCGGCGAACGCGCTGCTCAAGCTCATCGAGGAGCCGCCGCCACGCTCGCTGTTCCTGCTGATCGCGCATCGCCCGGGGCTGGTGCTGCCGACCATCCGTTCGCGCTCGCGTCTCGTGCGGCTGAAGGCGCTGACCGGCGACGAGATCGCCCGGGTCATCGGGACGCTTGGACCGCCCTGGTCCGCGGCGGACGAAGCCGAGATCGCCGCGGCGAGCGCGCAGGCGCAGGGCTCGGTGCACGACGCGCTGCGCCTGCTCGGCCACCGCGGCGTCGAGCTCGACGCGATGGTCGGGCGGCTGCTCGATCGCCTGCCGCAGGTCGACTGGGGCCAGGTGCACCGGCTCGCCGACCAGGTGACCGGCCGCGACGGCGAGCAGGCCTTCGAGATCGCCACGACCGCGATCTTCGATTGGCTGTCGCGCCGGGTGCGCGAGGGCGGCGGGAGCCCCCCGCGCCGCCTTGCCCCCTATGCCGAGGTATGGGAGAAGATCGCCGCCGACGCCCGCGAGACGGATGCGCTCAATCTCGACAAGCGTCCGCTGATCCTGTCCCTCTTCGCCGACCTCGCGGCGGCGGTTCGCGCCGCCTCCGCATGATCCCGTTCATCCCAGGAAACATGTCCGACCGGCCTACCTTCTCGATCTCGACGGCGATCCCCTACGCCAACGGCGCGCCGCACATCGGCCATGCCTACGAGTTGATCGCCACCGACGCGATCGGCCGCTTCAAGGCGCTCGACGGCTACGACACGCTGGTGATGACCGGCATGGACGAGCACGGCCAGAAGATGCAGCAGACGGCGGCGCGCCGAGGCATCACCCCGCAGGCGCTGGCCGACGAGACGGCGGCGCAGTTCGAGGCGATGACCGCGACGATCGGCGCCCATGTCGACGAGCGCGTCCGCACCACGCAGCCGCGCCACCGCATCGCCGCGCAGACGATCTGGACCCGCATGCGCGAGGCGGGCGACATCTTCCTCTCCAAATACGCCGGCTGGTACTCGGTGCGCGACGAGGCCTATTTCGCCGAGGACGAGCTGACGGTCGATGCCGAAGGCACCAAGCGCGCGCCCGGTGGCGCGCCGGTCGAGTGGGTCGAGGAGGAGAGCTACTACTTCAGGCTCTCGGCCTACGCCGAGCGGCTGCTGGCCCACTACAAGGCGCAGCCCGACTTCATCGTGCCGGAGAAATACCGCAACGAGATCGTCGCCTTCGTCGAGCGCGGCCTCAACGACCTGTCGATCTCGCGCTCGACCTTCGACTGGGGCATCCCGGTGCCGGGCGACGACAAGCACGTGATGTACGTCTGGGTCGACGCGCTGACCAACTACCTCACCGGCACCGGCTGGCCCGATCCGCAGGCGCCGAACGCGCGCTTCTGGCCGATGGACGTCCATATGATCGGCAAGGACATCACGCGCTTCCACTGCATCTTCTGGCCGGCCTTCCTGATGTCGGCCGGCCTGCCTCTGCCGCGCCAGGTCGTCGTCCACGGCTTCCTCTTCAACCGCGGGGAGAAGATGTCGAAATCGGTCGGCAACGTCATCACGCCGGCCTCGCTCGCCGACACCTACGGCACCGATCAGATCCGCTACTTCTTCCTGCGCGAGGTTCCGTTCGGCGCGGACGGCAACTACACGCACGAGGGCATCGTCAACCGCACCAACGCCGATCTCGCCAATGATCTCGGCAACCTGGCGCAGCGCTCGCTGTCGATGATCGCCAAGAATTGCGAGGGCAGGGCGCCGGCCCTGGGCGAGCTGACCGAGGCCGACTGGGGCGTCCTCGCCGACGCGCGGGCCCTGCCCGGCATCGTGCGCGAGCACATGGACAAGTTCGCGATCCACCTGGCGCTCGCCGCGATCTGGAAGGTGGTGGCCGACGCCAACCGCTATTTCGCCGGCGAGGAGCCTTGGGCGAAGAAAAAGACCGACCCCGCGCGCATGGCGACGGTTTTGCTCGTGACGGCCGAGGTCGTGCGCATCGTCGCGATCCTGGCGCAGCCGTTCATGCCTGAGGCGATGACCAAGATGCTCGACGGTCTGGCGATTGCGCCCGAGGATCGCACGATCGCCGCAATCGGCAACGATTTCGGCTTGCAGCCGGGCCACCAGCTCCCGCCGCCGGCGCCGGTCTTCCCCCGGTTCGTGGAGAAAGAGGTCGAAGCCTGAGCCGATGATCGTCGACAGCCACTGCCATCTCGATTTTCCCGACTTCGCGCCAGAGCGCGACGCCGTCGTCGCGCGCGCCCGCGCCGCCGGTCTTGCGCGTATGATCACGATCTCGACGCGGGTCGACAAGTTCGAGCAGGTGAGGGCGGTGGCGGAGGCCTACGACGACGTCTTCTTCACCGTCGGCACGCATCCGCACGAGGCGCACCAGGACCCCGAGGTGCCGGCCGAGCGGATCGTCGAGCTGGCGCGTCATCCCAAATGCGTCGGCATCGGCGAGGC
>CAZZZM010000037.1:3985-11871 GCA_964658465.1 uncultured Nakamurella sp.
GAGCTCGGTTTGACGATCTCGTTCTCCGGCGTGCTGACCTTCAAGAACTCGGCCGCGCTGCGCGAGATCGCCGCCCGCGTGCCGGCCGACCGCCTGCTCGTCGAGACCGACGCGCCGTTCCTCGCGCCGGTGCCGCATCGCGGCAAGCGCAACGAGCCGGCCTTCGTCACCGAGACGGCGCGCGTCCTCGCCGAGACGCGCGGCGTGACCTACGAGGAGATCGCCGCGACGACGACGGCCAACGTACTGCGCCTGTTCGATAAAATGCCGGCCCCCTTGGCGCGCGCCGCGTGAACCCGCGCGTCACCATCCTCGGCTGCGGCTCGTCGGGCGGCGTGCCGCGAGTCGGCCAGGGCTGGGGCGCCTGCGACCCCGAGAACCCGCGCAACCGCCGCCGCCGCTGCTCGATCCTAGTGGAGCGGAGCGGCCCTGGCGGCACGACGCGCGTGCTGGTCGACACCTCGCCGGACCTGCGCCAGCAGCTGCTCGACCAGGGCACGGACCACCTCGACGCGATCCTGATGACGCACGCGCACGCCGACCACACGAACGGCATCGACGACGTGCGACCGCTGGTGCTGAAATCGAGGCGCAGGATCACCATGCACATGGATGACGGCACCGCCGATGTGGTCCGTCGGACGTTCAGCTACATTTTCGAAACGCCGCCCGGCAGCGGCTACCCGCCGCTGCTCGACCAGGCCGCCCTCGAGCCCGGCCGCAGCCTGACCCTGGAAGGGCCGGGCGGGGCGATCGAGGCCGTGCCGTTCCGCGTCCATCACGGCGAGATCGACGCGCTCGGCTTCCGCTTCGGCGCCATCGCCTACTCGCCGGACCTCAACGCGATCCCCGACGCCAGCCTGCCCGCGCTGGCGGACCTCGACCTGTGGATCGTCGACGCGCTGCGCTACACGCGCCACCCCAGCCATTTCTCGCTCGACGAGACGCTCGGCTGGATCGCGCGGATGCGCCCGCGCCGCGCCATCCTCACCAACCTGCATACCGACATGGACTACGCGACGCTCGCCGCCGCGCTGCCGCCGGGCGTCGAGCCGGCATTCGACGGGATGGTGGTCGACGCGACGCCGCGCTGACGCCCGCACACCTCCAATCCGTCGACAGCCCCAAGTTCCATAATATTGATTATGCGAATCGTGCTGGCGAGGTCGCGAGAGGTCGGCCCGACATTTTAAGCGCTTGGTAGCCGATGCAGGGTCGCCGGCTGCGATGCCGAAACAGACACCCTCCCCGGTTAGCGGCGTCAATTTCGGCACGAGTGGCGTCGGAAATCGCGCAATTCGAGTAGCCAATGTTGAAAAGGGCTGATACCAATTAGGAACGCGGGGCTTCTTCCATTTGTATAGGGTTCAACCCATGGGCGGAACAGGCTGGTAGCGGATCGCTGCTGGCCTCGATGTCGTGAGATTGTCTCACCGGAGATTTAAGGTTCCGGATTGGTTCGCTAGAGGCGCGGCGGTAAGGCGAGAGCAAGCAGGCTGACGATGAATAAAGGTAGAGATTTCCGAGGGCCGAAGAAGCGTGGCTTCGACGACGACGCCCCATTCCAGTACGACGCGCCCCGCGTCCCTCGCAACCCGCGGCCGGCTTTCGGCGGCACGCCGCCGGGCGGCGGTTTCGGCGGCGGCGCTCCCGACATGGGCGGCGCTTCGGCGGCGACGGTGGATGCCGTCGTCAAGTGGTTCAAGGGCGACAAAGGCTTCGGCTTCGTCGAGCTATCGAACGGCCAGGGCGACGCTTTCCTGCACATCGGCGCGCTGCAATCGGCCGGCTACGAGACGGTTCCGCCGGGTGCCAAGCTCAAGGTGTCGGTCGGCAGCGGCATGAAGGGCATGCAGGTGACCCGCGTGTTCGAAGTCGACACGGCCGGCGCCGCCGAGCGGGCACCGCAGCGCCCGTCGTTCGGTGGCGACAGCCCGCGCCCGCAGCGCCGCGCCCCCGATCCGTCGACCGCCGTCTCGGTCTCCGGCAACGTCAAGTGGTTCGACGACAACAAGGGCTTCGGCTTCGTGCAGTCGAACGACGGCGGCAAGGACGTCTTCGTCCACATCTCGATCCTCGGCCCCTCGGGCGTGCATCACCTGGCGGAGGGCCAGGCGGTCAACATGCGCGTCGTCGACACACCGAAAGGCCGCGAGGCGCTGTCGATCTCGCTCGCCTGAGCAATATCGCGCAGCATGAGACAAAAAGAGGCGCGCTTTCCGGCGCGCCTTTTCTTTTGGGCAGCTTCCCAACGATCGGAATCGCGACGAAGATCGGCACACGTGGCCAAGAGTGTGTCCGTCCATGCCCATCGCAGACAGCCAATCGCCCGACAGCATCGCCCGACTGATCGAGATCGTCGCCTCTCTGCGCACGCCGGGAACGGGGTGTCCCTGGGATCTGCAGCAGACGCACAAGACGCTCGCCCCCTACGCGCTTGAGGAGGCCTACGAGGTCGTCGACGCCATCGAGCGCGGCAGCCTCGAGGATCTCCGCGAGGAGCTCGGCGACCTGCTCCTCCAGGTCGTCTTCCATGCCCGGCTTGGCGAGGAGGTGGGCTCCTTCCGCTTCGCCGACATCGCTGCGGGCGTCTGCGACAAGATGGTGCGGCGCCACCCGCACGTGTTCTCGGCCGCGCCGAAGAAGCTGCCGCCGTCGGGCGTCGACAAGATCTGGGAGGCGATGCGCCTGAAGCGCGAGGCCAGGCTCGGCAAGCCGCCGCAGCCCGAACCGACGCCGGTGCACGGCCTGCTCGCCGCCATGGCCGCCGGCGCCGACGCCGCCAGGCCGACCATGTCGAACGAGGTCTGGGAGGCCATCAAGGCCGAGGAGCGCAAGGCGAAGGGCAAGGACCAGAAGTCCAAGGGCCTGCTCGCCGACGTGCCGGCCACCCTGCCCGGCCTCACGCGCGCCGTGAAGCTGCAGCGGAAGGCCTCGAGCGTCGGCTTCGACTGGAGCGACGCCAAGCTGGTGCTCGCCAAGATCCGCGAGGAGATCGACGAGATCGAGCGGGCGTTCGACGGCGCGTCGCGCGACGCCGTCCAGGACGAGATCGGCGACCTGCTGTTCGCCGTCGCGAACCTGGCGCGCCATGTCAACGCCGACCCGGAGACCGCGGTGCGCGGCGCCAACGCAAAGTTCGAGCGTCGTTTCGCCCATATCGAGTCGGTGCTCGCCGCCCGAGGTGCGGCGGCCAAGGACACGTCTCTGGAGGAGATGGAAGAACTCTGGGTCGAGGCGAAGCAGAAGGGGCTTTGACGGAGCGGCGCTAGCTTTCGCTTGGCTCGTCCGCGTCTGGCCGCTCCATCCAGGCGATCAGCGGCATCAGCGGCAGAATCCAGCCCATTCCGACGACGGCGTAATAGAGCCATTCGAGGACGGTCGGCGCCTTCTTCGTCACCTCGAGCTGGGCCAGCGCCATCGCGACGAGTGCGTAGACGATGACGAAGACGATCGTCGCCGCGACGCCGATGAGCTTGCGGTGCCGGCGGCGCATCTTCAACTCCGTCCCATTGGTCGCGGCGCCCGACCCTGGACACGGCGCCGTCGCGAGCCTTATCTGCCGGCCGCCCTGCCCGTCAACGCGCCGCCTCGCCGAGATCATGAGCCCAAACGTCACGACCCGCCCCTCGACCGCCATCGCCGTCTGGCTGTGGAGCCTGGTCGCCATCGTCTTCCTGATGGTGGTCCTCGGCGGCGCGACGCGGCTCACCGAGTCCGGGCTGTCGATCACCGAATGGAAGCCGGTGGCCGGCGTGATCCCGCCGCTCACCCACGGCGCCTGGCTCGAGGCGTTCGAGAAGTACAAGCGCATCCCGCAATACGCGGTGATGTTTCCGAACATGACGCTCGACCATTTCCAGGCGATCTTCCTGATGGAATGGACGCATCGGCTGGTCGGCCGGCTGCTCGGCGTCGTGCTCGTCGTCCCGCTCGTGGTCTTCCTCGTCGCAGGCAAGCTCGACCGACGCCTGCTGCTGCAGATGCTCGGCATCTTCGCGCTCGGCGGCCTGCAGGGCTTCGTCGGCTGGTGGATGGTGTCGTCGGGCCTCACCGGCCGCGTCGAGGTCGCGCAGGAGCGCCTTGCGATCCACCTGCTGCTCGCCTCGCTCACCTTCGCGGCGCTGACCTGGATCGCCACGGCCCAGCGTCCCGCCAGCGAGCCCGCCGTGCCCCCTGCCCTACGGCGGCTGTCGAGCGTCCTCGTCCTGCTCGTGCTGGTGCAGATCGGTCTTGGCGCGCTAGTCGCGGGCCTGCGCGCCGGCTATGCCTATAATTCGTGGCCGCTGATGGCCGGCCAGCTCGTCCCGTTCAACGAGCTGGGCACGCTGTCGCCGTGGTGGCGCAATCTCGTCGACAATGTCGCCGAGGTGCAGTTCCAGCACCGGATGACCGCCTATCTCGTGCTGGCGCTGGCGATCGTGCAGGCGATCTGGACCGCGCGCGTCGCCCCGGGCACATCGGCCGCTCGCCGGTCGACAGGACTCGCCGGCCTCGTCGCGCTGCAGGCCGCCATCGGCATCACGACGCTTCTCCTCGTCGTGCCCATCTGGGCCGGGATGCTGCATCAGGCCTTCGCGATGGTCGTGCTCGGCATGGCGGTGGTGCACCGCCAGCGGCTCGGCGCTGCCCTCGCTGGCCGCCGCGTCGAAACCGAGAAGGCCACCCAGTTGGGCCTTCGGCAAGCCGCCGCCCACTGACATTCGTCGGCCGGTTCAAACGATAGCCGGCCGCACGAAATCCATAAGTTCGCGCCGCGCAATTTGCTGCTGCTGCGAGGACCTACGCTGGGTTAGGCGTTCACCTGTCAGCGCCGTCGACTGGAAAAGGCCCCGCAGAACTCGTCCAGACGACATCGGTGGCACCGACCCCGTGCGCGCGAGGTTTGGTCCCGTTCAGATGAATGTTGGGGTTGAAGTCCGAAACCGGGTCAGGTCCCAAGGCGGCTGCAACAGGGGCCTGTGGAGTGGCGAGAGAGACGGGACTCGAACCCGCGACCTCCGGCGTGACAGGCCGGCGCTCTAACCAACTGAGCTACTCCCCCGCGAAGCCGGTCGCGGCGAGACGGGTGCGATACGCATTGCATCGGAGCAAGTCAAGAAGCTCGCACGCGACGAAACGCTGGCGTGGTCTCAGCGCGACGCGCCGAGATGGTAGCGCCTGATCTCCGAGGGCGAGAGGATCCTGAGATGGTCGGAGGAGATGCGCTCGGCGGCCGAGATCAGGCCGGGGCTCACCCCCATCGCGCTGGAATATTGCCGCAGGTAATCGCGCATGCGGCCGTCGTCGTAGCGGCGGCGCACCGATTCGAATTCGCCGGACGCATCGACCTCGGCCTGGTAGGCGAACATGCGGTGGATGCCGACGAGGCTCGACGACGGGATGAGCCGCTTGCTGGCGCCCATCAGCGCGTAGACGCAGGCGGAGAAACATTCCGCGTTGGTCAGACCGCCGTCCTCGCCGACGTCGGCGACGATCGCCGACGCGCCGACCTGGCGCAGCGCCTTGCCGAGCGCCATCGAGGCCAGCACCCGGCCGCCCGGCGAGTCGAGCAGCACGACGGGGCGGCGGCCGCGCAGCTCCGGCGAGTCGTTGAGGAAGGCAATGAAACGATCGGGCGTCTCGTTGGTGATCTGCCCCCGCGCGCTGATCGCGTAGCCGCCATCGCCGAGCTGCACGGTGCGGAAGCTCATCTCGCTATCGGCACGGGCGGGCGCGGCGAACCCGGTGGCGAGGCAGACGGCAAACGCACCCAGCCTGAGCCGACGCTCGAAGCGACGCACATCGAGGAGACGACGATCGAGGAAGCGCATGAGACCCTCTGGTCTGTGGCCCGGGGGGAAGACGCGTCAGAATACGTCGCGTCCTAATGCACGCAAGGCGGTCGTAGGTCGCGGAGCGTCGGCGACGCGTCAGCGCGGCTCGTTGTTGGCGAGCCGGCGGCCGCTGTCGGCCTGGAGCAGCGCGAAGCCGCGCTTGCCGAGTGCCGCCGCGTGGTGCGTCAGCGCGCCGAGGAACGCCTTCGCGGCGGGCTGGTGCGCGCCCTTGGGGCTCTCCACCAGCACCGCGTCGACCGCGAGCGCGGCGACCTTGGTGTCCGGCTTCGCGGGGTCGGGCTTGGCGAGGTCCGGATAGGCGTGCGCGTCGATGGTCGTGGCGCTGGCACCGTCGGGCAGCGTCGCGGCCTGCGGCCAGGCGACGAGATGCAGGCCCGGCGCGTGCAGCTTCGTGAGCCGCGCGTCGGGCTGCGGCGCCACCACGACGACGGCTTCGATGTCGCCGGTGGCAAGCCCGTCGAGCGCGTTGTCGATGTCCAGCGGCGTCTCGGCGACGACGACGCCCGCCGCCGCGAAAGCCTTGCGCGCGACCGTCTGGCCGGCCGAGCCGTCGGCGCCGAAGCTCACCGTCTTGCCCTTGAGGTCGTCGAGCGAACGGATCCTGTCGCCGGCGAGCACGTGCATCGCCTCCGGGAAAAGCCGCGCCCGCTCGGGCCCGACGCCCGTGTCGACCGACGTGGCGAGGGCGAAATCGGCACCCCGTCCCACCTTGGCGTCGACGATCCTGACGCGCGGGCGCGAAACGGCGGCGGTGATCGGCTTCAGGCGCGCGGCCTCGGCGGGATCGGCGGCGATCGTGACGGTCGCGACGGGCACGGGCTTCCGTCTCGCTTTGGCAGGGGTCCGATCGGCGGCGGCGTCCGCCGTCGTCGCCGGGACTGCAACGTCCGCGGCGGGCTGCGCCGGCTGCGGCTGCTGCGGCGCCGGCGCATCGCGATGGAAGAGGCACATCAGGCCGGAGCAATCGTCCGCCCTGGCGACGCCGACGGCGACAGGCGATACCGTCAGGATCAGGGCCGCGAGCCCCCCGGTGACAGCGGCAATACGTCTTTCAGCGGGCATGAACGCCACCCTCCCCCACGCGAGACAGGGCGAAGCTTAAAAACCCTTTAAGGCGAAATTCGTCGCGCCGTTCGGCGGAGGGACTTGACCGTGCTTTCATGGTTAGCGGAGCCTCGCTTGGAGGCTTGCGGCGAGATATGAGATGAGCGGGATTTCGACACGCGTCGTGACGGCGAACGGCCTGCGCTTCGTCATCGACGAGGCGGGGACCGGCGACGACATCGCGCTCTGCCTGCACGGCTTTCCCGAAAGCCGATTCTCCTGGCGCCATCAGCTCGAACCGCTCGCCGAGCTAGGCTGGCACGCGGTCGCCCCCGATTTGCGCGGCTACGGCGACAGCGACAGGCCGAACGGCAGCGACGCCTACCGCATCCGGCATCTCGTCGAGGACGCGGCGGCGCTGTTCGACGCGTTGGGCGCCCGCCGCCGCCTGCTGATCGGCCACGACTGGGGCGCGGCGATCGCTTGGGCGTTCGCGATCCGCCGCGCGCGGCCGCTCGACGGGCTCGTCATCATGAACGTGCCGCATCCCGACGTCTTCAGGCGAGTGCTCGCCAACTCGTGGGCGCAGCGGCGGCGATCCTGGTACATGCTAATCTTCCAGCTCCCGGTGCTGCCGGAGTTCCTGCTCAGGGCGAACGGTGCCGCGGCCATCGGGCGCGCCTTCACCGGCATGGCGGTCGACAAGAGCGCCTTCCCCGACGCCGTCACCCGCCCTTATCGCGACAACGCGCTGAAGCCCGGCGCCCTGACGGCGATGCTCAACTACTACCGTGCCAACGCCACCGATTTCAGCCGCCCCGCCGAGCCGATGCCGACGATCGAGGTGCCGACGCTGATGATCTGGGGCGAAGAGGATGCCGCGCTCGGCCTCGAACTGACCGAGGGCTACGCGCCGCTCGTCGCCGACTTCACGCTCGAGCGCCTGCCGCGGGTCTCGCACTGGGTGCAGCAGGAGGCGCCCGACGAGGTCAACGCGCGGCTCGG
>CAZZZM010000037.1:11971-13121 GCA_964658465.1 uncultured Nakamurella sp.
GTCGCCACCGACGACGGCGCGGCGTCGCTGGCCAGGTCGGCGCTGTACGCCAGCCTGCTGCCGCTCTCCGTGATGGGGCTGATCGGCTGCGATCTCGCGGTCCGCGTGTGGACCGAGCAGCGCGAAGCGCGCCGTCGCCTCGTGCGGGTGCGTGCGCGGCGGCCGTCCACGGCGACCTGCGAGCTCTAGTTCTTCCGCGGCCCGCGGCGGGAGAAGGCTCCTGCCGGTCACTGTCGCAAGTTCGGCAACACATTTTCTCCCGCTTGGCTTAGTCTTCTCCGCCCACGACGGAGACCGGCGCCATGAGCGAGACGAGGGACACTGGCTTCGCGACTCTGGCGATCCACGCCGGTGCGCAGCCCGACCCGACCACCAAGGCGCGGGCCACGCCGATCTACCAGACGACGAGCTACGTCTTCGACGACGTCGACCACGCCGCCTCGCTGTTCGGCCTGCAGGCGTTCGGCAACATCTACACGCGCATCACCAACCCGACGACCGCCGTGCTCGAGGAGCGCGTCGCCGCGCTCGAAGGCGGCACCGCCGCCCTGGCCGTGGCTTCGGGCCATGCCGCGCAGGTCAACGTCTTCCACACGCTGCTGCAGCCGGGCGACGAGTTCGTCGCCGCGCGCCGGCTCTATGGCGGCTCGATCAACCAGTTCACCCACGCCTTCAAGAGCTTCGGCTGGCAGGTGAAATGGGCCGACTCGGCCAATCCCGACAGTTTCGTCGAGGCGCTGACCGACAGGACCAAGGCGATCTTCATCGAGTCGATCGAGAACCCCGGCGGCGGCTTCACCGACATCGCCGCCATCGCCGCCGTCGCGCGCCGCGCCCGCGTGCCGCTGATCGTCGACAACACGCTGGGCACCCCTTATCTCGTGCGGCCGTTCGAGCACGGCGCCGACATCGTCGTGCATTCCGCGACCAAGTTTCTCGGCGGTCACGGCAATTCGATCGGCGGGATCATCGTCGACGGCGGCTCGTTCAGCTTCGTCGGCGACGACCGCTACCCTGCCCTCTCGAAGCCGTCGGAGAGCTACGGCGGCCTGGTGATCGCCGAGACCTTCGGCAACTTCGCCTTCGCGATCGCCAACCGCGTGCTCGGCCTGCGCGACCTCGGCGCGGCGCTGTCGCCGTTCAACGCCTT
>CAZZZM010000037.1:13221-16785 GCA_964658465.1 uncultured Nakamurella sp.
CTTAAGCTGTTCTCGCATCTCGCCAACGTCGGCGACACGCGCTCGCTCGTCATCCATCCCGCCTCGACGACGCATCGCCAGCTCGCCGACGCGCAGATGCTCGCCGCCGGCGCCGGCCCCGACGTCGTGCGGGTATCGATCGGGCTGGAGGATGTCGCCGACATCATCGCCGACCTGGATCAGGCCCTGGGGTGAGAAGAGGCACGCGCGCGATCTCTCCTCCCGGGCACGAGAGAAGGGATCAGCTCGCGAACCGAGCCCGCACCTGATCCGCGCGCTCCGGCGCGACCCGCACCCGCACCCGGATCGCCTCGTCGCCGTCCTCGCGCGCCAGCACTTCGCCGCGCTCGTACAGCCAGGCAAGCCCCTGCCCGTCGGCTGGATCGAGCGACAGCTCGAGCACCGGCCGACCCTCGGCGATGCGGTCCTCGATCTCGGCCGTCAGCGCGTCCTCGCCCTCGCCGGTCAGCGCCGAGACCAGGATCGGCCGCGCCTCGTTGCGGCGGCGGGCGCTGTTGGCGAGCGCGGCGGCACGGTCGGCGTCGATGAGGTCGAGCTTGTTCCACACCTCGAGCAGGCGGCGGTGGTCGTCGGGATCGACGCCGAGCTCGCGCAAGATCGCCTCGACGTCGGCGGATTGCGCGTCCGAGTCCTCGTGCGAGATGTCGCGCACGTGCAGGATGACGTCGGCCTCGAGCACCTCTTCCAGCGTCGCGCGGAAGGCGGAGACGAGCATCGTCGGCAGGTCGGAGATGAAGCCGACGGTGTCGGAGAGGATTGCCCGGCCGCCGTGCGGCAGGGCGAGGTTGCGCAGAGTGGGATCGAGGGTGGCGAACAGCATGTCCTCGGCCATCACGCTGGCGCGGGTCATGCGATTGAAGAGCGTGGACTTGCCGGCGTTGGTGTAGCCGACGAGCGCGACGATCGGGTACGGCACGTCGCGCCGCGTCTTGCGGTGCAGGGAGCGGGTGCGCTTGACCTTCTCGAGGTCGGCCTCGATGCGCACCATGCGCTCGGAGATGAGGCGACGGTCGGTCTCGATCTGTGTCTCGCCGGGGCCGCCCAGGAAGCCGAAGCCGCCGCGCTGGCGCTCGAGATGGGTCCACGAGCGCACGAGCCGCGACTTCTGGTAGGCGAGATGCGCCAGCTCGACCTGCAATGCGCCTTCGCGGGTGCGCGCGCGGCGCCCGAAGATCTCGAGGATCAGCCCGGTGCGGTCGATGACCTTGGCCTTGAACGCCTTTTCGAGGTTGCGCTGCTGCACGGGCGAAAGCGCGCAATCCATGAAGACGAGCGCAATCTCCTCGTCGTGCACGCGGGCCGCGATCTCATCGACCTTGCCCTTGCCGAGGTAAGTCGCCGGCCGGATCTGGCGCAGTTCGACGATCGACTCCTCGACGACCTGCAGATCGATCGCCCGTGCGAGGCCGCCCGCCTCGGCGACGCGCGCCTCCGCAGACCGCTGCTTGTCGTTGGCCGGATTGCGCTCATCGAGATACGGCCCGAGGACGATCGCCCGCGTCGCCGCCGCCGACACCGCTTCGGCTCGGTCAACGGCGGGACCGCCGGTCTCGCTCAATTCGCGCCCGAGATTACGGTCACCCGGCGGCAGGCTCCTCGCCCGGCTCGAACATCTGGATCGGATGACCCGGCATGATGGTGGAGATCGCGTGCTTGTAGACGAGCTGCGAATGCCCGTCTCGGCGCAACAGGACGCAGAAATTGTCGAACCACGTCACCACGCCCTGTAGCTTGACGCCGTTGACCAGGAAGATGGTGAGCGGGACCTTGTTCTTGCGGAGGTAATTGAGGAACGTATCCTGCAGATTCTGCGGACGCTCGGTGGCCATAGGGTTCGATCCAGGTCTCGTTATTGGCGCCTTTGGCGCGGCTTCCATAGATTGGCTTGGCGGCAAATACGGCCGATGCCTGTTCATTACGGGGATTGCGGCGCCGCCCGCAAGGGGTCTCGGCGATCGACGGACGCCCAAACGCACGCGCGCCGAATATTCTTATCCAAACGCATGAAATCAAAGAGGCGACCGTAACGCGGCCACACGGAAGCCGGTCCGCAAGGCGGCGACGACGGGGCCCGGGCGCCCGTCGCCGACCGGCCTGTCGTCGATCGCCACGACCGCCGTCACCAGGGTCGTCGCCCCGGTGGCGAAGGCCTCGCGGGCCGCATAGGCTTCGTCGCGGGTGAAGGCGCGCTCCTCCAAAATCAGGCCCTGCCCCGCCAGCACGCCGAGCAGCGTCGTGCGGGTCACGCCTTTCAGGATCGCGCGGTCGGCAGGGTGGGTGACGACGCGACCCTCGACGGTGACGATCCAGGCATTCGAGGACGAGCCCTCGCGGATCAGCCCGTCGGCGCCGATCAGCCAGGCCTCGGCGGCGCCGCGCGCCTTGGCGGCCTGCTTGGCGAGCACGTTGGGCAACAGCGACGTCGACTTGATGTCCACCCGCGCCCAGCGCTCGTCCGGCACGATGACGACGCGCATGCCGACCTCCGCCTTCTTCGCGCTCTTTGCGGGGTCGATGGCGCGGGCGGTGACGACGAGGCCGGGCCTCACCGGCGGGTCCGGGAAGACGTGGTCGCGCGGTGCCGCGCCGCGGCCGACCTGCAGATAGACCATGCCGTCGCGGACGCGGTTGCGGGCGACGACCTCGCGGATGATGCGGCGGAGCGCCGGTTCGCGGAGCGGCGGGGCCATGGTCAATTCGCCGAGCGAGCGGGCAAGACGCGCCAGATGCGCGTCCTCGTCGATCAGCGCGCCGGCGTGCACCTCGATGACCTCGTAGACGGCATCGGCGAAGAGGAAGCCGCGATCGTCGATCGACACCGCCGCGGCGGCGTGGGGAAGATAGCGTCCGTTGACGTAGGCGATACGGGACATGGGACCTACGGGGATCCAGGAGAGACGAGATAGCCGGCGACGCCGACGAAGGCACCGGCGAAGATGCCCCAGAACGGCGACACCCGGGTGAGAAGCACCAAGGCCGCCACCGCGGCGACGATGAGGAGGCTCGGCAGGCCGATGTAGCTCGCCTGCGTCATGACCAGGCCCGACGCCAGCATGAAGCCGACGGCGACCGGCGCCAGTGCCCTGCGCAGGCGTCCGATGATCCCGATCGCCTCGAAGCGCGTCATCAGCCGCCCCGTCGCCAGGGCCAGCACCCCGGATGGCCCGATGAAGGCCAGCGTCGCCGCGGCGAGGCCGCCGAGGCCTGCGAGCGACCAGCCGATCATCGACACGACGAGGACGTTCGGCCCCGGCGAGGTCTGGCCGATCGCGACCAGCTTGGCGAAGGTCTCGTCGCTCATGAGGTGGAGGCCGCCGACGATCTGGCGGTGGATTTCCGGCACCGTCGCGTTGGCGCCGCCGATCGACATCAGCGACAAAGCGCCGAAGGTCTTCGACAGCTGGACTACGGGGCTCGTCTCGCTCATCGGCTCCGCTCGCGGGCCGCGGCCAGCGCCAGGGCGGCTGGAATCGCCAGCGCGAGGATCAGCAGCATCGGCAGCTTCAGGAGGGCCGACGCGACGGCGATGAGGACGACGAGAGC
>CAZZZM010000038.1:0-2344 GCA_964658465.1 uncultured Nakamurella sp.
CCCGCGTCGGACCGCGACGACCTCGGCGCCGCCATCCTCGCCGCGGCGCCGACGACGGTCGCCCAACGCGCCGTGTCCTTCGCACCCTACCGGACCGGCAGCGCGTTCCTGACCGACCAACTCGAGGCCGCGAGATGAGCGCGGCGGACGAATTCAACCTCGATTTCGCGCGCGAGCGCCGGACCGGGCTGGAGGAGGCGATCTACTGCGCTGGCAAGTCGGCAGCGCAGATCGACGCCATACTCGGCGCGGCCGCCGGTCGCGGCGTGCCGCTCCTGCTGACGCGGATCGATCAGGACAAGGTCGCCGCGCTCGCCGCGGATCATCGCGAGGCGCTCGACTATTGCGCGACGTCGCGGACCGCCGTGTTCGGCACGCCGCGCCCGGTGCGCGGGAGGGCGGACGTCGCCGTCGTCTGCGCCGGCACCTCCGACGTCGGGGTCGCGCGCGAGGCGGTCCGCACGCTCGCCTATTACGGCGCCGCCTCGACGATGATCGCCGACGTCGGCGTCGCCGGCCTGTGGCGGCTGACCGACAGGCTCGACGAGCTCCGCAGCTTCCCCGTCATCATCGCCGTCGCCGGCATGGACGCCGCCCTGCCGACGGTGATGGGCGGGCTGGTCGCGGGCGCCATCGTCGCGGTCCCGACCTCGGTCGGCTACGGCGTCGCCACCGGTGGCCGCGCCGCCCTCGACGCGCTGCTCGCGAGCTGCGCGCCGGGCCTCGGCGTCGTCAACATCGACAACGGCTTCGGCGCCGCCTGCCTGGCGTTGCGCCTGCTGAACGCCGCGCGTGCGATCGCATCGCGACCGATGGAGGACAAATGATCTGGATCGCGCCTCGAATGGAAAAGGACGTCACATGCAACGCCGCAACTTCCTCAAGGGCGCCGCTCTCGGCGCCGGTCTCGCAACCGTCGGCGGCGCGGAGGCTGCCGTGAATCCCGCTCTTCCCTCGACGCGCCCGGCGGACCCCGCCGACCTGCTCTTCGTCACCGATCCCGGCGAGCGGCGCGGCGAGATGCTGTATCGCAAGTTCGGTCGCGCAGACGAGAAGATCTCGGCGATCGGCATGGGCGGTTTCCACCTCGGCAAGAATGCCGTCTCCGACGACGAGGCGGTGCGGCTCATCCACCAGGGGATCGACCGCGGCATCACCTTCATGGACAATTGTTGGGACTACAACGAGGGCCGCTCCGAGCGCCGCATGGGCATCGCGCTCCAGCAGGACGGCTATCGCAACAAGGTCTTCCTGATGTCGAAGATGGACGGCCGCACCAAGCAGGAGGCCGCCCGCCAGATCGACGATTCGCTGCAGCGCCTGCGCACCGATCACATCGACCTCGTCCAGCATCACGAGATCCTGCGCTACGACGATCCCGATCGCATCTTCGCCGAGGGCGGCGCCATGGAAGCGTTCGTCGAAGCCAAGAAGGCCGGCAAGCTGCGCTACATCGGCTTCACCGGCCACAAGGATCCGCGGATCCACCTGCAGATGCTCGAGGTCGCGCGCGAGCACGACTTCCTGTTCGACTCGGTGCAGATGCCGCTGAACGTGATGGACGCGCACTTCCGCTCGTTCGCGCATCTCGTGCTGCCCTACCTCGTCGAGCATGGCATCGCGGTGCTCGGCATGAAGAGCTTCGGCGACGGCGTTCTTTTGAAGAGCGACGTGCCGATCAAGCCGATCGAGTTCCTGCACTATTCGCTCAACCTGCCGACGTCGGTGGTGATCACCGGCTGCGAGAGCCAGCGCGACCTCGATCAGGCCTTCGAGGCGGTGAAGACGTTCAAGCCGATGGACAAGCCGCAGGTGGCGGAGCTGCTCGACCGCAGCCGGCCCTACGCGCTCGAAGGCAAGTACGAGCTGTTCAAGACCAGCGCGACCTTCGACGGCACGGCCAAGAACGCCAAGTGGCTCGGCGACGACGTCGAAAGCGTGCAGAAGCTGGCGCCGACGATGAAGTGAGGCGGATCGCTGTTTAGCGGTCCGTAGCGGCCTTTTCGAGCCGGGTGGCGTCCGGCTGCTCCGGTCGCTGCCGAAGCCCGAGGCCGTCACGGCAATCGATGGTGATGCAACAGCCCGGCATGGCATCGCTGATCGTCAGCGTGAAGCGATGCAGCCTGAGGATGGCGGCGACCAGGCTCAGGCCGATGCCGTGGCCGGCTGCCGGCGACGGCACGGCGCCGCGGTGGAAACGCCGGAACACCGCCTCGCGATCGCGCACCGGGATGCCCGGTCCGGTGTCCGCGATGACGATGGTCTCGACCTTGTCGCCGTCGGTCGTGAGGCTGCAGCGCACGCTGCCGCCCGCCGGCGTGAACTTGATCGCGTTGTCGACGAG
>CAZZZM010000038.1:2444-16747 GCA_964658465.1 uncultured Nakamurella sp.
CGCGCGCGGACCCTGGTGAGCGGCGTGCGCAGCTCGTGGGCGATGTCGTCGCCGAGCGCCTTCACGTCCTCGATCGCCTCCTGGAGGCGGTCCAGCATGTCGTTGACGGCACGCGTCAGACTGTCGACGGGATCGCGGGAGGCCAGGTGCGGCAGCCGGCGGTCGAGATCGCCAGCCATCACATCGTCGATGGCGCGCCTGATCTGCCGGAAGCGGGTCTGCCCGCGCCGCGCAAGGAAAAGCCCGAGCCCTAGCGCCAGGACGATGCCGGGTAGAGTGGCGACGACGAGCGCCCGCTCGATCAGCGCGCGAAGATCGTCGGTCTCGTCGGTGTCGTGCGCGACGACGATGCGAATGCCTTGCGGGGTCGAGCAGGCGACGGTGCGGCTCGGATTCGGGATCGGGTCCGGCGGGTTCGTCCGGACGAGACCGACGACGAGCGGGCCGGGCGCGGTGGCGAGCGCCGGGGGCAGGCTGGCGATGTTGCCGGCGATCGCGCGCCCCGCGCGATCGAACAGGCCGACCAGTTCGACGCGGTGGACGTCGCGCTCGACCTTCTCCCCGACCTCTTCCATCAGGTCGGCCTGGGAGAGGGCCGAAAGCGTCCGGCATTCCGCGATCAACGTGTCGTCGATCTTCGCCGTCGCGTAATCCACCGTCGACCAGTAGATCAGCCCGGCGATGAGGGACGATTGCAGGACGAGCGCCAGCGTGATGCCGATCGTCCATCGGAACGAGGCGGCCTGCGCGAGGTCAGCGAGGCGCATCGATCCGATATCCTTCGCCGCGGATGTTGCGGATCAGCGGCGTGTCCTCCGGCCTGTCGACCTTGCGACGCAGCTTGCTCATGTGAACGTCGACCACGTTGGAGCGCGGCTCGAAGCGGTAGCCCCACACGTCCTGCAGAAGCATGGACCTCGTGACGGTGCGGCCCTGTCGCCGCACCAGATATTCGAGGATGTCGAGCTCGCGCGATTGCAGGCCGAGGTCACGGCCCGCGCGGGCTGCGGTCCGCGCCAGGAGGTCGAGCTCGAGCGGCCCGACATGCAACAGCGTCTCGCGAGCTTCCGCGGGGCGCCGCAGGAGCGCTTCGAGGCGGGCGACGAGCTCGACGAGAGCGAACGGCTTCGGCAGGTAATCGTCGCCGCCGGCGCGAAGGCCGCGGACGCGATCGTCGAGGCTGCCCAGCGCGCTGACGACGAGCGCCGGCGTGCGGATGCCCTCGGCCCGCAGCGCGCGGATGACGTCGAGCCCTTCGAGACCCGGGAGCAGGCGGTCGACGATCATCACGTCGAACGGCTCTCGCGCGGTGGCGAGGCCGTCGGGGCCGCTCGTCGCATGCCGGACGGAATGGCCGCAGCGCTGCAACTCGAGCACGACTTCCTCCGCCGTCCCGGCGTCGTCCTCGATCACGAGCACCCTCGCCATCGGCCGTCCTTCTCGCTGGTCCCTTCCAGGGACGATTCCTCAAGTTCTGCGACAAGCACCTGAACGTGCTGGGGCAGGAACACGATCCCGTCTCGCTCTATATGCGGGATCAGCCCGGACGCGAGAGCATCGGCGGCGGCTCGCACCGCGCGAACGAGGCTCGGATGCTCGGTGACGAGGCCCGGATCGAAAACTCGACGCTTGACGGGCGCCCATTCGACCCGCGCCAGAACCAGCTTGAATGCGCTGCTCACCTCCCCGGCCCGCCGACGTTCCTCATGCGGCGGTGTCCGGCGTATGCCCGCAGGGGCCCTCGGCCGAGACGGACGCCGCTGGACAGCAGTTGCGCGCATGGAGTTTGATCAACAGTGCCTTCGCGAGTTTCTTGTGATCGAGAAGGCCGATGCAGGCGCTGATCGAGTGGTCGCCGCAGCGGGCGACGAGCATCCGCCCGTGGACTTCGTAAATTCCTCCCAGCCATTGTCGGTCGACCCTGAACTTCACGGCGATCGGTCGGGCTGGTCCTGTCGATGCGGTTTCCGTCAGGACATGGTCGCCCATGCGCATCTACGCTCCCCTCGAACGTGCGTTGCGTGGCCGGCGCGCGAGTGTCCGGCCCGCGCCAGACGCGACGCCTCGCTTTCGTTGCGTTGACAGTCGGTAGAGCGATTAGACGTGGAAGAAGCCTCGGCACAATATGAAATAGATTTCATCGCCTGAAGACGACATCATCAAGCGCTCGGTCAAATCGAAGTTTCAGAAGTAGAATTGATCAAACGTAGAGAACGGACGCGCCTGGGCTTCTTCGGCGCCGCGCATGTCGGCGCTGGCTCGCGTCACACGAACTGCGAGCTGAACAGCGTGGCGGCGAGCGCCGTCCTGTTCTCGACGCCCATCTTGGCGAAGATGACCTCGAGGTGCTTGTCGATCGTGCGCGGGCTCAGCGACAGGATCGCCGCGACGTCGCGGTTGGACTTTCCTTGCGCGATCCATGCGGCGACCTCCGCCTCGCGTCGGGTCAGCGCGAATCGCGCGCGTAGGGCCTCGTTGCGGTCGGACGAGGCGACGGCGGAGATGCGCAGAATGATCTCGCCGCGATCGGTGGACCCGCCGAAGCCGATGCGGATGCGCGCGCCGCGCGTGTCGATCGCGATCTCGTCGCCGGCCACCGACGCCGGATCGCCGCTCGCACGCTGCCGCAGCCATTCGATGACGTTTTCGGGGAGGCGCAGCTTTCCCCCGTCTGGCTCTCCGAAGCGCTCTTCGACGAGGCGGTAGGCCTGCGGCGTGAACCAGAGGATGTCGCCCGCCCGGTCGACCGCGATGAGGAACTGCGCGGCTGCGTCGAGCGCGGTGAACGCGCTCTTCAGCTTGCGCGCGTTCGCCAGATGGGTGCGGATGCGGGCGAGCATGGAATCGATGTCGAGCGGCTTGGTGACGTAGTCGGCGCCGCCGACCTGGAAGGCGCGCACGCTGTGTTCCGGCTCGGACAGGCCGGTCATGAAGATCACCGGCACGTGCTCGAACCCCGGCAGCTTCTTCAGCTCGCGGCACGTCTCGAAACCGTTCAGGTTGGGCATGACCGCGTCCATCAGCACGACGTCGGGCATCAGGCGCGTGGCGACCCGGAGCGCCGCGGCGCCGTCGAGCGCCACCGACACCGCCATGCCGGCGCCGTCGAGCACGTCGGTCAGCATGCGCAGCGTCTCCGGCGAATCGTCGACGACGAGCACCACATCTGTCGCGTGCGGGTTCACGCCGTCGGCTCGCGCAGGCTTTCGAGCGCAGCGGCGAGGCCGCGCAGGTCGACGTTGTCGACGAAGACGAGGAGGCGGTTGGCGAACGGCCGGTGGCGTTCGTCCTTGGCGATGTCGGCCAGCGCCTCGCGGAGGCCACGCACGAAGCCGATCTCGCAGAGGTCGATCAGCCCCTCCAGCCGGTCGCTCTCCGGCCGCGGAAGGCTCTCGAGCGGCACGTCGGCTTCGATCGTCGGCGTGGCGCGCGCGTCCGACGCGTCGAGCCCGAGCAGCGCCAGGGTCGTCTCGGTCAGCCGCGCAATATCGATCGGCTTCATGACGTAGGCATCGTGGAAGGGCAGCGCGATCGCCGTGCGGTGCTCCTCGATGGCGCTCGCCGAGACCATCACGATTCGCGCCTCCGTGTGCCCCGCCGCGCGCAACTCGCCGGCGAGCCGCCAGCCGTCCATGTCGGGGAGACCGATATCGAGGATGAAGAGGTCGGGCCGCGCCACGTCGGCGACGCGGAGCCCTTCGCGGCCGCTTGCGGCGCCGAAGACCGCGAACCCCAGCGGCGTCAGGGCCTCGGTGATGAGGTCGCGATGCGTCGCGTCGTCGTCGATGACGAGGATCGAGCGGCCGGCGCCGACGTCCGGGCTGAGCAGGCGCTCGACGATCGCCGGCAGCTTGGTGTCGTTGACCCTCGGGAGGAACAGGCGCAGGCGGAAGACGCTGCCGCGCCCCAATTCGCTCTCGACCACGATGTCGCCGCCCATCACGCGGGCGAGCAGACGACAGATCGTCAGGCCGAGACCGGTGCCCGACGCCGTCAGGCCCGACGCCAGCCGCTCGAAGGGCTCGAAGATCCGCTCCAGATCCTCCGCCGCGATGCCGGGCCCGGTGTCGGCGATGGCAAATTCCGCGACCTCGTTGCGATAGCGGATCGTCAGGTCGACGCGCCCCCGCGGGGTGAACTTCATCGCGTTCGACAGGAGGTTGATGATGATCTGCCGCAAGCGCTTCTCGTCGCTCGCCACGATCTCGGGAAGGTCGCTCGCGATCTCGGCCTCGAAGACGATGTCCTTGGCGGCCGCCTGGACCGAGAACATGTCGACGATCTGCTTCAGGAACGGCTTGATGGCGATCTCGTCGCGCGACAGGTCGAGCTTGCCGGCCTCGACCTTCGAGATGTCGAGGAGCCCGTCGATCAGGCCGGAGAGATGGCCGGCGCTGCGGCGCATGACGGCGATCTGGCCCCGCGGCTTGGTGGCGATCGCCGCGTCCCGCTCGAGCAATTGCGCGTAGCCCATGATCGTGTTGAGCGGCGTGCGCAACTCGTGGCTGAGCCCGACGACGTAGCGGCTCTTGGCATAGTTCGCCGACTCCGCCGCCTCCTTCGCCCGCTTCAGCGCGGCGTCGGTGCGCTCGTGCGCTTCGATCTCCTCCATCAGCAATTGCGTCTGACGCAGCATCTCGTCCTGCGCGGCGCGCCGGCTGACCTGCACCAGCACGAACAGCCAGCTGCCGACCCCGATCACGATGAGCAGGAGGACGAAGACCTTCCACAGCGTCGCCACCAGGGCTGCGTGGTCGACGCTTCGATCGGTGCCGATCTGCAGGCCGATCAGCCCGAGCAGGAACGCGACGAGCAGGGTCGACAGGCCGAACGCCAGCGCGAACTCGACGACATGCGGCCGGATCAGGTGGCGCCAGCGCGCCGGCGCGATGCCAGCGAGCCCGTCGGCGAGCTGCCGATGCATGCGGGCGTGAGGCTTGCAGAGGTCGTGGCAGCGGGCGTCGAGCGAGCAGCAGAGCGAGCAGATCGGTCCGGCGTAGGCCGGGCACGACGCCATGTCTTCCGTCTCGAAGGTGTTCTCGCAGATGCAGCAGCGCAGGCTCGTCGATCCCACCGCCACCGGCTCGGGTCGACGTGCGAGGTAGTAGCGGCCGC
Organism: uncultured Nakamurella sp.; assembly: GCA_964658465.1. GTDB lineage: Bacteria > Pseudomonadota > Alphaproteobacteria > Rhizobiales > Beijerinckiaceae > RH-AL1. The sequence continues at coordinate 7,560 of CAZZZM010000038.1, forward strand.
GCGTCGCGACCGCGATCAGGGGCGCGACGACCAGAGACGTGGCGAGGGCGAGGAAGGGCGAGAGCGCCTTGGTCGTCGCGCCGAAGGCGCCGATCTGCGCCAGCGTCGCGAGGATCGTCGCCGTGGCCATGGCGCCGACGCCGACGGGGTTGATGTCGTAGAGATAGGCGCGCTTGAACTCGATCCCGGGCGGGGACAGGCCCAGCGGCTTGTTGATGATGAGATCGGCGACGAGCGCCCCGACCCAGGCGACCGCCAGGCTCGAGTAGAAGGCGAGCGTGCGCTCCAGCGCCTCGTAGACGCCGAGCTCCATGACGAGGAGCGCCAAGGTGACGTTGAACACCAGCCAGACGACGCGACCGGGATGCGAATGCGTCAGTCGCGAGAAGAAGTTCGACCAGGCGATCGATCCCGCATAGGCGTTGGTGACGTTGATCTTGATCTGGCAGACCGCGACGAAGGCGCAGGCGATCGCCAGCGAAAGGGGACCCGGGCCGACGATCGCCGCGAAACCGGCGGCATACATGCGAGGCGGATCGCCGGCCAGGCGGCTCGCGACGCCGTGGTGGACGAGATAGACGGCGAAGAATGACCCGGCGAAAAGCTTGAGCACGCCGACGACGATCCAGCCGGGGCCCGACGAGAGCAGGGCGAGCCACCAGGCCTTCGTGCGTTGCCGGGCGTCCGGCAGGAAGCGCAGGAAGTCGACCTGCTCGCCGACCTGCACGATGAGGGCGAACGCCACCGAGGCCGCGGCGCCGAACGACACGAGATCGAAGCCGCGGCCGCCTGACGCGCCGACGAAGTGCGTCCAGCCGCCGAGCTCCTGCGGATCGCGCATGACGATGGCCGCGACCGGACACAGGTTGAGCGCAATCCATATCGGCTGCGACCAGACCTGCAGGCGGCTGATCGCCGAGATGCCGTAGACGACGAGCGGAATGACGACGAGCGCGCTGATCAGGTAGCCGATCGGCCGCGGGATGCCGACGCAGAGCTCGAGGGCCATCGCGAGGATGACCGATTCGATGGCGAAGAAGATGAACGTGAACGAGGCGTAGATGAGCGAGGTGATCGTCGAGCCGATGTAGCCGAAGCCGGCGCCGCGGGTAAGCAGGTCGATGTCGACGCCGTATTTGGCGGCGTAGAAGCAAATCGGCAGCGCGGTCGTGAAGATCGCCACGCTGACCACGGCGATCGCCACGGCGGCGTTGGTGAAGCCGTAGCTCAGCGTGATCGAACCGCCGATCGCCTCCAGCGCGAGGAACGAGGCCGCGCCGAGCGCCGTCTGGCCGACGCGCGCCGCCGACCAGCGCCGCGCGCGCTTGGCGGTGAAGCGCAGGGCGAAATCCTCCAACGTCTCGTTGGCGGCCCATTGATTGTATTCGCGCCTGACGCGATCGATCCGCTGACGCGCTGCCATGGTGATCGTCTTCCCAGCCGGCTCGTCGACCGGCGTTCGGCTTTGCAACAAAACGGCCAACGACGACATTCGGCGGGCAGAGGCCGTCGGTCACATATCAGCGAATCGCCGCAGCCGCATACGTGGTCCTACGTATTGCTGCAGTGCCGCATGGCGCGCCACCCTGAAGTCGTCCGAGCCGTGGGGCGCGGTCGGTATCGAGGGGTGGGTATGTCACGGGACGACGATCACGACGCGCTGCGGCGCCAGATCCTCAAAGGCATCGCGGCGTTGCCGGCCATCAGCTTCTTCGGAAGCAGGGCCTCCGCGGCTCCCGCCACCACCGCCGTCGACACGACCGGCCTCGCCGTCACGGACGACAGCGTGACCGTCGGCATCCTGCATTCGATCACGGGCACGATGGCGATCTCCGAGACCGGTTCCGTCGAGGCCGAGAAGCTCGCCATCGCGCAGATCAATGCCTCCGGCGGCGTCCTCGGCCGGCAGATCAAGGTCATCCAGGAGGACGGCGCGTCCGACTGGCCGACATTCGCCGAGAAGGCGAAGAAGCTGCTCGCCAGCGACCATTGCGCGGCGGTGTTCGGGTGCTGGACCTCGGCGTCGCGCAAGGCCGTGCTGCCGGTCTTCGAGCAGTACAACGGCATGCTGTATTATCCGACCTTCTACGAGGGCCTCGAGCAGTCGAAGAACGTCATCTACACCGGCCAGGAGGCCACCCAGCAGATCCTCGCCGGCCTGAACTGGGTCGAGAAGCAGAAGAACGCCAAGACGTTCTACCTGCTCGGCTCCGACTACATCTGGCCGCGGACCTCCATGAAGATCGCGCGCAAGCACATCGAGAACGTGCTGCACCAGAGGGTGGTCGGCGAGGATTATTTCCCGCTGGGCAGCACGCAGTTCAACTCGGTGATCAACAAGATCAAGCTGAAGAAGCCCGACGTCATCTACGTGGCCGTCGTCGGCGGCTCGAACGTCGCCTTCTACAAGCAATTGCGGGCGGCGGGCATCGACCTTTCCAAGCAGATGCTGATGACGATCTCGGTCACCGAGGACGAGATCGACGGCATCGGCGGCGAGAACATCGCCGGCGCCTACGCCTGCATGAAGTACTTCCAGTCGATCGACAGCCCGCAGAACAAGGCCTTCGTCGCCGACTTCAAGAAGATGTGGGGCGAGAAGACGGTGATCGGCGACGTGACGCAGGCGGCCTATCTCGGCCCGTGGCTGTGGAAGTTCACCTGCGAGAAAGCCGGCAGCTTCGACGTCGACAAGATCGCCGCCGCCTCGCCCGGCATCGAGTTCAAGAACGCGCCGGAAGGCTACGTCCGTATCCATCCCAACCATCACCTGTGGTCGCAGACCCGCGTCGGCAGGGCGCGCACGGACGGGCAATTCGACATCGTCTACACGACGCCAGAGCTGATCGAGCCGAATCCCTTCCCGAAGGGCTACCAGTAGGCCGGCGCAGGCCGGCCCCCGCGCCTTCACCACGACATCAAGAGGCTGGCAATGCTCGGCGGCTATTCCTTCGGCGACCTCGGCTCGATCTTCGTGATGCAGGGCTTCGCCGGCCTGATCCTGTTCTCGGTCTTCGTCCTTATGGCGCTCGGCCTGGCGATCATCTTCGGCCAGATGGGCGTGATCAACATGGCGCACGGGGAGTTCATGATCCTCGGCGCCTACATGACCTACTTCACCTCGAAGGCGTTCCAGACCTACCTGCCGTCGCTGTTCGGCGGGTATTTCTTCGTCGCCGTCGTGGTCGCGTTCATCGCCTCCGGGGCGCTCGGCCTGCTCGTCGAATGGGCCTTGATCAGGCGGCTCTACCACCGCCCCCTGGACACGCTGCTGGCGACCTGGGGGCTCAGCCTCATCCTGCAGCAGGTCTACCGCTCGGTGTTCGGGGCGCGCGAGGTCGGCGTCGACCTGCCGCAATGGATGCTCGGCTCGTGGCAGGTCTCCGATTCGATCCAGATCCCGATCAACGGGATGCTCATCATGGCGCTGACGATCCTCATCACGCTCGTCGTCGGCGCCATGATGTACAGGTCGCGCTGGGGCCGCTCGGTGCGGGCGGTCGTGCAGAACAGGCCGATCGCCGGCGCCGTCGGCATCAACACCGACCGCGTCGATCGCTACACGTTCGCGATCGGCTGCGGCATCGCCGGGGTCGCCGGCTCGGCGTTCACGATGATCGGCTCGACCGGGCCGACGTCGGGCCAGCTCTACATCGTCAACGCCTTCCTGATCGTCGTCTTCGGCGGTGCGCAGAGCCTCGTCGGCACCATCGCCTCGGCCTTCTCGATCTCGCAGACGCAGTCGACGCTGGAGTTCTTCCTCTCCGGCTCGATGGCGTCGGTGATCACGCTCCTGCTCGTCGTCGGCATCCTGATGCTGCGGCCGCAGGGACTGTTCGTTCTCAAGGTCCGGCGCTGAGGAGCCAGATATGCCCAACGGAACGCCTTTCCTCGGCCGGGCCGGCTGGCTGAACCTCGCCATCCTGGCGGTGATCCTGCTCGTCGTCTTCCCGGCGCTGCTCGATCCGTTCAGGCTCAACCTGGTCGGCAAGTACCTCACCTACGCCTTCGTCGCGGTCGGCCTCGTCATCTGCTGGGGCTACGGCGGCGTGCTGTCGCTGGGGCAGGGCGTGTTCTTCGGCCTCGGCGGCTATTGCATGGCGATGTACCTCAAGCTCGAAGCCTCGAGCGTCGCCAACACCAAGATCCAGTCGACGCCGGGCATCCCCGACTTCATGGACTGGAACCAGATCACCGCGCTGCCGACGTTCTGGGTGCCGTTCAAGAGCCTGCCGCTGACGATCATCGCCGTGCTCGTCGTGCCGACGCTGCTCGCGGCCGTCATCAGCTATGCGATGTTCAAGCGCCGCGTCGGCGGCGTCTATTTCGCGATCATCACGCAGGCCGTCGCGTCGATCCTGACCATCCTGATCATCGGCCAGCAAGGCTACACCGGCGGCGTCAACGGCATCACCGACCTGCGCACGCTGCACGGCTGGGACATCCGCACCGACCACGCCCACACGATCCTCTACTTCGTCAACGCCGTGCTGTTGCTCGCCTGCCTGCTCGCCGGCCAGTACATCACGCGCTCGAAGCTCGGCCGCATCCTCATCGCGATGCGGACCAAGGTCGATCGCGTCCGCTTCTCCGGCTACTCGGTCGCCGGCTTCCAGGTCTTCTCGTTCTGCGTCGCGGCGATGTTCGCGGCGATCGGCGGCGCGATGTTCACGCTGCAGGTCGGGTTCATGTCGCCGTCCTTCGTCGGCATCGTGCCGTCGATCGAGATGGTGATCTACACCGCCGTCGGGGGGCGCTACTCGCTGTTCGGCGCCATCTACGGGACGCTGCTCGTCAACTACGCGAAGTCGAGCTTCTCGGAGGCCTTCCCGCAGCTCTGGCAGCTCGGCCTCGGCGCCCTGTTCATCGCGGTCGTCCTGTTCTTCCCGAACGGCCTCGCCGGGATCTACCGCAGCTTCATCGCGCCCCGCGTGCAGAAGATGCTCGGCGCGCGCGCCGTGAAGGACCCGAGCGAAGCCCTCCAGATCCCGGCGGAGTGAGGACATGAGCGAGACCGACTTCCTCCTCGCGGTCGAGAACCTGACCGTCTCCTTCGACGGCTTCAAGGCCGTCAACGACCTCACCTTCTACCTCGACGAGAAGGACATCCGCGTCATCATCGGCCCCAACGGCGCCGGCAAGACGACGGTGCTCGATCTCATCTGCGGCAAGACCAGGGCGAGCGACGGCTCGATCAAGTTCCGCAACAAGGAGATCACCAAGCTCAACGAGAACGAGATCGTCCTCGCCGGCATCGGCCGCAAGTTCCAGACGCCGTCGATCTACGACGAGCTGACCGTCTTCGAGAACCTCGAGATCTCGTATCCGAAGGGCCGCAGCGTGTTCGGCGCGCTGACCTTCAGGCGCGACGCCGCGGTGATCGCGCGCGTCGAGGAGATCGCCGAGATCATCTTCCTCAAGGACCAGCTGAAGCAGAACGCCGAATACCTGAGCCACGGGCAGAAGCAATGGCTCGAGATCGGCATGCTGCTCATCCAGGACCCCGACCTGCTGATGCTCGACGAGCCGGTCGCCGGCATGAGCGTCAGCGAGCGCGTCAAGACCGCCGAGCTCCTCAATCGGATCATCGCCGATCGCTCGGTCATCGTCATCGAGCACGACATGAAGTTCGTCGAGGACATCGCCCGCAAGGTGACGGTCCTGCACCAGGGCCGCATCCTGTCGGAAGGGACGATGGCCGAGGTGAAGAGCGATCCCAAGGTCGTCGAAGTCTATCTCGGGCATTGAGGGGAAAGTCATGTCGACGGCCATTCTCGCGATCGACGATCTCCACGTCGCCTACGGCCAGAGCGAGGTCCTGCACGGGCTGAACCTCTCCGTCGCCAAGAACGAGATCGTGGCCCTCATGGGCCGCAACGGCATGGGCAAGACGACGCTGATGAAGGCGCTGATCGGGCTGATCCCGACCCGCCAGGGGGCCGTCCGCGTCGCCGACAGCGAGATCGCCCACCTGAAGAGCTACGAGCGCGTCGCGCGCGGCGTCGCCTACGTGCCGCAGGGCCGCATGGTCTTCTCGTCCATGACGGTCGAGGAGAACATCGAGACCGGCCTCGGCCGGCGCGGCAAGAGCTCGATCCTCGAGGACATCTACGCGCTGTTCCCGGTGCTGAAGGAGATGCGCAAGCGCCGCGGCGGCAACCTCTCCGGCGGCCAGCAGCAGCAGCTGGCGATCGCCCGCGCGCTGGCGAGCGAGCCCAAGGTGCTGCTGCTCGACGAGCCGACCGAAGGCATCCAGCCGTCCATCATCCGCGAGATGGCGCGCACGCTGCGCCGCATCCGCGACGAGCGCGGCCTGTCGATCCTCGTCTCCGAACAGGTGCTGAGCTTCGCGCTCGATGTCGCCGACCGGGTCGCGGTGATCGAGAACGGCGAGATCGTCCACGACGACGCGCGAGCGGACATCGATGAGGCGAAGGTCGCGCGGTACCTGTCCGTCTAGGGAGCGAGGCGATGAAGGATTACGAGATCTTCGAGCTCGGCGACTTCGTCCTCCAGTGCGGCAAGACGCTGCGCGCGGCGAAGCTCGCCTTCAAGACCTTCGGCACGCTGAACGCCGCCAAGGACAATGCCATCGTCTACCCGACCTGGTACTCCGGCCAGCATTACGAGAACGAGTGGCTGATCGGGCCGGGCAAGGCGCTCGATCCCGACAAGTACTTCATCATCATCCCGAACATGTTCGGCAACGGGCTGTCGTCCTCGCCGAGCAACACGCCGGCGCCTTGGAACGGCCCGCGCTTTCCCAACGTCACCGCCTACGACAACGTCAAGGCGCAGCATCGTCTCGTCACCGAGCATTTCGGCATCGAGAAGCTGGTGCTGGTCACCGGCTGGTCGATGGGCGCGCTGCAGACCTACCACTGGGCGGTGATGTACCCGCACATGGTGCCGAAGATCCTGCCGTTTCAGGGCTCGGCGAAATGCTCGCGGCACAATTACGTCTTCCTCGAGGGCGCCAAGGCGGCCCTGCAGGCGGACGCCGCCTTCAAGGACGGATGGTACGAGAGCCCACCTTACAAGGGGCTGCGAGCCTTCGGTCGCGTCTACGCCGGCTGGGGGTTCTCGCAGACCTTCTATCGCGTCGAGGCCGACATCAAGCACATGGGCTACGCCTCGCTCGAGGACTTCCTCGTCGGATTCTGGGAAGGGCTCTTCTACGAGCGCGACGCCAACAACCTGCTCGCCATGCTGTGGACCTGGCAGCACGGCGACATCAGCGCCAACGAGATGTTCAAGGGCGATTTCAAGGCGGCGCTGGCGTCGATCGAGGCCAAGGCGATCCTGATGCCGGCCTCGAGCGACCTCTACTTCCCGCCCGAGGACAACGCCATCGAGGCGGCGGCGATGCCGAACGCCGAGCTCCGCACGATCGACACCTACTGGGGCCATTTCGCCGGCGGCCCGGGGACCAGCCCCGACGACATCGAGATCCTCGACAAGGCGCTGAAAGAGCTGCTCGCCGCCTGACGGGACCTGCAACGACAAACGCAAAGGGAGAGAGCCTCATGACCGAGACCATCATCAAGGTCGATGTGACCCAGTCCGCCTACGACAACGACATGGTGCACAATCGTTGGCACCCCGACATTCCCATGGTGGCGACGGTCAACCCCGGCGACGACTTCATCATCGAGACTTACGACTGGACCGGCGGCTTCATCAAGAACGACGACGACGCCTCCGACGTGCGCGACATCGACCTGTCGATCGTCCACTTCCTGTCCGGCCCGATCGGCGTCAAGGGCGCCGAGCCCGGCGACCTGCTCGTCGTCGACATCCTCGACATCGGCACGCTGCCCGGCGGCGACTGGGGCTTCAACGGCGCCTTCTCGCGCAAGAACGGCGGCGGCTTCCTCACCGACCACTTCCCGACGGCGCAGAAGTCGATCTGGGACATCAAGGGCATGTACACGAGCTCGCGCCACGTGCCCGGCGTCAGCTTCGCCGGCCTCGTGCACCCCGGCCTCATCGGCTGCCTGCCCGACCCCAAGCTGCTCGAGCTGTGGAACGAGCGCGAGACGGCCTTCATCGCCGCCAACCCCGATCATCCTACCGGCGTCGCCAACCCGCCCTTCGCCAAGACCGCGCATATGGGCCGGTTGAAGGGCGAGGCCTACGACAAGGCCGCCGCCGCCGGCGCCCGCACCGTGCCGCCGCGCGAGCACGGCGGCAACATGGACATCAAGGACCTGTCGCGCGGCTCGAAGATCTACTTCCCCGTCTACGTGCCGGGCGCGGGCCTCTCGATGGGCGACCTGCACTTCAGCCAGGGCGACGGCGAGATCACCTTCTGCGGCGCGATCGAGATGGCCGGCTGGCTGCATCTCAAGGTCGAGCTGATCAAGGACGGCATGTCGAAATACGGGGTCAAGAGCCCGATCTTCAAGCCGTCGCCGATCAAGCCGAACTACACCGACTTCCTCATCTTCGACGGCATCTCCGTCGACGAGATGGGCAAGCAATATTACCTCGACGTCGGCGTCGCCTACCGCCAGGCCTGCCTCGCGGCGATCGAGTACCTGAAGAAGTTCGGCTATTCGGGCGAGCAGGCCTACTCGATCCTCGGCACGGCGCCGGTGCAGGGCCACATCTCGGGCGTCGTCGACGTGCCGAATGCCTGCGCGACGCTGTGGATCCCGACCGAGATCTTCGACTTCGACATCAACCCCGGCGCCGCCGGCCCGACCAAGTTCCTCGACGGCAGCATCAAGCTGCCGACAGCGCCGGACCTCTAGACCATGCCGATGTACGATTACGCCTGCGCGACGTGCGGGCCGTTCACCGCCTACCGGCCGATGTCGGAATACGACAAGCCGCTGGCGTGCGAAGACTGCGGGGCCATGGCCCCGCGCGCCATCCTGCGGGCGCCGGCACTCGCGATGATGGATGCGGGGGCGCGCAGCGGCATGGCCGTCAACGAGCGGTCGCGCCACGAGCCGCGCAAGTCGAGCCGGGCGCACCCGTCAGGATGCGGCTGCTGCAGCACCTCGCGGGGCTTCGCTGAGACGCCGGCCGCCGGCCGCAGCGCGGCCAAGTCGTTCCCCGGCGCGCGGCCCTGGATGATCAGCCACTGACCGACATCGACGTCACGCCGGACCGGTCGAGCGGAGGACGTCGAGCCGGTAGGCGTCGTGCCGTTCGGCTGCGACGGGCGTCGTCCAGTCGCG
>CAZZZM010000039.1:0-16663 GCA_964658465.1 uncultured Nakamurella sp.
GCGCAGCGGGGCAGGGACGTCGGACAGCCTGTCGGCGGCCATCGCGGCGTGCACGAGGATCGCCACCCCGGCGAGGCGGCTCGACTGCTACGACGCGCTGACCGGCCACGCCGACTGACGTTGGCAAGCCGCTGGCGTCACGTCGGCAAGTGGCGCCACTAGCCCTTTGCGATGTCGGCGAGTGCCGGCTTTGGTCCCTCCCGAAGCCCCCGAGCGGCGACATTTGCGCATCTCGGTGTTCCCGCTCGCGACCACGCCGCCGCGTCACACCGGCGCCGGGTTGCGCTCCTTGAATTGCGCCTGGTGCCAGTAGGGGTAGGGCGCCGGCCGCGCGCTGGCGGCGTCGAGCCGCTTCATCTGGTCCGGCGTCAGATCCCAGCCGACGGCGCCGAGGTTCTGGCGCAGCTGCTCCTCGTTGCGGGCGCCGACGATGACGGAGGCGACGGTCGGGCGCTGCAGCAGCCAGTTCAACGCGATCTGCGGCACGCTCCGGCCCGTCTCCTCGGCGATCGCCAGCAGGGCGTCGACGACGGTGTAGACATATTCGTCGTCGAGCGGCGGTCCGGCGTCGGCGGTCTTGTGCAGGCGGCTCGTCTCGGGCAGCGGCTGGCCGCGCCGGATCTTGCCGGTGAGGCGGCCCCAGCCGAGCGGGCTCCAGACGATGGCGCCGAGCCCCTGGTCGAGGCCGAGCGGCATCAGCTCGTGCTCGTAGTCGCGGCCGATCAGCGAATAATAGGTCTGGTTGGCGACGTAGCGCGGATAGCCGAGGCGGTCGGCCGCGGCCAGCGACTTCATGATGTGCCAGCCGGAGAAGTTGGACACGCCGATGTAGCGGATCTTGCCGGCGCGCACGTAGTGGTCGAGCGTCAGCAGCACCTCCTCGACCGGCGTCATCGCGTCGAAGCCGTGCAGCTGGAAGATGTCGATGTAGTCGGTGCCGAGCCGCTTCAGCTGCTGGTCGATCGTCGCGGTGAGGTGGGCGCGCGAGGAGCCGACCTGGTTCGGCCCGTCGCCGGCGCGGAACGTCGCCTTGGTCGAGATGATGAGCCCGTCGCGCGGACGGCCTTCGATCGCCTTGCCCAGGACCTCCTCGGCGGCCCCGGCGGAATAGATGTCGGCGGTGTCGAACATGTTGAGCCCGGCATCGAGGCAGATGTCGATGAGCCTGCGCGCCTCGGCGACGTCGGTCGAACCCCAAGCCTTGAAGAAGTCTCCCTTGCCGCCGAACGTCCCGGTGCCGAAGGAGAGGGCGGGGACCGTGAAGCCGGAAGCGCCGAGGCGACGATATTCCATGATTTCCATTCTCCTTGGCGGGCTGTGCTGCGGGAGATAGGCCCCGCGAGCCGATCCGCCAGCTATCTCGCGCGGCGCCGGCTGGCCGCAGACACGAGCAGGACGAGGGCGGCGAGCGGCGCGAGCACGTCCCACCACAGGATCGAGCCTATTTCGCCGAGCGCGAACTCGTGGCGCGCCGTCATCTCGCGGATCTGGCTCGCCGCATCGCCGCCGCGCGCGATCGCCAGCGTCCAGACGATGGCGCCCTTGAAGGGCAGCGGGCGGGTGACCGCGACGCAGGCGACGAGGCCCATCGCGAGGTCGGCGAGCCCAAGCTCGCGCGCGAGCGGCGCGGCGGCCTCGAGAGGCACGAGGTGGCCCCACGCCAGCCACAGCAGCGGCAGGCCGAGGCCCAGGAGGAGCACGTAGCCGAGCAGCCGCTCGGCTCTAAGCTTCGTCTCCAAGCTCAGCGGGAGCACGAACGCGAGCACGAGCCCGATGACGGGCACGTTGCCCAAAAGCAGCGCGGTGAGGCGGTCAATATCCATGCCGCGCGGCAGCTCCCGGCTTCGTGCTCGAGCGGGCATTAAGCGGGCCGTGTCGCCCGGCGCAATGGCGGACGGCTCGGCGGCGCAGGCTGCTTGTCGCGTTCGGACACGATGCCGAGATGGCGGCGTCGGACGCCCGTTTGCCGAGGCGGTCCTTTCCGCCTAGATAGCGCGCCATGGATACTCGCATCACTCGCCGCTTCGCTGCGCTCGCGCGCGAGGGCCGCGCCGGGCTCGTCACCTTCACCATGGCCGGCGACCCGGACGCGTCGGCCTCGCTCGACATTCTGCGCGCGCTGCCGGCGGCGGGCGCCGACGTCATCGAGCTCGGCATGCCGTTCACCGATCCGATGGCCGACGGCCCGGCGATCCAGGCGGCGGGCCTGCGCGCCCTGAAGGCCGGCATGACGCTGGAGGCGACGCTGGAGATCATCCGCGCGTTCCGCGAAGGCGACCCGGACACGCCGCTGATCCTGATGGGCTATTACAACCCGATCTACATCCACGGCGTCGCCCGCTTCCTGGAGGATGCCAAGGCCGCCGGCGTTGACGGGCTGATCGTCGTCGACCTGCCGCCGGAGGAGGATGCCGAGCTGTGCCTGCCGGCCCGCGCCGCCGGCCTCGACTTCATCCGCCTCGCGACGCCGACCACGGATGCCGCGCGCCTGCCGGCCGTGCTCGAGAACACCTCCGGCTTCCTCTATTACGTGTCGATCGCCGGCATCACCGGCACGGCGGTCCCCTCCTACGACGACGTCGGGGCGGCGATCACCCGCCTCAAGCGCGAGACGAGCCTGCCGATCGCCGTCGGCTTCGGCGTCAAGACCGCCGACAGCGCCGCGGCGATCGTCCGCTCCGGCGCCGATGCTGCCGTCGTGGGATCGGCGATCGTCGACCGGGTGAAAGGCTCGCTCGACGGCGACGGCCGGGCGACGGCCGGGACGGTCGAGGCGGTGACGAGCCTGGTGCGCGAACTGGCGGACGGCGTGCGCCGCTCGGCGAAGGAACTGGCATGAACTGGATCTCGAACGTCGTCCCGCCCAAGATCCGGTCGTTCCTGCGCCGCGAGACGCCGGAGAATCTCTGGGTGAAATGCCCGGACTCCGGCGAGCTGGTCTTCCACAAGGATCTCGAGGCGAACCTGCATGTCGTGCCCGGCTCCGGCTACCACATGCGGTTCCCGGCGCGGCAACGGCTCGACACGCTGTTCGACGACGGCCATTACGAGGAACTGGCGACGCCCGAAGTGCCGATCGACCCGCTGAAGTTCCGCGACGTCAAGCGCTACACAGACCGGCTCAAGGAATACCGCACCAAGACCAACGCGCCCGACGCGATCAAGCTCGCCGCCGGCGCGGTCGAAGGCGTCGAGATGATGGTCGCCGTGCAGGACTTCGACTTCCTCGGCGGCTCGCTCGGCATGGCCGCCGGCGAAGCCATCATCACCGGCATGACGGCGGCGATCGACCGGCACCTGCCCTTCGTGATCTTCACCGCCTCTGGCGGCGCGCGCATGCAGGAGGGCATGTTCTCGCTGATGCAGATGCCGCGCACGACGCTTCTCGTGCAGCGCCTGAGGGCGGCGAAGCTCCCCTACATCGTCGTGCTCACCAACCCGACCACGGGCGGCGTCACGGCCTCCTACGCGATGCTCGGCGACGTCCACATCGCCGAGCCCGGCGCCGTCATCGGGTTCGCCGGCGCCCGCGTCATCGAGCAGACGATCCGCGAGCGTCTGCCGCCCGGCTTCCAGCGTGCCGAGTACCTGCAGAAGCACGGCATGGTCGACATGGTGGTGCCGCGCAAGGACATGCGGTCGACGTTGGCGACGCTGTGCGGCGTGCTGATGAACCGGCCCAAGATTGCCGCGTGACGCGACGCCCATGAAGCAGCGCCTCGCCGCGGGCTCCGACGCGATCCTCGAGCGCCTGACCGCGCTGCATCCGAAGAAGATCGACCTTTCGCTCGACCGCATCGAGATCCTGCTCGGCAAGCTCGGCCGGCCCCAGGATCGGCTGCCGCCGACGATCCATGTCGCCGGCACCAACGGCAAGGGCTCGACCGTCGCCTTCCTGCGCGCGATGCTGGAAGCCGCCGGCAAGCGCGTGCACGTCTACACCTCGCCGCATCTCGTGCGCTTCCACGAGCGCATCCGTCTCGCCGGGCCGCAGGGCGGCCGCCTCGTCGACGAGGACGAGCTCGCCGCCACGCTGGCGGAGTGCGAGCGGGTCAACGACGGCGCGCCGATCACCTTCTTCGAGATGACCACGGCCGCGGCGCTGGTGCTTTTCGCGGCGCATCCCGCGGACTACCTGCTGCTCGAGGTCGGCCTCGGCGGCCGCTTCGACGCGACCAACGTCATCGCCGAACCCGCCGCCAGCATCGTCACCTCGGTGTCGATGGACCATGTCGAGTTTCTCGGCTCCTCGCTCGAAGGCATCGCGCGGGAGAAGGCCGGCGTCTTCAAGCGCGGGCGTCCGGCGATCGTCGCCGCGCAGACGGCGGTGCCGGAAAGCGTGCTGGAGCGCGAGGCGCGACGCGCCGGCGCGTCGCTGACGCTGGCCGGTCGCGACTTCACCGTGCGCGAGGAGCACGGGCGCCTGCTCTTCGAGGACGAGGCCGGCCTGCTCGACCTGCCGCTGCCGCGTCTCGCCGGTCGGCACCAGCATCAGAACGCCGCGACGGCGATCGCGACCTTGCGCCGGATCGCGCCGGCCATCGCGCTCGAGGCGATCGAGCGCGGTCTCCTCACCGTGGACTGGCCGGCACGCCTGCAGCGCCTGTCGCGCGGCAATCTTGCCGCGGCCGCCCCGTCCGGTGCCGAGCTGTGGCTCGACGGCGGCCACAACGAGGATGGCGGCAAGGCGCTCGGCCAGGCGATGGGCGAGCTGGAGGAAAAGGCGCCGCGCCCGCTGATCCTCATCTGCGGCACGCTGACGACGAAGGACACCAAGGCCTTCCTGCAGCCCTTCGCCGGCCTTGCGCAGGAGGTGATCGCGGTGCCGGTGGAGGGCGAGCACGCCGGGCGCCCGGCACGCGACGTCGCCGCCTGCGCCGGCGCGGTCGGCCTGCCGGCCGCCGCCTGCCAGGGCGTCGAGCAGGCGTTGGCGTTCCTGAAGGCCCGCACGTGGCCTGTGCCGCCGCGCATCCTCGTGTGCGGCTCGCTCTACCTCGCAGGCGCGGTGCTGGCGGCGAACGGCACGCCACCGACTTAGCCGAGACTGGCCTAGTAGCAGATGGTCTTCGGCTCGTTGCCTTCCATCGTCGATTCGCAGACGCGCTTCGGCTTGTCGGGGTCGTCCTCGTATCGCTTCGGCGAGGCCGAGGCGGTCGCATCGACATCTTTACCGCCCGACCCCGAAACGCAGCCGCTCGTCAGCAGCATGAGCACCGTGAGGGCGGCGAGGGTGGGCCGCGCCATTGTCCGTCTCCAATATCTCGTCGCCGGCACGATCGATGCCTTTGACGGCAAAGGTGGGGCGCTCGCGTCGTGATGCGGTGATCTTTCGCGACTAGCGTTCCATCCTGTTTGCGAGGGCCGCATGCTCGATAGGCTGGACGATACCGGGCTCGTGAGCGGCTACCGCATCGACGGCGAGGGGCAGGCCACCGAGCTCGCCTGGAACGACGTCGAGGCGGCGATGGCCGACGAGGCAAGCCTGGTTTGGCTCCACTTCAATCTCGCCGACGCGCGTGCCCGCGATCGCATCCAGTCGATCCGCCAGATCCCCGATGCCGCCAAGGCTCTGCTGCTCGGGCGCGACTCGCACATGCGCATCGAGGTGTCCGGCGGCGGCCTCGCCGGCATCGTCGGCGACCTGCACCACGAGGACATGAACGAGGGCGAGAATTTCGGCGTGCTGCGGCTCTATCTCGACAGCCATTGCCTGATCTCGGCGCGGTCGCGGCCGCTGCAGTCGATGGACAAGCTGCGGCGGGAGATCGACGCCGGCCTCAGGGTCGCGCGGCCCGTCCTCATCCTCGCGCACTTTCTTCACCACGTGACGGACACGCTGAGCGATCTGCTCGTCGAGCTGACCAACGACGTCGACGATCTCGAGGAGGAGCTGCTCGCCGGCAAGCTCGATTGTCAGGTGCCGGAGCTCGGCCGCATCCGTCGCATCGCCGTGCGTCTGCGCCGGCACATGGTGCCGCAGGCGCACGCCCTGACCAGCCTGCTCGCGCGCCTGCCGCCCTGGGTCGGCGAGGACGGCGCCCGCGAGCTGCGTCTGGCGATCGAGCGCCTCACCGCGCTCGGGCACGACCTCGAACTGGTGCAGGATCGCGCACGGCTCGTCGGCGATCAGCTGTCGGGGCGCCTGATGGAGGCGACCAACCGCAACCTCTACCTCCTGTCGGTGGTCACCACGATCTTCCTGCCGATGACGCTGATCACCGGCATTTTCGGCATGAATCTCGGCGGCCTGCCGTGGCAGCAGCATCCGCAGGGATTCTGGATCGGCATCGCGATCATGGTCGGCCTCGGCATGGCCACGTTCTGGGTGCTGCGCCGCTGGCGGCTGTTCTAGGCGGCCGTGGCCAGCGGGCCGGCGGGCACGACTTCCACGGTCACGTGCGAGAGGCCGGGGATCGCCTCGAGCCGGTGCTTGTAGATCTCCGGCCGGCGCGGGCCGTCGGCGACGATCGAGAGGATCGCGGCCGAATGGCCGGGGCCCAATCGCCACACGTGCAGGTCGGCGAGGGCGCCCCCTTCGGCTTCGACCGCCGCGCGGATCGCCGTCGTCGTGTCGTCGCGGGGCACCATGTCGAGCAGCGTCGCCGATGCGCTCTTCAAGAGGCTCCAGGACCATAGCGCGATGACGATTGTGCCGAGCAGACCCATCAGGGGGTCGAGCCACGTCCAGCCGAGCAGATAGCCGGCCGTCAGGGCGATCACCGCGGTCAGCGACGTGAGCGCGTCGGCCAGCACATGCAGGTAGGCGGCGCGGAAGTTCGAATCGTGCGCATGCCCGTGGTGATGATCGTGACCGTGCGCGGGATGGTCGTGCTGCGCGTGAGGGCCGGGGGCGTGTGCATGGTCGTCGTGCCCACCGTGTCCCGCGTGCAGCAGCCTGGCGCTGGCGAGGTTGACGACGAGCCCCAGTGCGGCGACGGGGATCGCCTCCGCGAACGCGATCGGCACGGGTGCTACGAGCCGCGCGACGCTCTCGGCGCCGATGTAGAGCGCGATCATCACGAGGACGATCGCGCTGGCGAAACCGGCCAGCTCGCCGAGCTTGCCCGTGCCGAAGGTGAAGCGCGGATCGTGCCGGTGCGTGCGCGCGAAGCGGTAGGCCAGCGCGGCGATGCCGAGCGCCGCGACATGCGTCGACATGTGCCAGCCGTCGGCGATCAGCGCCATCGAGCCGAGGAAATGGCCGCCGACGATCTCGACGACCATCATGAGCGCCGTGAGCGCGACGACGACGCGCGACCGGCGCTCGTTCGCCTCGTGCGCGTCGCCGAGGAAGACGTGCTCGTGCCGCTGGCGCGCGGCCAGGTCATGAAGGGTCTGAGCCACATCGCCTGAGGTCATGGATAGGGGGGTAGCCTATCAGGCGTCATTCGTCCACCAGCCCGATGATCGGCCTGTTTGGATTTAGAAAAACTCGAAAATACAAGCGCTTGGCTGCGACCTTTGTCGGCCCTACGCCGACGACGCATCTCGTTCGACGAGCCGTCTCCGCGTCAGGTCCATCATCTTGCCCCACCACACGTCGTCGTCATCGCTCGCTCTCGCGCTCGTCTGCCTCGCCTCCACCGCCGCCGTCGCGCAGGACGCCAAGCCGATCCAGCTCGACGAGATCCAGATCGCCGCCGGGACGGCGCCGAAGGAGACCGCGACGGGGCCGATCACCGGCTACGACGCCCGCATCAGCGCGACGGGCACCAAGACGGCGACGCCGCTGATCGAGACGCCGCAGTCGATCTCGGTGATCGGCGCGACCGAGATCCGCGACCTCGGCGCGCAGTCCGTCGTGCAGGCGACCGAATACACGTCGGGCGTGTTCTCGCAGACCTTCGGCGCCGACACGCGCAACGACTGGTTCCTGATCCGCGGCTTTCCCGGGCAGGTGTCGGGTTATTTCCTCGACGGGCTCCAGCTCTACTCGTTCGGCTTCGCGACCTACCGCATCGAGCCGTTCGGCCTCGAACGACTCGAGATCCTGAAGGGCCCGGCGTCCGTGCTGTACGGCGGCTCGAACACCGGCGGCATCATCAACGCGGTCAGCAGGCAGCCGCCGACCCAGTTCCACGGCTCGATCGAGACCGGCATCAACACGTGGGGCAACAAGTACACCGCCTTCGACGTCGGCGGCCCCGTGACGCCGGGGCCCGACAACACGCTGTACTACCGGCTCGATGCGCTGGCGCGCGGCGGCGGCACGCAGGTCGACTACATCCGGGACGACCGTCTGTTCATCGCGCCGAGCATCGCCTGGCGGCCGGACGCCGACACGTCGGTGACCGTGCACGGCTCCTATCAGAAGGACCGCACCAACGGTGAGAACTTCCTGCCCTATGTCGGCACCGTCGTCCCCGCCGCCGCCTTCGGCAAGATCCCGACGAGCCTGTTCGCCAGCGACCCGCAGATCGACACGTTCCAGCGCAACCAGGCGCTGATCGGCTACGAGGCCGAGCATCGCTTCAACGAGAATGTCGCGGTCCGGCAGAAGCTGCGCTACGCCGATCTGAAGATCTACTACAACACGCTCCAGGGCCTCGGGCTGGCGAGCCCGACGAGTTCGTCGCTCCTGCGCGGCAACTTCCAGACCGAGCCGCACAGCACGCAATTCGCGCTCGACAACGAGCTCGAGGCGCGCTTCCACACCGGTCCGGTGGCGCACACCGCGCTGCTTGGGCTCGACTACAAGCGCTACACGCTGACCGACACCCAGGGCTTCGCGGGCGCCAACCCGCTCGACATCCTGGCGCCGGTCTATTTCATCGCGCCGACGGCCCCGCCGGCGACCAACTACACCCAGAACTACCAGACGCAGGATCAGGTCGGCGTCTACGCCCAGGAGCAGGCGAAGCTCGGCGGGTTCACGCTGGTGCTCAGCGGCCGTCACGACCAGCTCGAAACCTCGCTCGACAACCGGCTCGATCCGACGAAGAACGCGGCCAGCACCGATTCCGCCTTCACCGGCCGTGCCGGGCTGATCTACACGACGCCGCAGGGCATCGCGCCCTACGCCTCGTACTCCACGTCATTCGATCCGCAGCTCGGCACCAACACCGCGACGGGCAAGGGGTTGGTGCCAGAGACGGGCGTGCTGGAAGAGGTCGGCATCAAGTACCAGCCGGTCGGCAGGCACATCTCGTTCACCGGCGCGCTGTTCAACCTGACGCAGAACAACGTCCCGACGACCGACCCGAACAACCCCCTCAACCAGATCCAGACGGGTCAGGAGAATTCGAAGGGCTTCGAACTACAGGCGCAGGGCAACATCACGCCGGAGATCAGCGTGCTTGCGGCCTACACCGGCTACCGCCTGCGCGACACGCAGGACCTCAACACCGCGCTCATCGGCAAGGTGCCCTTCAACACGCCGCAGAACTTCGGCTCGTTGCTGCTCGACTACACGTTCAAGAGCGGTCCCCTGTCCGGCTTCGGGGCCGGCGCCGGCCCGCGCTATGTCGGCGGCTCCTATGCCACGGCCGACAACACGTTCGGCGTGCCCGCCTACGTCCTCGCCGACCTCAACGTCCATTACGAGCGCGGCCCGTGGCGCGCCCAGGTCAACGTCGTCAACCTCACCGACAAGACCTACGTCGCCACCTGCCAGGGCCTCACCTCCTGCTTCTACGGCGATCGACGCCGCGCGCTCTTCAGCCTCGCCTACCGCTGGTGACGCGCGGCGGCGACGGCGACAGCCGGGACGCGACGCGGCACGGGGGACGGCGGCTCGAGTGGCTGCCGTTCGTCGGCGTCTACGCGTCCTACGGCGCGACCTTCGGCGTGCTCGGCGGCGGCGCGCCGCTGGTGCTGCGCGCGCACGGCATGGCGCTCGCCCAGGTCGGCCTGCTGCAGCTCATCTACGCGCCGATCGGCCTCGCCTTCCTGTGGGCGCCGCTGCTCGACAGGTTCGGCCTGCCGCGGCTGCCGCATCGTCTGGGCTGGGTCGGCGCGGGGCTGCTGGCGACGAGCCTGCTGCTCGCGCTGCTCGGCGTTGCGGCGACGTGGCCCGTCTGGCTGATCTTCGCCGTCGCGATGGCGGTGAGCGTCACGATGACGACCGCCGACATCGCGCTCGAGGCGCTGATCGTCGAGTCCGTCCCGCGCGAGCGCCGCGCCACGGTGACGACGGCGAAGCTCGTCGGCCTGTCGCTCGGCACGATGGTTGGCGTCGAGCTCGCGACGGCGTGGCCCGACAAGCTCGGCCTCTCCGGCGCGCTTTTCGCCGTGGCCGGCCTCGATGCGGTGCTGATGCTGCCCTTGCTCGCCGTCCGCGAGGCGCCGCGCGCCCGCGCGGGCGCCGCGACGAGGCGCGGACCGGGACGCGTGCGGCGCCTCGTGCGTCGCGCGGCGCTCCTCGGCGCGTTCTACGTCCCAGCGATCCTCATCATCACGGTGCCGAACCTGGTGCTGCTCGACCTGCACGTGTCGCTGCCCGCCGTCGGCTTCTTCACCGGCACGCTGACCACCTCGACCGGCGTCGCGATGACGCTCGCCGTGGGAGCGCTGATGACGCGCGTGCCGGCCCACCGCATCGTCGCGATCCTCACCGCCGGCGTGGCGGCGACCTCGCTGCTGCTCGCCCTGGCGGCGGCGACCGCCGCCCCGCGCTTCGGCTACGCGATCGCGACCGTCCTGATGGTGTTCGAGGGCGGCCTCGGCGTGCCCCTCTTCACGATCGTCTACCGATGGGCCGAAGGCGAGCACGCGGCCACCGACTATGCCGTGCTGTTCGGCATCGCCTTCCTCATCTCCTTCCCGGTGCGGGTGATGGCGCCGATGCTGGCCGCTGCCATCGGTTGGCCGGCGTACTTTCTCGTCGCGGTCCCGCTGTATGCGGCGGCCTGCGTCGCGCTGGTCGCGGGGATGCGCGAGACGCCCGTGGGCGGCGTCGCGTGAGCGCCACGAACCCTCGCGGCGCGCTGCGGTCCGCGATGCTGCGATTGCAGCCGCTGCCGCGCGGCGAGCGTTTCGCCCGCGTCTCGCTGTGGACGATGTACTACTTCTCCGCGCTGGTCATTCCTATCGTCGAGCGGGCCGTGCGGACGGGCCGCGTTCCGGCGAGCGCCATCGACGCGTTGCTATGCGAACGCGACGCCGATGGCCTCGTCGTCGGCTTCCGCCAGCGCGCGGACGCTCGCGACGGCCACGGCTTCGACGACCTCGTCGAGGACCATCTCGCGGTCGCGGTGGAGATCTGCGGGCGCCTGACCGGCTTCCCGGCTCGCGTGGCCTGGAGCAACGCCGCCGTCGTCATCGATTACGCGATCGCGGAAGCCCGCGGGTCGGACGACCTCGACGCCAACATCCTCCGCGAGGCGGAGGCGCTGATCGGCGCCGCCGGCCATCCGCTGCTGGCGAAACCCTTCAAGGAGGGCGTGGCGCGCGAACGACGCGTCTGCTGCCTGCGCTACCTGCTGCCCGAGGGGTCGCTCTGTGCCGGAATCTGCCCGAAGGGGTCGTGCGGCCCGAGGGGCGCCTTGTCCTGACCCGCAGGAGGCTTACCTGCCGGGGAACGATACACGGGAGGATTGAATGCCGCTTCGCGAAAAGCACTCGCTCGCCACCCTGGTCGGCGTGGTCCTCCTCGGTGCGGGTCTCGCCGCGGCGCCGGCACAGGCCGATCCGAAGCCGAAGCTCGCCGTCTTCGACTTCCAGCTCGCCAATCTCGCGCAATTGCCGCCGACCGCCGCCGACAAGGCGCGGCTGCCACGCATCAGCGACCTCCTGCGCAAGCAGCTCGCCGACAGCGGCAAGTTCGACATCGTGCCGATCACCGACAAGGTGAAGCAGGAAGTCGCCAAGGCCGCGCCCCTGCGCGACTGCGGCGGGTGCGCCGTCGACTTCGCCAAGGAGCTCGGCGCCGACGTCGCCGTCACCGGCGAGGTGCAGAAGGTCTCCGACCTGATCCTCAACATCAACGTCTACATGAAGAAGGTCGGCAGCAGCGCGCCGGAGACCGCGACCAGCGTCGACATCCGCGGCGACAACGACGATTCCTTCAACCACGGCGTCAAATATCTGGTGAAGAACAACATCCTGAAGGAATAGGGGCCCGGCTCGCGCCGCCCCTCGCGTCCACGGCGACGCTTCCTACATAGGCCGGACGATCCCGCCACGAGACCGCTTTGCCCCTCATCTCCGATCTCATGTTCGAGGCGCGCACGCTGGCGCAGTCCCTCGTCGAAAGCCTCGGCACGCCGGTCGTCCGGCTCGGCGTCACCGGCCTCTCCCGCGCCGGCAAGACGGTGTTCATCACGGCCTTGATCCAGCACCTCACCGAGCTCGGCGCGCCGGGCCGGCGCCGCAAGGGCACGCTGCCGGTGTTCCGCGTGATCGCCGAGGGGCGCCTCACCAAGGGTCGGCTTGAGCCGCAGCCCGACGACGCGGTGCCGCGCTTCGCCTACGAGGATCATCGCGCCGCGCTGAAGGGCGGCGACGACGGCGCCTCGCGGCACTGGCCGGAATCGACGCGCCGCATCTCCGAGGTCCGCATCCGCCTGGAGTTCGAGCGTGCGGAAGGTCTGCGCGCCGGACCGGCCGCGCTCGTCATCGACATCGTCGACTATCCCGGCGAATGGCTGCTCGACCTGCCGCTGCTCGGCAAGAGCTACGCGGAATGGTCGAAGGAGACGCTCGACGCCTCCGCCTCGGCCGCCCGCGCGAGCCTCGCCGCCGACTGGCGCGGGCTCACGGTCTCGCTCGACCCCGGCGCGGCCGCCGAGGAGGAGGTGGCCCGCAAAAGCGCCGAGCTCTTCACGGCCTATCTGCGCTCGTGCCGCGCCGACAATGTCGCGCTCTCGACCCTGCCGCCGGGTCGCTTCCTGATGCCGGGCGATCTCGAAGGCTCGCCCGCGCTCACCTTCGCGCCGCTGCAGCTCGACCCGACGCGCTTCTACGGCGCCGAGACGCTCGCCGGGATGATGGAGCGCCGCTACGAGGCCTACAAGGCGCATGTGGTGAAGCCGTTCTTCCGCGATCATTTCGCCCGGCTCGACCGCCAGATCGTGCTCGTCGACACGCTCGCCGCGCTCAACGCCGGGCCTGCGGCGGTGCGCGATCTCGAGACGGCGCTCGCCGACATCCTGCAGGCCTTCAGGGCCGGGCGGAACTCGGTGCTCTCCGCGCTCTTCAAGCCGCGCATCGACAAGATCCTGTTCGCCGCCACCAAGGCCGACCATCTGAACCACACGAGCCACGACCGGCTCGAAGCGATCCTCCGCACCATCGTCGGCCGGGCCATCGCCCGCGCCGACGACGCCGGCGCCGCGATCGACGTGATCGCGCTCGCCGGTGTCCGCGCGACGCGCGAGGCGCGCATCGGCAAGGGATCGGAGGCGCTCGATGCCGTCGTCGGCGTGCCGGCCAAGGGCGAAGTCATCGACGGCGAGACGTTCGACGGCATCGCGGAAGCCGCGATCTTCCCCGGCGATCTACCGACCGATCCGAAGGCGGCGTTGCGCGGCGACGCCTATTATCCGGCCGGGCGCGAGGACTATCGCTTCGTTCGCTTCCGGCCGCCGCGCGAGGTGCGCGACGAGGACGGCCTCGTGCTGCCGCCGCCGCACATCCGCCTCGACCGGGCGCTGCAGTTCCTCTTGGGAGACAGGCTCGCATGAGCGAGGAAATCCGCCGCCGCCCGCGCGCCGTGCGCCTCGAGCCGCTGCCCGGCTTCCAGGACGAGAGCGACCGCCCGCCGCGCGCGGCACCGCCCGTCGAAATCCTGCCCGACCCCGTCGCCTTCGCCGGGCTCGAGTTGGAGCCGGAGGAGCGCGCGGTCGAGGTCGCGCAGAAGCGCGGCATCTTCCGCCGCACGCTGGTCTCCTGGGCCGGCCTGTTCTGGTCGGCGCTCGGCGGCCTCGTCTCGCTCGCCGCGAGCCTGTGGGCGTGGAACACGATCGAGGGTCTGTTCGCGCGGTCCAAGGTCCTCGGCGACATCGGGCTGGCGCTGCTCGGCGTCGCCCTGGTCGCGCTGCTGGTCATCTGGACGCGCGAAGCGCTGGCGATCGGCCGTCAGCGTCACATCGCGCGGCTGCACCAGGATTTCGCCAAGGCCCATGCGGCCGACGACCAGGCGGCGGCGCGCAAGCTCGTCGCCGATCTCGCGTCGCTCTACGGCGCGCGGCCCGAGACCGCACGGGCGCGCCAGGATGTGCTGGCCCTGGCCAAGGAGATCGTCGACGGGCGCGACCTCGTCGAGATCGCCGAGCGCACGCTCGTCGGTCCGCTCGACGCGCGCGCCAACGCGGCGATCGCCACCGCCGCCAAGCGCGTGTCGGTCGTCACCACGATCGCCCCGCGCGCGATCATCGACGTCGCCTTCGTGCTCCTGCAGGCCGTGCGTCTCATCCGCCGCATCGCCGAGATCTACGGCGGCCGTCCGGGGCTGCTCGGGTTCCTCAAGCTCGCCCGCTCGGTCGGCGCCCATTTGGCGATCACCGGCGGCATGGCGGCCGGCGACAGCCTGCTGCAGCAGGTTGTCGGCCACGGCATCGCGGCGAAGGTCTCCGCGCGACTGGGAGAGGGGGTGCTCAACGGGCTCCTGACGGCGCGGATCGGCGTCTCCGCCATGTCCGTCTGCCGTCCGATGCCCTTCGAGGCGCAGAAGACGCCGAACCTGCGGAAGGTGGCGCCCTTCCTGTTCAAGTCCGGCGACGAGGAGACCGCTCCGCCGGACCGGTAAGGCGCCCGGTTGGCCGAAAGCTTCACGGCGTAGTATGACGCCGGGATGACGAAAGCCGCGCTGCCCAGCCGCGAATTCGAGCTTAAATTTGCGATCGGCCCCGACGGCTACGATGCGGTAGTCGCGCATCCCCTGCTGTCCGCCGCACCCGGCGCGGCGAGGGCGCTGTCCTCGACGTATTTCGACACGCCGGACGATCGCCTGCGCCGCGCGCAGGTGAGCCTGCGCCTGCGCTCGGGCGAGGCCGGGGGCACCGTCCAGACCCTGAAGCAGGCGGCAGGCTCGATCGTCGATCGCGCCGAGTGGGAGCGGCCCGTCTCGGGCGCCCGCCCCGACACCGCGCTGCTCGGCGAAACGCCGCTGAAGCCGCTCCTCGACGAGGTCGATGCGGCCCTCGTGCCGCGCTTCACCGTCGAGGTCACGCGCGACGTCTTCCCGCTGCGCCGCGGCCCCGACGAGATCGAGGCGGCGCTGGACCGCGGGACGATCCGGTCCGACAGCCGTGCGCTGGCGATCAGCGAGCTGGAGCTCGAGAGCAAGGCCGGGCAGCCCAGCGCCGTGTTCGATCTCGCGCGCGACCTGGTGCGCGACCTGCCGCTGACCTTGAGCCTCGAAAGCAAGTCCGAGCGCGGCTTCGCCGTCGCCAATCAATCGCTGGGCAAGCCGGTCAAGGCCTTGGCGCTCGCCGTCGACCCGGCGATCACCCGCGCGGCGGCGTTCGAGAGGATCGTGCAGGCGTGCCTCGCCGCGCTGACCCACAACGCGGCGCTGATCGGCGGCGCCGACGACGGCGAGGCCGTGCACAAGACCCGCATCTCGCTGCGACGGCTGCGCGCCGTGCTCGCGCTGTTCGAGCCGACCCTGCGGCGTCGCCGGCTGCGCTCGCTCGAACGCGACATCAAGTGGGCGGCAGCCAAGCTCGGCGACGCGCGCGACGCCGACGTGTTGCAGGAGACCTATGTGGCGCCGGTCGCCGAGGCGGGTCGCGTCGAGGGGGCAGGGGTGCTCGCCGCGCTCATGGCGGGACGCCGCGTTGCCGCCCACGCCGCGCTCGGCCAGGCGCTCGCCTCGCCGCGTTGGCGGCTGCTGCTGGTCGATCTGCTAGCATTCTCGATCGACGGCGTCCGCCGCCCGCTGCGCGAGCGCGGCTGGCGCGGTTTCGTGCGCCGGCGGCTGCGGGCGCATCGCCGCGACCTCGCGCAGGACACGCGACGCTTCGCGCGTCTGCCGGAGGAGGCGCTGCACGACGTTCGCAAGTCGGCGAAGATGCTGCGCTACGACCTCGAGCTTCTCGCGCCCGTCCGCGGGCTCGGCGGCAACAGTCGCCGGGTCGGTAAGCTCGCCGGCGCGCTCGAAACGCTGCAGGACAAGCTCGGCATCCTGCAGGACGAGGCCGCGGCGCGCGACGGGCTGCGCCGGGCGTTTTCCGGCGCGCCCCGACCGGCGGGATTGTCGCGGACGGCCTGGCGGGCTGCCGTCCGCGAAGTCATGCCCGACAAGGGCGGCGGCGGGACGCTGATGCGCGCGGCCGAGAAGGCCTCGCGCACGCTCGCTCGGCCCGTCGCCTTCCACTGAGCCTCAGTCGCTGTCGCCGGGAGCGAACATCGCGGCGAGGCCGGTCAGCATCACCAGCCCCCGCGAGGCGGCGAGCTTGGTGTCGCCCTCGTTGAGCTCGCTGTAGAGGATCGCGCCGGAGATCGCCGCGACGAGTGCGCCGCCGAGCCGGCGCGTCGCCCGCGGGACCATCAGCAGGCCGCCGACGACCTCCGCCGCCGCGGCGGCCTCCATCTCGCTGCGAGACCAGCCGAGATGGCGGAACATGCCGCGATAGCCGCGATTGCCGACGAGCTTGTCGGCGCCAGCCAGAGCGACCGCCGCGCCGGCGACGGGATAGAGGTCGGCCATATCATCACCTCATCGAGAAAGGCGCGGGGCGCGCCACGCGGCACGAACGCCGAGGCGCCCCATCCGATCCAT
>CAZZZM010000040.1:0-16338 GCA_964658465.1 uncultured Nakamurella sp.
CGCGGCTGGCCGAAGGCGGCGCCGTCTTTCTCGGCGATCTGCGGGCTGCGGCGCTCCTGCCGATGCGCGCGACCAACGTCGCCGCCAGCCGCGCGGCGGCCGATGCCACCGTCGCCGACGTCCGGGCCGAGGCCCATGCCATTCTCGGACTGGCCCGCGAGTTCGCGCTCGATCCCGCCTATCTCGCCGGGCTTGCCGGGGTGCTGCATCGGCTCGGCGCGATCACCTTCTCGCTGAAGCCCGCGGCCGCCGACCGCGAATTGTCCGGCTACCGTTACGACGCGATCCTCCACCTCGACGCCGCGCCGCAGGCGCCGGCGCCCGTGGCATCGGGCGGCTCGCTCGCCGACATCCTCGCCCGGCTCGACGACGAGCGGCCCGAGGCCGTCGCCATCTGCGGCCTCGCCAACGCGCGCCTGACCCGCGACGTCGCCCTGTGGCGCGCCGTGGCGGCCGCCGCGCCGGAGACCCCGCTCTCCGCCCTCGAGCTCGCCGACGACTCGGCCGCGATCGAGCCGCAGGCGCTCGCGGCCGCTGCGGCGGCGGCGGGCTACGCCGCCGAGCTGCGCTTCACGCCGGGCTCGGCGGAGGGACGCTTCGACGCGCTGTTGCGACGCTCCGGCGCTGCGGCGCGGTGGCCGGCGCCGCCGGAGGTGGCGGTGCCCACCAACGATCCGCTCGGCGACGACCTCGCCGGGCGACTTCGTCGCGATCTTCAGGCGAGCCTCGACGACGTGCTCGGCGGGAAGGGCAGGGCCAAGGTCGTGCTGGACGCTGCGCTCACGCCGTGACGGGCCCGGCCTTGGCCACAGACCGGCTGGGCGTCTCCTCCAAGACCTTGGCGAAAAGCCCGGTCCAGGTCTCGAAGTCGATGTCCCAATTGCCGAGGGCGTCGGTGCCGGGATGCGCGAGGAAGCCGACGTAGAGCCCCTCGTCGAGCCGCTCGACCTCGCCGACCGGACGGCCGGGGAACGCCGTCGTCCCGGTCAGCACCGGCTGCACGCCGAGCAGTGTCACCGGGCCGTGCGCGCGCAAGGCGCGGTGCAGCCGCCGCAGGCCCTCCGCATCGATGGTCGACGAGCGATAGACGAAGATCTTCTCGGCGGATGCGAGATCATCGAGGAGCTTGCCGCGCAGATAGACGATGCGGCGGCACATCTTCTTGTAGACGTCGTCGGCATCGACGTGGCCCGCGAGCAGGAACGTGTGCATGCCGAGCGACCAGCGCCGGTCCTTGATGAACAGCTCGCCGTTGGCCGCCGTCGCCATCGTCGTATTGTCGGGCTCGCCCATCCCCTCGAATCCGTGGTCCAGGGCGGCGATCAGATTGTCGAGGGCGACGTCGTTCCAGCGCAGCAGGCTGAGCGGTTCGGCACCAAACCGTCGCTGCACCAGGCCCATCTCGCAGCTGTCGCCGATGCTCTCGAAACGCAGCACCAGGCGTCGCATCGGCTCGTCGTCGACGACGGCGATGTCGACTTGCACCGGCGCCCGTTCCCCCGCCGCCTCGCCCATCCGGGCGCCCTGGACGGCGATGCCGAGCTGCTCCCATCCGGTCGGGTCGTCCGGAAACCGTCGACGATATTCCGTCCAGAAGGCGATCGCCTGCTGCCAGTCTTCGCGCGCCACGGCGATCGCTCCTTCCGCCGCGATCAGGCCGCGGTGATCGGGATGCTGGCGTCGCGCCGACGCGAGCACGCGCGCCGCACGATCGACGTCGCCGGCGAAGAAGAGGCTCTGTCCGTAGCCCTGCAGCCAGTCCGGATGCGGCTTGGCGCGCTTGATCGCACGCAGCCAGAAATCGGCGGCGGCGCGCGGCCGGTTCCTGTCGCGGGCGAGGCGTGCCGCCTCGGTCAGGGCCATGAGGTCGTCGGGGTAGCGGGCGAGCGCCTCGTCGACGAGGGCCTGCGCGTCGTCATGCGCGCCGAGGTTCCGCAGGTTCGTCGCCAGGCAGCACGCGGCGAAGGGCTCGGCGGCGCCGATCTTGCGCGCATGGGTCCAACGGTCCACCGCGTCGCGATAGCGGCCCTGGCTGTGCGCCGCCAGCGCGTGGGCGGTCGCGAAGCCGGCATGTCCGGCATGCGCCGGGCGGGCCGCTTCGAGCAGCGCCTCGGCCTCGTCCACTCGTCCGGCGTCGATCAGCCATCGCGCGTAACGCGCGGTCGGCCACGCGCCGAGCCGGCTGTCGCGAAGCCACGCCGGAAAGGCGACGCGCCGCGACACAGCATCCGATAGTCTCATGGCGACGCGGTTAGCACGGCCGGGCGGGAGGGGTAAGGCGGCGACGGCGGCCGCCCTTGTGTCTGGCGGGGCAGGGCCTCATGCCGGCGCGGCCGACGCGCTGCGGCAGATCTCGACCCATTCGTCGTAGGGCGGGTCGTAGAGGTCGCCCATGCGGCTCACGTAGCCGACCATCAGGTCCGGCGCGAGCGTCGCGACCTCGCCTGCCGCCGCCGGCGGCCAGCGCCCGGTGCCGGCCGAGGCGACATGGCGGACGTGCAGCAGCCGCACCGGCCCGAAGCGCTTGAGCGACGCGTGCAGGTGGGCAAGCTCTTCGGCGGTCAGGTCGTCGGCCTTGAAGACGAAGATCTTCTCGGCCGCCGACAGGTCGGCCAGGAACTTGTCGCGAAGGAAGGCGACGCGGCGCTGCATCTTCGGGAGCAGCGTCTCGCGCGAGATCTCGCCCTCGAAGAGGAACGTGTGCATGCCGAGGTCCCAGCGGCGGTCGCGCATGTAGAACTCGCCGATCTCGCCGGCGAGCAGTTCGGTGAATGGGGGCTCGCCCAGCCCGTCGAAGCGCGCCTCGAGCGCCGCGATCAGGTTCGGATAGGCGACGTCGTTCCAGCGCAGCAGCCCCAGCGGCTCGGCCCCGAAGCGCCGCTGCACGGTGCCGAACTCGCAATCGGCGCCGATCCCCTCGAAGCGCAGCATCAGCTGGCGCACCGCCTCGTCGTCGATGCGCTCGACGTCGATCGGTGCGCGCATCTGCGGCGGTTGGCCGTGAGCCTCGGCCGCCACGAGGCGCTGGATGGTCGCGACGCGCTCGACGTGAGCCCTGGCGTCGCCGTCGTCCGGTCGCGAGTCCGCGAGCGCCGAGAAGATCGCGAAGGCCTTGTCCCAGGCCTCGCGCCGCAGCGCGAGCTGGCCCTCGACGAAGAGCAGGCCGCGATGGTCGGGGTGGCGACGCCGCGCCGCGTCGAGAATGGACTGCGCCTCGTCGATCTTGTCCTGTTTTAGGAGGATCGTCGTCAGGCCCTGACGCCAGCGCGGATCGACGCGGCGGCGCGCGACGAGGTGGGACCAGTGTCGGCGCGCGGCCTCGAGATCGCCGGCCGCCTCGGCGACGAGCGCCGCCTCGAACCGTGTCCGCCAGTCGTTAGGACGCCGGGCCAGCGCCTCGGCGATGGCGCTCGCGGCCGAGGCGACATCGCCGTGCGTGCGGGCGAAGGTTGCGAAACCCCGCCACGAGGCGACCCGGTGCGGATCGAACGCGCAGGCGGCGCGCCATTTCTCCAAAGCGGCCTGAGGGTCGCCCGTGTGCTCGGCCACGAAGGCGCGCCGCGCGGCTAGCCCCGCATGGCGCGGGAACCGTGCGGCGGCAGCGGCGAGAAGAGCCTCCGCCTCGGCGTGGCGGTCGAGTTGCACGAGCCGCAAGCCGGTGTAGCGCGCGACCGACGGCGATACGACGCTCGCGCCCGCCAGCAGGCGATCCAGGAGACGGTGGACGGCGTCAGTGGGGCGGAGCAAGCGTCCAGGCACGAGGTGACCACGATGCGGCGCGGGCCCGGCGGCGCGCGATCTAAGCCTCGATCTGCGCGATGCGCATCATGTTGGTGCCGCCCCGCTCGCCGAACGGCACGCCGCCGATGACGATGATCCGGTCGCCCGGCGAGGCGAAGCCTTCCGCGACGGCGGACTTGCAGGCGCGGTCGACCATGTCGTCGACGTCCTCGGCGTCCTTGGTGACGACGGGATGGACGCCCCAGAGCACGGAGAGCCGGCGCGCGGTGTCGACGTAGGGGGTCAGCGCGATGATCGGCGGCCCGACCCGCTCGCGGGCGACGCGGAAGGCCGTCGCGCCGGAGGCCGTCCAGGCGACGATGGCTTTGATCTCCAGCGTCTCGCCCATGTCGCGGGCGGCAATCGCGATGGCGTCGGCCGCCGTCGGCTCGGGCTCGGGCCGCTGCGCGTTGATGATCGAGCGGTAGACCGGATCGCCTTCGACCTCGACGGCGATGCGGTCCATCATCGACACCGCCTCGATCGGATACTTGCCGACGGCGCTTTCGGCCGAGAGCATGATCGCGTCGGCGCCCTCGAACACCGCCTGCGCGACGTCCGAGACTTCGGCGCGAGTCGGCACCGGCGCCGAGATCATCGACTCGAGCATCTGCGTCGCGACGACGACGGGCTTGCCCTGGCGCCGGCAGCGCCGCGTGATGCGCTTCTGGATGCCGGGCACCTTCTCGAGCGGCATCTCGACGCCGAGGTCGCCGCGCGCGACCATCAGGCCGTCGGACAGCGCGATGATCTCGTCGAGCTTGGTGAGCGCCTGCGGCTTCTCGATCTTCGACATGACGAGCGCGCGCCCGTCGACGATCTTCAGGATCTCGGTCACGTCCTCGGGGCGCTGCACGAACGACGCGGCGATCCAGTCGACGCCGATCTCGAGCGCCGCCTGCAGGTCGGCATGGTCCTTCGGCGTCATCGCCGAGACCGCGATCTCGGTGTCGGGCAGGCTGACGCCCTTGCGGTTGGAGATGGTGCCGGCGACGTCGACCTCGCACAGAGCGCGCTTGCCGTCGCTTTCCAGCACGTGCAGGCGCACCTTGCCGTCGTCGATCAGTACCGTGTCGGTGGCCTTCAGCGCCTCGCGGATCTCGGGATGCGGCAGGTACACGCGCGTCGCGTCGCCCGGAGTCTCGTCGTCGTCGAGCGTGAACCTGTCGCCGAGCTCGAGGCGGACCGAGGTCTGCGCGAACGTGCCGACGCGCAGCTTCGGCCCCTGCAGATCGCAGAGCACCGCGACCGGGCGGCTGTAGCGCTTGGCGACCTCGCGCAGCGCGAAGACGCGGGCGCGCAGATCGTCGTGCGCGGTGTGGCTCATGTTGATGCGGAACATGTCGACGCCGGCGGCGAAGAGCTTGGCCAGCATCTCGTCGGGCGTCGAGACGGGCCCGAGGGTCGCCACGATCTTGCAGCGGCGCATGCGCCTCACGAGCGGTCTCCTAGTGCGCAGGCAAAGGCATGCCGGCGATCGGCGGTGCCCCGGGCGTCGGATCGGTCAGCTGGACGGTCCAATTCTTCGAATCCTTGCCGGTGTCTATCTCGAAAAAGCCGGTGCGATCGTAGCCTCGCGTGAAGCAGTCGTTGCGCCCGGTGATCTTGAACTCGCGATCGCGGGTGCACATGAAAGCCTTGCCCTTCCACTCGCCGCCGCGTTCGTCCATGGCGTAGGCGTAATAGAACTGAGCGGCAAGGGCGCCGCGCAGAAGCGTCTCGCACCCGTTCGGCTTGACGTTCCACCAGCCCTCGCTGACCCAGGTCTCGCCGTCGGTGTAGGAGAGCGCGACCGAGACGCGGTTCGAGGTGTAGTTGCACATGCGGAAATCCGCGTGCGCCGGGAGCGCCCAGACGACGCCGAAGAGCACGGATCTTGCGAAGATTTGTGCGGATTTGGGCAACGCGATCGACCTCGGTGCAACGCGGGAATTCGGCGTGCTGCAAGCTTTGCCGTTCTGCGCGTTGTCCTGGCGAAATGGGTCGTGAGCATGGCATAGCGAACCCGGGCCCCCTGCTCGACGGGCCGGAAGGTGCCAGCCGTTTGTGAGAGGACGATGACGAGGTCAAACGATTTTCCCCCCGTCGAAGCCATCGACGGCGACGACGCCGGCGGCCTCCTCTTCATCTGCGACCACGCGTCGAACGCGCTGCCGCCGGGCTACGGCACGCTCGGCTTGCCGGAAACCCAGCTCGCCCGCCACATCGGCTACGACATCGGCGCGGCGGCGATGACGCGGCGTCTCGCGGCGCGGTTCAACGCGCCCGCGGTGCTGACCACCTTCTCGCGCCTGCTGATCGATCCCAACCGCGGCGAGGACGACCCGACGCTGGTGATGCGGCTCTCCGACGGCGCGATCGTCCCCGGCAACGCGCGCGTCGACGCGGCCGAGATCGCGCACCGCCGTGAGACCTATTGGCGGCCCTACCGCCTCGCCGTCGGCGCCGCCATCGAGCGGATGACCCGCGACGGGCGCACGCCGGTGGTGATCTCGATCCATTCCTTCACGCATGCCTGGAAGGGGGTGCCGCGGCCGTGGGAGATCGGCATCCTGTGGGACACCGACCCGCGTTTGGCGGTACCGCTGATGGCGGGCCTGCGCGAGGCCGGCTTCAACGTCGGCGACAACGAGCCCTACGACGGGGCGCTTCGCGGCGACACGCTCGACGAGGAGGTGACGCGGCGCGGCATCGCCGGCCTGCTGGTCGAGGTGCGCCAGGACCTCATCGCAAGCGACGAGGCCGCCGTCGCGATCGCCGACCGCATGGCCGAGGTGCTGGCGCCCGTGGTGGCGCAGCCGGTGCTGCACGAGCCGGCCTTCATGCGCTCGCGGACGGGGCGGCATCTCGAGGCGGAGCATCAGGGGACTGAGCGCGGCGCGCACGCGACACCTTGACCTCGCTCGACGAAAAACGCACCACGCCGCCCTGGTTTCGAGCCGGCGGCGGCGGAGGGGTGCATGACCAAGGATATCGCGGAGAGCGGCGTCGCCGCCGAGGAGCTGAAGCAGTTCGTCGAGCGCATCGAGCGGCTCGAGGAGGAGAAGAAGGCGCTCGCCGACGACATCAAGGACGTGTTCGCCGAGCTGAAGGGCCGTGGCTTCGATACCAAGGCGGTCCGCCAGATCCTGCGCATCCGCAAGCAGGACCGCTCCGAGCGCCAGGAGGAGGAAGCGATCCTCGAACTGTATATGAACGCGCTCGGCATGACCTGATCGGCCGCCGGCCCCACGGCGCCAAAAGGCTGCTTTTCCAGGCAGGTCTCCCCCGAAAGCGATAATAAGAATCGCGCGATCGGGCGCTTCGTCCTATTGACCTCCCCATTCCGGGAAATTTCGCCCGGCTCTCGATGGAGATGGGAATGACGCTTTGCAAGACTTTGTCGGTATCGCTTCTCGCGCTGGGCGCGCTCGCGTTCGCGGCGCCGGCTTTTGCCAAGATGGACATGAAGGCGATGGATCCGGACGGTGACGGCACCGTGAGCCTTGCCGAGGCGAAGGACGCCGCCGCCAAGAAGTTCGAGATGATGGATCCGGACAAGGACGGCACGATCGACATGAAGGAGGCCAAGGGCAAGATGGCCCAGCCGAAGTTCAAGGCGACCGACACCGACAAGGACGGCACGGTCGACAAGGCCGAGTACATGGCCAACGTCGAAACCGCCTTCAAAGCCGCCGATCCGGACGGCGACGGCACGCTCGACGCCAAGGAGCTGAAGAGCCCGGCCGGCATGAAGCTGCTCAGCCTGATCAAGTAATCGGTGCGCGGCGCCGGCCTTTTTCACCGGCGCTGCTCGCCCACACCGTGCCGAAACGGCACGGTCGCGGGCCGCTTCTAACCAGGGGTTAACCATGAACCCCTAATCCTCGTCGCGCGGCCCCTGCCGCGAGAGTCGAGGATTTCGTGCGGCTTCGCCTTCCCCCTTATCGCGCTCTCGCGACCGCGGCCTCGCTGGCGGCGGTGGCGGTCGCGTGGCCGGCGCTCGCGCAGCAGGTCGAGCAGGGCGACGACCTCGGGCTGCGCAGCGGGTTCGATTCGGGCTTCCCGACCTCGCCTTCGAACGTGCAGCCGACGTCGCCGGAGAACGACTCCCCTCCGGCCCCGCCGCTGGCGCCTGCGGGGGTCGAGCCCCCGCGCAGCGGCGCCGAGCTCGATTCGGCCACCTCGCCGTCGAGCGACGACGACCAGACGGGTCCGAACTACGGCAAGCCGAAGAAGAAGCGGCCGTTGCTCTACAGTTCGGGCCGCAAGCTCTACACGCCGAACCCGGACACGTCGCCGCCGCTTCCCGCGCTGGTGCCGTATCGCGGTGCGCCGGGCACGCGGCGGACGCTCAACCCGGAGCCGCCGTCGGCGCCCAACGGCGCCGACCAGGCCCAGCCGGCGCCGACCGTCGCGGTCATCCCGACCTACAAGCGCGTGCGCAAGCCGATCCCTGAGGATCTCCCCTTCGCGCCGACGGGCGTGCAGGTCGGCGAGCTGCGCCTCCTGCCCTATTTCGAAGGCTCGACCGGCTACGAGACCAACCCGAACCAGGTGCGGGCCGGCGTGAAGGCCTCGCCCGTCCTGCGCGCCGAAGGCGGCCTCGACGTCGCCTCCGACTCCAGCAACAACAGCCTCACCGGCTCGCTGCACGGCGGCTATTCCGAGTTCCCGGCGAACAGCAACGCCAACCGCCCTGACGCGACGGGCGTCGTCGACAGCCGCATCGACGTGACGCGCAACGACCAGATCAATCTCGAAGGCCGCTTCAGCGTCTCGACGCAGACGCCGGGCTCGCCGCTCCTGGCGGTGCCCAACAGCGTCTACATCACCAATCGCCCGACGATCGTCACGGAAGGCGCGACCGTCGGCGCCGCGCATACGTTCAACCGCCTGACGCTCGGCCTTAAGGGCACGTTCGACCGCACCGAATACGGCAACGCCACGCAGTCCGACGGGACGACCTACGAATTCTCGCAGGACAATTACAACGATTACGGGATCGTCGCCCGCGCCACCTACGAGGTGACGCCGGCCTTCTCGCCCTTCATCGAAGCCGGCGGCGATTCGCGCGTGCGCGACAACGCGGTCGACCTCTCTGGCTATTATCGCGACTCGGTCGGCGTGCTGGCGCGCGCCGGCGCCCAGGTCGAGTTCTCGCGGCTGCTGACCGGCACGATCAGCGCCGGCTACGCGGACCGTCATTATGCCGATCAGCGCCTCGGCGACCTGCGCGGACCGACGGTCGATGCCGCGCTCATCTACACGGCGACGCCGCTGACGTCGGTGAAGCTCACCGCGAGCACGACGCTCTCGGAGACGACGCTGCCCGGCTCGTCCGGCGCGATCTCCCGCGCCATCAGCCTCGAGGTCGACCACCAGCTGTTCCGCAACTTCACCCTGAGCGGCATCGCGACCTATCAGCCGAACCAGTACCAGGGCATCGTCGTCAACGAGGCCTACACGACCTTCACGTTGAAGGGCGCCTACAGCTTCACCCGCGACGTCCAGCTGGTCGCCACCGCCTCGCGCCAGAACCTCAACTCGACGCTCGGCGACGGCTTCAGGGACTACATCTTCCTGACCGGCATCCGCCTGCAGCGCTGACGGCGGCTCACATGTCGAGGATGCGGCCCGGCGAGACGCGGCCGCGCAGCGTGTCGGCGATGCCGCGCAGGTTGCCGACGAGGCGGCCGCGGCGGTCGATGAAGGCCTCGTCGTTGCGCACCGCGCCGATGGCGTTGGCGGCGATGTTCTCGAACGCCTTGCGCAGGCCGCCCATCACGGTGATCGTGCCCTTGCGCGCGAGATAGACCTGATTGGCCACCTGCGAATAACCGAAACGCACGCCGGAGGTGCGCCCGTGCTTGGTGGCGAGGTGGACGCCGGTGAGCGCATCCGCCTTGAGCACGGTGCCGAACGCGGCGGCCTGGCGCGAGAAGTCGACGTCCTCGGCCCAGGAATAGAGCGGCAGCGCCTCGTCGAACCAGCAGTCGCGGCCGCGCAGCGCCGACCAGCGCACCGCCATGTTGCAGCCGTAGCCGTTGAAGATCGGCGCGACCCGCGTGCCGGGCGGCGCGGCGGCGGCGATGATGGCGCGGCCTTCCGCCACCGTGTAGCCGGGTCCCATCGCGCCGTCGGCGAGCACGTGGCCCGTCGCGACCATGCAGTCCGGCTCGGCGAGGAACAGCGCCTCGAGGTTCGCGAGGAAGCTCGGCGCGAGGAGGAAGTCGTCGTCGATGAAGAGGGCGACGTCGACATCCTCCGCCTGGCGCAGGAGGGTGTTGCGCTGCGCCGACGAGCCGAGCCTCTCGCCGTAATAGATCTCGACCTCGAGCGGCAGGGCGGCGAGCGCGGCCGCCTCGACGTCCTCGGGCTTGGCGGGGCAGACGAGGATGCGGTCGGGCCGACGCGTCTGCGCCATGACATCGCGCAGCGTTTCGGTCAGCACCGTCGGACGCCCGGTGGTCGCGATGCAGACGGCGAGAGTCATGGACGCCATAGGGAACCCCGGGCTTGATCCGGCCTTTATGACCAAGCTTTATTGCCAGTCGAGAAGACCCGGGGCGCTTTCGTGAATCAGTCTTTCCAAAAGCTTTCACGCCACTTGTCAGGCGACGCCGCGTGACCTGGACCATCGTCACCGCGGCGGTGATCACGCTGCTCGTGCTCGGCATCGGCGGCGGCACGACCACGGTCGGGCCCTGGTACTGGAACCTGCGCAAGCCCTCGTGGAACCCGCCTGACTGGATCTTCGGGCCGGCGTGGACCGTCATCCTGGCGCTGGCCGCCACCGCCGGCGTGCTCGCCTGGATGGGCGCCGACGCCGCGGGCCGGGCGCGCATCGCCGGGCTCTTCGTCGTCAACATCGTGTTGCACATGCTGTGGACGCCGCTGTTCTTCAATCTGCGGCGGCCCGACTGGGCGCTCGTCGAGGTGCCGTTCCTGTGGCTGTCGGTGCTGTCGCTGATGGTCGGGCTGGCGCCGTTCTCGTCCAAGGCGCCGTGGCTGCTGCTGCCCTACCTCCTGTGGGTCGGCTTCGCCGCCTATCTCAACCTGACGATCGTCCGGCTGAACCGGCCCTTCCGGCGGACGGTTCAGCAGAAGTAGCCGCGGTACCAGGCCACGAAGCGCGCGATCCCCTTCTCGATGCCGATGCGCGGGCGATAGCCAACCGCGCGCTCGAGGTCGTCGATGTCGGCGAAGGTCGCGGGGACGTCGCCGGGCTGCATCGGCAGGAAGTCTTTCTTGGCCTCGATGCCGAGTTCTTTCTCCAGCACCTCGATCACCTCGAGCAGCTCGACGGGCCGGTTGTTGCCGATGTTGTAGATGCGCCAGGGCGCGGAGCTCGAGCCGGCATCGGGTGCATCGCCGCGCCAGTCCGGGTCCGGCGCCGCCGGCTGTCCGGCGATGCGGATCACGCCCTCGACGATGTCGTCGATGTAGGTGAAGTCGCGCTTCATGCGGCCGTGGTTGAACACCTTGATCGGCCGGCCCTCGATCATCGCCTTGGTGAAGAGGAACAGCGCCATGTCGGGCCGGCCCCAAGGGCCGTAGACGGTGAAGAAGCGCAGCCCCGTCGTCGGCAGGCCGTAGAGATGGCTGTAGCTGTGCGCCATCAGCTCGTTCGCCTTCTTCGTCGCGGCATAGAGGCTGACGGGGTGGTCGACGTTCTGGTCGATCGAAAACGGCATCTTCGTCACCGCGCCGTAGACCGAGCTCGACGACGCGTAGACGAGGTGTCTGGTGCCGTGGTGGCGGCACCCTTCCAGCACGTTGAGGAAGCCGTCGAGGTTGGAGCGGCCGTAGGCGCGGGGGTTCTCGAGCGAATAGCGCACGCCCGCCTGCGCGGCGAGATGGATGACGGTGGCGAAGCGATGCGCGCCGAACAGCGCATCCATCGCGTCCGCGTCGGCGAGGTCGATCTCGGCGAAGCCGAACCCCGTCCGCGCCTGCAGCTGCGCGAGGCGCGCGCGCTTCAGCGCCGGATCGTAATAGTCGTTGATGTTGTCGAGCCCGACGACGGGTACGCCGCGGTCGAGCAGGGAAAGCGCGAGCGCGTGGCCGATGAAGCCGGCGGCGCCGGTGACGAGAACGGGCGTCGACGCGTCAGGAACCATGCGCGGCGATTAGCACGCGACGGCGGCGCGCGCCATCCGGTGCGGGTCGCGACCACGCACGGTGCGCGGAATGATCTTCTCCAGGCTGCCCGGCAAAGAGGACGCGTCGGGCGGCGGTCGCGGGGACGACAGCAGAGCCCTTGCTTTCTTCGGCACGGCCCTCGTTTCGCGTTGACCGGTCCGGCTTCGCCTCGAATGATCGCGCGACACCGACGCAGCGCGGCCCGCGCGGGATAGGTGGTCGTCAAACGATTATTCGCGACGTCGGCGCGGCCGAGTCGTCGCAGCGAAACCTGGAGCGCATGACATGAACGTCGCCGTCAAGGCCGCCCCCGACAGCAAGGCCGGCGTTCCGGGCGTGCCGCGCCCGAGCGCGCCCGCGCATGTCGTCAAGACCGATGCCGAGGCGATCGCCATCGCCGAAGCGCTCGCGGCAGAGTTCGCCATAGAGGCCTCCGAGCGCGATCGCGAACGGCGCTGGCCGGTCGCCGAGCTGGACCGCTTCTCGCAGAGCGGCCTCTGGTCGATCAACGTGCCGAAGGCGTTCGGCGGCCCGGAACTCTCCTACGTCACGCTGAACAAGGTGATCGAGATCATCTCGTCCGCCGACCCGTCGCTCGGGCAGATCCCGCAGAACCACCTCGGTGTCGTCGCGGCGATCCGGACCTCGTCGGACGAGGCGCAGAAGAAGCTGCTGTTCGCCGAGGTTCTGCGGGGCACGCGCTTCGGCAACGCCTTTTCCGAGTTCGGCTCGAAGCGGGCCGCCGACTTCGAGACGAAGTTCGAGGACAAGGGCGACCACGTGGTCGTCACCGGCAAGAAGTTCTACTCGTCCGGCGCGCTGCTGGCCCACCTCGTGCCCATCGTCGCGCTCGACGACCAGGGCCGGGCCTGGTACGCGATCGCCGACCGCGACGCGCCCGGCCTGACGATCATCGACGACTGGTCGAGCTTCGGCCAGCGCACGACGCTGTCGGGCACCGTCGTCATCGATCGCGTCAAGGTGCCGAAGACGCATCTCGTGCCGGGGTACAAGGGCTTCGAGAAACCGACCGCCGACGGGGCGATCTTCCAGGTCGTCCAGGCCGCCGTCGACACCGGCATCGCGCGCGGCGCCATCGAGGAGACGATTCGCTTCGTGAAGACCTCGACGCGGCCCTGGGTCGATTCAGGGCTCGATCACGCCTGGCAGGATCCCTACACGATCCAGGCCGTCGGCGACCTGTCGCTGCGCCTGCACGCGACCCAGGCCCTGCTCGAGAAGGCCGGTCTCGCCGTCGACGCCGCGGTGGCCGCCCCCTCGGCCGACAGCGTCGCCAAGGCGCAGATCGCGGTGGCGGAAGCCAAGGTGCTGTCGACCGAGATCGCGATCGCCGCGACGAACAAGCTGTTCGAGCTCTGCGGCACGCGCTCGACCCTGGCGGTCCACAATTTCGACCGCCATTGGCGCAACGCGCGCACCCATACGCTGCACGACCCCGTGCGCTGGAAGTACGCGATCCTCGGCAATTACGCGCTGAACGGCGTCAACCCGCCGCTCCACGCCTGGAGCTGAGCCGCTAGGATTCGGAGGCGGCCGGCGTATCTGTCAGGACCTGCCGCAATGTGCGGGCGTCGGCCTCGGCGGCGGCCGCACGCTTGCGCCGGCGCCGTCGGGCGCGAGCGATCGAGCGCAGATAGTCGAGCGCGATCCGCGCGAAAAGGTGCGGGCGGGTCAGCGGAAAGAAGTGCCCGACGTCGGGGATCACCTGCAGCCGGCAGCGCCGGCAGAGACCCACCATCGCCTCCGCCGAACGCGCGCAGGTCGAATGCCCGCCGTAGACGAGCAGGATGGGCTGCTCGATCTTCGCGACATCCTCGAGCGGCAGCGACGCCGCGTCGGTCATCTCGGCATAGGCCTGCGTCGTATCGACGAGCTTCAGCCATTTGCGCGCGGTGCGCCGGCCCGAAAATAGGCCGCGGGCGCCCGGCATGATTTCGCCGATCGCCGCCATCGGCTCGTCGCTGGCGACGCGTAGCCGCGCCAGCTCGACGAGCACCTGGACCGAGACGTCGTAACGGTCGTCGGCGAGCGACAGGCCGGCATCGCGCAGGCGCTGCACGCGAGGGCTCGCCTCGTCGGCGACGACCGGCGGCTCGACGGCCCAGAGCCGCACGTCGGCGAGCACCAGGCTCTTCACCCGTTCCGGATGGGCGACGGCGAAGGCCAAGGCGACGCTGCCGCCGAAGCTGTGGGCGACGAGATGCGCCCGCTCGATGCCGAGATGATCGAGCAGTTCGCGCAGCACGCCGGCGAGCGCGCGGGGCGAATAGCCGGTCTCCGGCATCGCGCTGTCGCCGTGGCCCGGCAGATCGAAGAGCGTGACCCGGCCGAAGCGGCGGAAATGCTCGACGGCGCTCGCGTACCAGAAGCCGAGATTGGCGCCCAGACCGTGCACCATGACGATGTCGTCGGGCGCCCGGCGGCCGAGCTGCGGGATCTGCACGGTGCCGATGCGGCCGCAGGACAGGATGGCCGGCCCAAGCGCGGCGGGGCCAAGCGCAGCCGGGCCTGTGCCTGCGGCAGGTCCCATCAGGCGTCGAGATACCCGAGCGCGCGCATCTGCTCGAGGATCTTCTCGCGCTCGGCGTCGGAGGGGCCGCCGTCGGACGCCGCGTCGCGATCAACGGCATGCGCGGCCTCGCCGGCCTGCAGCGGGTGGGCCGCCCATTCCGCCTCGGTGAAGAGGTGGCGCGGCACGTCGCCTTCGAAATCGGCCGGGACGGCCAGCCCGAGGCTGTGCAGCAGCACCGACGGCACGTCGATGAGCTGGATCAGCTCGCGCGTCGCGTCCTGGGCGATGCCGGGGCCGGCGGCGATGAAGATGCCGTCGGGATGATGCGTGCCGGCGGGATAGGCGCGGGCGGCGACGACGGGCGTCTTGTCGCGCACGGAGACGAAGCCGAAATCGTTGAGCATCAGCGTGAGGTCGGGCGCGTCAGCCATGGCGGGGCCCGGGAACGCCTCCTCGCGCGTCATCACGTGGGTGATCACCTTCTCGCCGTTCGCCCCGCGCAGCGCGTGGAGGTCGGCGATCAGCCTGTCGCGGAAGCTGTCGTAGTCCGCCGGGGCGATGCCGGGCTGGCCGGGCTCGTGGGCGACGCGGATGCGGATCCCGTTCGATGACGGCGTCGGACAGAAGGCCTTGGTCTTCTCCCAGTCGAGGAACGCGAAGTTCACGTCGACGCGGCGCTTTGCTTCCTCGCTGCCGTCGTCGACGGCCCAGGTGAGGTAGCCGAGCTCGCCGAGGTAGCGGTTGATGCGCACGATCTGCGCGGTGCCGGCGAAGCCGTGGTCCGAGGCGATGAACACCTGCGCCTCGGGTCCGGCGATCTCGACGAGGCGGCCGATGTAATCGTCGAGGCGGCGATAATAGCCGAGCGTCAGCTCGCGCAGCCTCGCGTGCTCGGGCGTCGGGGACTTCGGCTGCAGCGCGGGCTCGAGCACGTGCCAGAGCTGATGCTGCAGCTTGTCGGTGCCGTCGAACATCACCGCGAAGAGGTCGGGCTTGTCCTCGGCCAGCATGGTCTCGGCGACCTTGAACCATTGCTCCTCGCGCAGCAGGTGCGCGTGCACCCAGGCCTCGAGGTCGGCGACCGACATGTCGTCGCCGATCTGGTCCTCGCGCTTGAAGTCCCAGGCGAGCTCCTTGGCGTCGAAGCCGGGGATCGCCTTGAGCCGATCGTAGAGGTCCGGCGGCGTCATGTTGCGGCGCAGGTGCTTCCACGAGACGAAGCCCGAGACGATCGCGCCGTTGACCGTCTCCGGCGGCGACATCATCGGGAAATTCAGCGAGACGACGCGCTTGCCCTGCCGGCTGGCGATCGACCAGATGGTCTCGCAGCGGTTGTCGGTCGCCGACGCCAGCGTCCACAGGCAGTCGCGACCGCGATCCTCGACGCGGACGAAGTCGAAGATGCCGTGGTTGCCCGGCGAGCGACCGGTCATCATCGTCGTCCAGGCGGGCGGCGTCAGCGGGTGCCGCGTCGAGCGCAGCGGCGCCTGCAGGCCTTCGCTCATCAGCCGCGCCAGGTTCGGCATGACGACGCCTTCGCCCGGCTGCTCGCGCGTGAAGGCGTCGAAGAGCGTGAACGTCGCTCCATCGAGGCCGATGAACAGGGTCTGCGTCATGCCTGCCTCTTCTCGCTCGCGATGCGGGTCTCGATCCGCGCCACGATCTGATCCACCGTGAGATCGTCGACGTAGCGGCCGTCCGCCACCAGCATCTCGACCAGCGAGCCGCCCTTCAGCCT
The DNA here is from genome assembly GCA_964658465.1 of uncultured Nakamurella sp. Taxonomy (GTDB): domain Bacteria; phylum Pseudomonadota; class Alphaproteobacteria; order Rhizobiales; family Beijerinckiaceae; genus RH-AL1. The sequence continues at coordinate 16,176 of CAZZZM010000040.1, forward strand.
GAAGGCCCGCTCGAGCGCGGCGACCATCTGGATGAGATCGATCGATTCGAAGCCGAGGTCGGCGACGACCTTCGTCGACCCTTGTACCGGGGCCTCGATGTCCCAATCCTGAACGAGATCGTCGAGCGTCGCGATGACCGTCGTCTCGATCGTCGCATGGTCG
>CAZZZM010000041.1:0-15659 GCA_964658465.1 uncultured Nakamurella sp.
CACCCTCCCATCCTTCTGACCCAGAAAGGGTTGGTTCGATGTCCACCGTTTCGACCCACGACCCCGCCGCCGCTTTCGTGCCTGCGCCGCAGCTGCAGGCCGGCATCGATCCCGTATGGATCGACGCCGAGCGATGTGAGGATCGTGACGCGCGCGACATGCTGCTCGACCGCGCGTTCGGGCCGTCCCGCTTCGGCAAGACCTGCGAGCGCCTGCGCGCTCACCGGCTGCCTGCGGCCGGCCTCTCCCTCGTCGCGCGAGCCCATGGTGTCGGGCTCGGCGGCGGCGAGGTCGTGGGTCCGGAATTGGTGGGGACCGTGCGCCTCTGGCACGTCGAGGCCGGCGGCGTGCCGGCGCTGATGCTCGGGCCGCTCGCCGTCGATTCGCGCTACCGGTGCTTCGGCATCGGCGCGCGCCTCATGGAGGCGGCGATCGAGCACGCCGCTGCGCTCGGGCACGGGGCGATCCTGCTCGTCGGCGACGCGCCGTATTACGCGCGCTTCGGCTTCGAGCGGGCGCACACGCTCGGCCTGCGCATGCCGGGCCCGGTGGAAGCGGAACGCTTCCTCGGCCTCGAGCTGCGCCCCGGCGCCTTTGCTGCCGCCTGCGGCCTCGTGCGCGCGACAGGTGCCGTAGATCTTGCCGTGCGCCGTGCCCGCCATAGGCCGAGGCTGCGCCAGGCGGCATGACCGACTAAGGTCCAGGGATGAGCAAGCGTCTCGACGCGATGCGCCAGAACCCCAGGGCCGGCTGGACGATCGCCGACGTCGCCGCGGTCTGTCGCGACGCGGGCGTGCTCTGTGCGGCGGCGCGCGGCGGCGGCTCGCATTATAAGGTCGCGCATCCCTCGCAGACCGTGATCCTGACCATCCCTTACAAGCGCCCGATCAAGCCGATATACATTCGCAAGCTCGTCGCGTTCATCGATGCCGTGAGAGGCGCCCCATGAAGCCGACAGACTATCCAGTCGTGATCGAGCCGCTTCCCGACGAGGATGGCGGCGGCTTCGTCGCGAGCGTGCCGGACCTTCCCGGATGCATGAGCGACGGCGACACGCCCGAGGCGGCTCTCGCCGCCGTCGGCGACGCGATCACGGCCTGGATCGAGGCGGCGACCGACATGGGCCGGCCGATCCCGGCGCCGTCGCGACGCCCGGTCACGGCTTAGGCCGTCACACCCACGTCACGCGCGCTCTGCAGTGACGCCATTCACCAGAAGGAGACCAACGAAAAATGACGGACTGGCCGGTGCACGGGACCATCACGGGACCCATCGTGATGATCGGGTTCGGCTCGATCGGACGCGGCACGCTGCCGCTCATCGAGCGGCACTTCGAATTCGATCCCAAGCGCTTCACCGTCATCGATCCCGAGGACAAGGATCGCGGCCTGCTGGACGAGCGGAAGATCCGCTTCATCAAGGAGCGCGTCACCAAGGAGAACCTCGACTCGCTGCTGCGGCCGCTGCTCACCGAGGGCGAGGGCCAGCCGTTCATCGTCAATCTCTCGGTCGAGGTCTCGTCGACCGCCGTCATGCGTCTCGCGCACGATGTCGGCGCGCTCTACGTCGACACCGTCGCCGAACCGTGGCCCGGCTTCTACGGCGACGCGTCGCTGTCGGTCTCGCAGCGCTCGAACTACGCGCTGCGCGAGGGCGTGCTCGACCTCAAGCGCGAGCTCGGCCCCAACGGCGCGACCGCCGTGTCGTGCTGCGGCGCCAATCCCGGCATGGTCTCGTGGTTCGTCAAGCAGGCGCTGCTCAACGTCGCCGCCGATCTCGGCCTCGATGCCGGCTCGCCCGAAGGCAGCCAGGACTGGGCGGCGCTGGCACACAAGGTCGGCGTCAAGGGCATCCACATCGCCGAGCGCGACACGCAGCGGGCCGCCAAGCCGAAGCCGATGGGCACGTTCGTCAACACCTGGTCGGTCGAGGGTTTCGTGTCGGAAGGTTTGCAGCCGGCCGAGCTCGGCTGGGGCACGCACGAGAAGGCGCTGCCGCCGGAGGGCCGCCGCCACGAGTTCGGGCCGGACTGCGCGATCTACCTGATGCGCCCCGGCGCCGGCACGCGCGTGCGTTCGTGGTGTCCGACGCCAGGCGCGCAGCACGGCTTCCTCGTCACCCATAACGAGGCGATCTCGATCGCCGACTACCTGACGCTGCGCGAAGGCGACAAGGTCGTCTATCGGCCCACCTGCCATTACGCCTACCGCCCGGCGGACGATGCCGTGCTGTCGCTCGACGAGATGGCGGGCTGCCAGTGGCAGCAGCAGAAGACCAGCCAGATCCTCGACGAGACGGAGATCGTCGACGGCATCGACGAGCTCGGCGTGCTGCTCTACGGCCACAAGCTCAACGCCTATTGGTATGGCTCGCAACTGTCGATCGAGGAGACGCGCCGCATCGCGCCCTACCAGAACGCCACCGGCCTGCAGGTGACGTCCGCCGTGCTCGCGGGCATGGTGTGGGCGCTCGAAAACCCGTCGCGCGGGATCGTCGAGGCCGACGAGGTCGACTTCCGCCGCTGCCTCGAGGTGCAGACGCCCTACCTCGGGCCGGTGATCGGGCAGTACACGAAGTGGACGCCGCTCGACGACCGCGCCAAGCTGTTCCCGGAGGACCTCGACAGCGAGGATCCCTGGCAGTTCAAGAACATCATCATGCGCTGATCCACGGCGGGCTCGTGCAGCGCGAGCCCGGACGGACGTTCTCCGACCCACGCCGGCACGCCGGCGTGGGCGATTGCGACCAAACGATTTCGACTGCAGACGATCTCGGGCTCGATCAAGCCGATCAGGGTAGGGCGCGTTTTAGATCACCACCACCGCAGCGGCAGCCCGCTGCACAGCTTGAGCGCCGTCGTCAGCGGCCAGCCGAGCGTGCGACCCAGTTCGGCACCGTTGGTCGCCAGGCAGGCGGCGAGGCGGGAGCGGCGGCGCCAGCGGGGTAGGGCGGGGTCGCGCTCGCCGCGGTCCAGCAGGACGAGCAGCGCGAAGAGGTTCAGCTTCAGCCAAAAATTGGGGGCGAAGCGCTCGGCCTTCGCGACGAGCTGGTCGATGATGACGAGGCGCGCCCGGTCGTTCGAATCGCCGTGGCCGCCGGGCCGGAAGCAGAGGGTGCGGTCGAGCTGCGCGCGCTGCGAATAGATGTTGCCGCCGTGGATGCGGTAGGCGAACACCGGCTCGTCGATGAGCGCGCTGCCGCACAGCGCGCCGATCGCGTGGCCGAAATACATGTCGGTGCCGGTGCGCAGGGTCGCCAGCGCCGGGTTGTCGGCAAACATCAGCAGCGCGTCGCGCCGGTAGCACGAGCCCGAGGTCGGCGACCACACCCAGCGCGTCGTCATCGGCGGCACGAGATGGATTCGGTCGTCGAGCCGGCGCGCGGTTTCGTCGAAGCGGTGCTCGTCGCCCGGCGCATGGCGGAAAGGCCGCAGCAGGTCGCGCTTCAGACCTTTGCGCGAGCGCACGTAGGCGGCGAAGCCCTCGCCCCCGGCGACGACGATCTGACCGTCGGCCACCTGCACCATGTCGCCCGAGGTGAAGCCGACATGCGCGCGCAGCGAGAGATGCGCGTAGACGTGCGTCTCCACGCAGCGCGGCAGCAGCAGGTCGTCGGCATCGACGAAGATCACGTAGGCGCCCTGTGCCGCCGCGAGCCCGTCGAGCGAGGCCGGCGTCTGCCCATCGTTCCGGCCGCGGGCAATGATCTTCAGGGGATGGCGCTCGGCCAGCGCCGCCAGCGTCTGCAGGCTGTCGTCGGTGGAGGCGTTGTCGACGGCGATGCACTCGATGTTCGCGTAGGTCTGCGCGAAGATCGACGCGACGAGCGATCCGAGGAACCGCCCGTAGTTGAAGTTGACGATCACGACGCTGACCAGCGGAAGCGCGACGCCGTCCGCGTCGAGGGTCGCGCCGACGGCGTCGGGGGACGATCGCGTCATGGCCGCGCCTCCATCGCCCGCGCGGGACGGGCAGTCATGGGTTGACTGCGCGCGGCAATCACCTCGCGGTAGAACGGCTCGAGACGGGCGCCGATCGTTGCCCAGTCGAGCTCGCGACGGGCCGTCGCCGCGGCGCCGGCTGCCAGCGACGCGACCTTCGCGCTGTCGGTGAGGAGCGGCGCCAGGGCCGCCGCGAGCGCTGCCGGATCGGCCGGCGGCACGAGCAGGCCGTCGCGCTCGTGCGTGACGAAGTCGGGCAGGCCGCCCACGGCGGTGGCGACGACGGGGCGGCTGTTGGCGAAAGCGGCGGCGACCACGGCGCTCTGCGTCGCCTCGAGGTAGGGCGCCAGCACCACCGACGCGCGCTGCAGCAGTGCGATCGCCTCGCCGTGCTCGAGGAACCGGTCGTGAACCTCGATATCCGGCGCCTCGAGGCGTGGCCTGAGGCGATCGAGCTCGGGCCCGCGTCCCGCGACGACGAGCCGGAACGGGAGGCGCTGCGATCGCAGGATGTCGGCCGCGTCGAGCAACGTCTCGAGCCCCTTGTAGGCCTCCATGCGGCCGAAGAAGAGCAGGCATCCCGGCTCCGGCGCGCGAAGCTCCCCGGGCACGAAATGCGCGCCGAGCGCCGTCGAGAGAATGGGGCGGTCGACCTTGCGCGTGGCGCGCAGCTCGCGCTCGCAATAGGCGCCGTGCACGTGGTAGGCGGCCGCGTCGGCTCGCAGGCGCTCGCGATGGGCGGCGCCGCGCTCGGCGAAGGCCGTATCGTTGCCGACGTGCGGGCGCGGGTCGTGCACCGTCAGCACGACGGGCATGCGGCGCGACAGGCGGGTCAGCATCGCCGCCGTCGGGGCGTCCGCCTGCTCCTGCACATGCGCGATGTCGGGCCGAAAGCGGCTGACGAGCCAGGGCAGGCGCACGTGACGTGCGAAGGGGCCGGCCGGGACGCCGGCGGAGCCGTCGAACGTCGCCAGCGCGACGCCGCAGCTTTGCACCCGCGCCACAAGCTCCGCGGGCGCCTCGGCAGCGAGATTGCGGCGCTCGCACACGAGCAGGACGCGCGCCCGCGCCGCGAGGCCCTCGGCCAGCCGCAGAGCGTATTCCGCGAAATGCGGCGCATAGAGGAGGACGCGGAGCGGCTCCGTCATCGGTCCCTCCTGCGGCCGGTCCTCACGGTCAGACCGCCGGCTGGCCGAGCGCGGCATCGGGGACGCCGGCGCGGCGGCGTCGGCCGGTGCCCTGCACGCGGTTCTGCCGCTGCAGCAGCACCAGCGCGGCGGCGAGCTCGACGAGGATCGCGACGGCGACGATCCAGACGAGGCTCGAATCCTTGCGGACCAGCGTCTCCATGGAGATGAGCAGGCCGATATGCAGCGCCGGCACGGCGAGGATCGTCATGGTGGTCGCGGTCGAGCCGCGGCCGGTGGCCGAGGACACGGTGAGGACGAGCGCGATCCCGAACAGCACGTGGGTCAGCGCCAGCACGGGGATGCCGAGCCGCTTGGCCGCCTCGCTCGTCCATTCGGCGAGCCGGTGCGGGTCCGCTTCCTCGTTCGAACGGTCGGCCAGGAAGTCGTTGCCCGACCGCTCGAAGACGCCGCGCCAGGGCCGTTTCGGCATGCCGCCCGAGCCCTGCATGGCGATCGGCATCACGTATTCGTCGAAGTTCGCCGCGCGCATGTTGAGGCTGCCCTTGGGGCGGGTCTGGATCGAGCCGTCGGTGAGCACCAGCACGACGCCCCGCTCGTTGCGGCGGAACTCGGCCTGGTCGGCGGTGATGATCTGCTCTTCCTGCTTTTCCGGATTGAACTGGTTGATGAAGATGTTCGAGGCGATGTCGGGCGTCCGCCAGCGCTGGAAGTACATGGTGCGGTGGCCGTCGTCGAACGTGTAGAAATGCGCCGGCTCCAGCATCCGGTGATTGAGGGAATTGCGGATCACGAAGATGACGTCGTGCATCTCGCCGACGTAATTGGGGGCGATCCACGAGGAGAGCGCATAGCCGATCCCCACCGCCAGCAGGGCGACGGCCACAGCCGGCATGCAGATCGACCAGACCGAGAGGCGCAACGAGTAGAGCACCGCGATCATGCCCTCCGAGGACATGCGCACGAACTCGAGCATCACCGCGACGCCGACGGCGATCGGCAGGGCGATGTAGAGGACGGTCGGCATGGTCCCGAGCAGCGCCGGCAGCAGCAGGCCGCTGCGCACCGCCGTCGGCGGCAGGTAGTGGAAGATCGAGGTCATGACGACCGGCACGCAGAGGCAGACCTCGATGAGCAGCGCCGAGAGCGCCATCCGCTTGGCCAGGTAGATGTAGAGGAGCTTCGGCATCAAATCCCCGCGTCGTCGCGATCGCGGCGCCGACGTTTCCCCTGTACCCCGCGTTCGAGGCATCCTGACGGCGAGGTCTCGCGCACGACGGCCTCGGTGTAGCGCCAGGCGGGCGCCCCGACAACCGAGCCCCTGGCGGTTGCCCTCCCGCGCCCGCCGCGATAGCTGGGGCCATGACTTCGACCAATCCTTCGCGGGGGATCGCCATCGTCGCCAACGACAAGGTGATGCACTGGCTCCTCGCCTTCCTCGAGAGCTGGAAGGCGACGAACGCGAGCCTCCCCGTCTACCTGATCCCCTACGACGACAACGTCGCGCAGACGCGGCGCGTCGCCGAGGCCTACGGGATCGCCTTCGCCGACGTCGATTGCGCCGCCCTCGATGCGCTGTCGAAGCGCCTCTTCCCGCTCGGCTGGAACAAGCGCAACCGCCTCCGCAAGCTGCTCAGCTTGGCGCTTCCCCTCGACGAGGTGGTCTATCTCGACGTCGACATCCTGCTGTTTCGCGACCTGACCCCGGCGCTCGGGCGCCTCGAGCCCGGTGTCACCGACTTCATCGTCGTCGCTGAGACGTTCGACTACGTCTACAACGACGCGGCGCAGAAGCTCGACTACCTGCGCGGCGCGACGCTGTTCAACGACGGCTTCTTCATCACCTCGCGCAACATCCTCGCGGTCGAGGATTTCCACGAGGCCATGGACGCGGACGAGAAGACGTTCGACAGGGTGCGGCAGCGCGGCGGCCTCTACGCGCAACCCCTGGTGAACTTCGTGACGCACCGCAAGCGCCTGAAGATCCGCAAGCTGCCCGACCTGATGCCGGAACTCTCCCCGCAGAGCTACCACAAGGCCGAACGGATCGATTTCCGCAGCGACGGGCCTTACGACGAATGGGGGAAGGCGATCACCTTCATCCATTGGCCGGGGGTCGGCCGCCCGGGCAATCTCGTGTTCGACAAGGTCTGGCACGAGCACGAGCGCGCCGGTCTGGCCCGCATGGCCGCCGCCGGGATCGACCTGTGAGGGGCCGGGCGTCTCGGTCCCCTGGGCGAGGTCCGACGCCGTCCGTCGACGTCGCCCATCGGCAACACGAGGTCCGCTCCGGCGGCGCTTGCGCGGTCCTGCCATCGACACCGATCGTGAACGCCTGCTAGGTCGTCCACCCGGTCGCTTCTCGCGCGGACGTATGCATCGTTTCGGCATCATAGGCATCTGTCTCTTCGCGCTCGCGATCTGGGCGCAGCTGCTCGCGCCGGCTGCGGCCGAGCGGATGCAGGCCGCGCCCGATCCGTTCTCGGTCATTTGCACGCACGCTCCCGCGGGCAGTGACCAGCCGGCGCATTCGTCGCACGAGCATCATTGCTGCCCGCTCTGCCACGCCTATCTCGGGGGCGCGCCGCTCGACGACCGGCCGCTCTACACGCGCCTCGATTTTCCCGTGTCGAGCCCGCTCCGCTGGCGGCTTGCCACGACGACGGCGAGCCTGGGTCGACCATGGCGCGCCCACCGACCGCGGGACCCACCCTCCTCGATCTGAGACTGCAAGCCCTCGCCGGCGCCGCCTCGGCACCGGTCTCATCAGCTCGCTTCGAGATCGATCACCATGTCCTGCTCAGCCTTCGGGCCGGGGTTCGCGCGCGCGTCCGCGTCGCGGCTCGCGCTCATCCTCGCCTTCGCGCTCGTTCGATCGGGCGCCGCAAATGCCCAGACCATCTCGCTTCCCGAGATCGAGATCGCCCAGTCGCCGAGCGGCCCGGCGAAACCGACCCCGACATCCGTCACCGCAACGCCGGTCGGGCAGGTGCAGACGACCATCGGCGCCGACCGCACCGAGGACACGCGCGCCTTCAGCGTCGCCGACCTGCTCGTCGACAGCCCCGGCATTTCGGTGAAGCAGGGCAACGGCCCGCGCGACATCGGCATCTCGATCCGCGGCTCGGGCGCCCAGGTCGGCTTCGGGATCCGCAACATCGTCGTCTTCGACGACGGCTTCCCGGTGACGCAGCCGGACGGCCTGTCGCGCAGCGACCTCATCGACCCGCATGCCTACGGTGCCGTCGACGTGGTGCGGGGGCCGAGCTCGGCGCTCTACGGCAATTACGCGACCGGCGGCGCCATCGACTTCCACACGAAGCCCGGCGGCGCGGTCGACGGTCTCGAGGTCGGCTCGAACGCCGGCAGCTACGGCTACCTCAACACCTACCTGCTGTACGGGCAGAAGAGCGGCACCGTCGAGACGTCGGTCTTCGCGAGCAACGTCGTCGGCAGCTCGAAGACGATCCACAGCACCTTCGGCACGCAGACCGTGAACGCGATGTTGACCGCCCAGATCACGCCGGAGGATCGGCTGACGTTCAAGCTCATCGAGAATCATCTCCAGGCGGACCTCTCGAACCGCCTGTCGCTGAACCAATTCACCCAGAACCCCTACCAGCGGGGCTGCGCCACCGGCACGAGCACGGTCGCCGGCTGCCAGACCATCAACCTCTACCAAAACGGCTTCAACGGCGCGACGATTCCTCAGAGCGCCAACGACGCCGGCTTCGGTCGCAACGACAATCGCGCAATCCTCGGCGTGCGCTACGAGCACGATTTCGGCACGGCGGCGACGTGGCGCACGCAGGTCACCTACGACGATCGCCACATCAACCAGCCGACGGGCTTCATGAGTTCCGTCGGCGACTACCCGTCGGTCAACGTCATCACCGACATCGTCGGGCACATGCCGATCTTCGGCCTGCCGGCCACCACATACGCGGCGATCTTCGGCGACACGCTGAACACCAACGCCTTCACCTACTACGTCGCGCCGGGGGGCAACGCGGCGCTCGGCGGCCTCTACCAGAGCGTCCCGACATCGCAGAGCAGCTACGGCGCGCGGCTGCGCGAGGAGGTCAGGCTCGACGAGCGCCTCACCCTCGTCGCGGGCGTCGGCGTCGAGCGCAGCCTGCTGTCGGGCCAGTCCACGAGCTTCACCTATTCGGCGCCGCGCGTGATCTCGACGGTCACCCCGATCGACGCCGACCGCAAGTTCCTGAACGCGGCGCCGGAGGCGTCGCTCGTGTTCAAGCCCATCGACAGATGGACGGTCACGGGTCGTGTCGCGACCGGCTACGGAACGCCGCAAGTCTCGAACCTCTTCGTCACCTCGAACGGTTTGGCGGGCAACAACACCGAGCTGAAGCCGCAGACCAATCTCGGCTACGACCTGCTCGTCGGCTACGACTGGACGAAGCGGCTCTCGCTCAGCGTCGACGGCTTCTACGAATTCTTCCACGACGAGCTGATCAACCAGTCGGCCGGTCCCGGCCTCATGACCTACACGTTCAACGCGCCGCGCTCCGAGCACCGCGGCGTCGAGGCGCTGGCCAAATGGGCGTTCTCGCCCGGCTGGCTGCTCACCGCCGCCTACACCTACGACGACCAGATCTACACGCAGTACAAAGAGCAACTCAGCGCCGGCACGATGACGAACGTCTTCGACCGCGCCGGCAACCGGCTCCCCGGCGTGCCGCTGCACGAGCTGCTCGTGCGCCTGGGCTACGACGTGCCGAGCGGGGCGGCAAAGGGGCTCGGTGCCTATGTCGAGTACGACAAGCAGGGCGACTTCTACGTCGACAACGCCAATCTCCTGAAGGCGCCCGGCTACGACCTCGTCAACGTCAACCTGCACTACACGCGCGACGTGAGGGACAGCGCGGTCAAGTCGGTCTCGGCCTATGTCGAGGCGCGCAACATCACCAACCGGACCTACGTCGCCTCGGCGAACAACGTCGCGGACTCGATCGATGCGACGACGGGGCGGCAGAACGGCGCGGCGACGGTCGCGGCGACGAGCGGCTCCATCTACGCCGGCACGCCGGCCAGCTTCTATGGAGGCGTCCGTGTCAAGTTCTGATGCGACCGGCGTTCGCTGGTACAACGCGGTCTGGCGCTGGCATTTCTATGCCGGGCTCTTCTGCATCCCGTTCGTGATCTGGCTGGCCCTGACCGGTTCGATCTACCTGTGGCGGCCGCAGATCGAGGCTGTGCTCGATCGGCCCTACGACCATCTCGCCACCACGGGGCCGCTGGCCTCGCCGGAGGCGCAGGTCGCTGCGGCGCTCGCCGCCATGCCCGGCGCGAAGCTGCACCATTACGTGCTGCCGGCAAACGAGCATGCGGCGACGCGCATCCTCGTCGCCAAGGGCGGCGAGGACTGGCGCGTGATGGTCGACCCGCGCTCGCTCGCGGTGCTCGATGTCGTGCGGGACGAGTCGCGACCGATGCGCCTCCTCTTCCATCTTCACGGCGAGCTGCTCGCCGGTGCGATCGGCAGCTATCTCGTCGAGATCGCCGCCTGCTGGGCGATCGTGATGCTACTCACGGGGCTCTACCTCTGGTGGCCGCGCGGCCCGGCGCGACTTGCCGGCGTGCTGTATCCACGCCTGCGTGCCGGGCCACGATTGTTCTGGCGCGATCTGCACGCCACGGCCGGACTTTGGGTTTCGCTCCTGGCGCTCGGACTGATCCTCACGGGTCTGCCCTGGGCGAAGGGATGGGGCACCTATCTCGCCGAAATCCGCGCGCTCACCGGGACCGCGCACGGACCCGTCGACTGGTCGATCGGCGGCAAGCCCGCGGGACAGGAGGCGATGTCCGGCGAGCACGCCGGGCATATGGCGATGCCGGGGGTGACGGCTCCTCGAGGCGATCTTGCGCGGGTCATCGCGACCGTGGTTCCGCTCGGTCTCGCGCCGCCAGTGAACCTGACGCCGCCGCGGTCCGCCGGAGCGCCGTGGTCGGCGGCCTCGGACGCGGCCGACCGGCCGTTGCGCACGACGGTCGCGGTCGATGGCGCGACGGGCAGGGTGGTGAGCCGCCTCGACTTCGCGCAGCGGCACTGGATCGACCGGGCGATCGGCTACGGGGTGGCGGCGCACGAGGGCCAGCTCTTCGGTCTCGCCAACCAGATCCTCGGCACGCTCACGGCGCTTTTGCTGGTGGTCTTGGCGATCTCGGGCGCCGTGCTGTGGTGGCGACGGCGTCCGGCGGGCCGGCTCGGCGCGCCCATGTCACGCGGTCGGCCGCGCGCCGGGCTCGGCCTCTGCGCCGCGGTCGCGACGTTGGCGATCTACATGCCGATGTTCGGCATCTCGCTCGCCGTCGTGCTGGCGCTGGAGGCGGCCGTGCTGCGGCGACACCCTGGCCTGCGGACGTGGCTCGGGCTGCCGGCGCCCGGCTGAACGCCTATTGCTCGTCGAGCACGCTCGGCGGTGCGTTGCCGCCGCCCTGATCGAGGTCCATGGAATCGTCGCGGTGCGAGCGGCGACGCGGAGCGGGCTCCTCGCCACCGCCGCCGCCGCCGTAAGCGGCGTCCGAGCCGCCGGCGAGGCGGGTCGCGAAATAGGCGATGGTGCGCGAATAGATCGCCGCCTTGTTCCACTCCTGGATCACCGGGAAGTTCGGCTCGCCCGGCGCCCAGCCGGCGCCCCGCTGCCACCCGTGCGCCTTCAGAAAGTTGGCGGTGGACGAGAGCACGTCGGAGACCGAATGATCGAGGTCGCGGCCGCCGACCGCGTACTTGATGTAGGTCGAGGGCATGAACTGTGTCTGGCCGATCTCGCCCGCCCAGGCGCTGCGCGCGTCGGGGGAAACGCCGGCCTGCACCATCTTCATCGCGTAGAAGAGCTCAGACTTGAACATGTCGGAGCGGCGGCAGTCGTAGGCGAGCGTCGCGATCGACTGGATCATGCGGAAATTGCCGTGGGTGGCGCCGAAGTCCGTCTCGAGCCCCCAGATGGCCAGCAGCGGCTCCGGCGGGACGCCGTATTGGGCCTGGATGCGCTGGAACACGTCGGCGTAGCGCTTCTCGAGCGCGCGGGCGCGGGCGAGGCGCGGCGGCACCATGCGTTGCGAGAACTGCTCGAAGGTCTGGTGGAAGACCCCCTGGCCGTGGTCGCGGCGGATCACGCTCTGGTCGAACTGCACCCCGGACAGCGCCTCGTCGGCGACGCGCTCGGAGATGCCCTGCGCGACCGCCTCCTGCTTGATCTTGCCGAGCCAGGCCTCGAAGCCGGCCGGATCGTGGCAGACCGCCGCGGAAGCGGGGGCCAGCGCCGCCAAGCTCGCGGCAGCGGCCATCGCTAGAGCAAGGGTGGACGATAGATGCCAGCGCATACGGGTCTCCGCGTCATTTCGCGCGGGACTAAGCAGCCCTCTTGGGCCAATACAAGGCGATGTGCCGCGTAACCATCGGCGTGGGCACGGGCTCCGGCCGAATGCTGACCGGCGAGGAAACACGCAAACGTTGCCGTATCGGGCCGCAACGGTCACGCTATATGGCGTGTTGACGACGCGGCTGAAGGAGATGGGACATGCGGGCGGTTCGGATCGTACTGGTGGCGACGCTCGTGGCCGGCGCGGGGCTGCCCGCCGCGGCGCGGACCTATCGCGAGGGCGGCGGGGTTCCGGCTCTCGACGTCAAGGGATCGTGCTCCGACGCCCAGAAATTCTCGACCGGCGACGACCGGGTCAATGCCTACAAGGGCTGCATGCAGGACGAGATGGCCGCCAAGGACCAGCTCAGCAAGCGCTGGTCGACGTTCAAGCCGAAGGACCGCTCGAATTGCGTCGAGCAGTCGCGAACGCCGAGCCCGAGCTATGTCGAGGTGCTCACCTGTCTCGAGATGGATTCGGACGCGATCCGCAACGCGCCGCGCGTCGACGGCAAGCCGGTGCCGCAGATCGGCGGCCCCGTCGCGCCAGGCCTCGCGCCCGGCCCGGTGCCGGCGTCGAAGTAAGTCGTATCCACCGCGACAGGTCTTGTCGGTTTCGCTCGGGCGCGTGGGAGGTGCCGCAGGCGTCGAGGCGCGATCCTTAACATTTGGTGACAAACCTATCTTCGCATCCACTTTCCTCGCCGCGGCGAGGCGCGTGCGCCAAGTCTTCTCCATCGGGCGACACCAGGCCCGAGGCACAGAAAATCAGGAGGAGACGATGCGTTTCATCATGGCAGCCGCCGTCATCGGCACGGGCGTCCTGGCAGCGAGCCCTGCCTTCGCCGTGACCGTCACCAACCAGGATTCGAAGTCGCATACGATCGTCGTCAACGACGGCAAGACCGATGCGACGAAGACCCTCGCCGCCGGCGCCTCTGCCGATTTCGCGTGTCCCGACAAGTGCGGATTCCGCGATCTCGCGTTCGGCACCAGCCGGGTCGTCGGCGGCAGCGCCAAGCTCATGATCGACAAGGACGGCGAAGTGCACGTCGCGGGCGGCCACGGCGATTTCGAGCTGAACAACGGCACGAACTAGCCTTTGGCCGGCTCGCGCGAGCGGGGGCCTAATCTCCCCGCCGCACGATCCTGACGCGCACGGCATCGCTGCGTCCGGCGGCGTCCGTGACGCTTAGGGTCGCGAAGCCCTCGGCGTCCGGGCGCCATTCGGCGGTTCGAGCGAAGCCGCGGCCGGCGAGCGGATGCCCGTCGACGCCCCAGGCATAGGGGCGCCGCCCGCCTTCGACATCGAGCGCGACGCCGGGTGACGTCGCATCGACGAGGATCCGGGCGCCGGGCAGCGGGAAGGTGATGCGCGGATCGGCTGTGCGCATTGTCTGGTTGGCGGCCGTAAACCGCACGAGACCGGGCGGCGGCGGCGCGGCGAATACCGGCGCCAGAGCGCGCGGTGTAAGCGGCGCCGGCGCGAGCTGGTCGAAGAGGCGGAACAGGATGCCGGCCGAGGCCATGCCGACGCATGTGACGCATGAGCCGCCGTCGGCGCGCCCCATCCACACGCCGACCACCCGCGCGCCGTCGAAGCCGACCGCCCAGCCGTCGCGGAAGCGGTAGGAGGTGCCGGTCTTGTAGGCGATGCCGCCGCTCCGCGTCGCGAGGCCCTTCGGCGGCGGCATGCCGGCGAGGATATCGACGACGGCGTCCGCTCCGGCGCGGTTGAGCAGCCGCGCATCGCTCTGTGCGGGCGGCGCGATGTCGGTGCGCTCGATCAACGGCTTGACCCGGCCGCCGTCGGCCAGCGCGGCATAGGCGGCAACGAGCCGTTCCAGCGAAATGCCGACGCCGCCAAGGGCGATCGGCAGGCTCGGCGCGACGCTGTCGTCGTCGAAGGCGAGCGGCAGGCCGGCATCGCGGAACCGTGCCGCGAAGGCGACCGGCCCGACCCGCTGCAGCGTCACCACGGCGGGCAGGTTGAGCGAGGCCTGCAGGGCGTGGCGCACGGTCACGTCGCCATGGAAGCCGCCGTCGAAATTGTGCGGGGCGTAATCGTCGAAGCGGGTCGGCTCGTCGCGGACGAGGCTGTCGGGATGCGCGAGCAGGCCGTCGAAGGCCATGCCGTAGATGAAGGGCTTGAGCGTCGAGCCCGGCGAGCGCAGCACGCGTGTCATGTCGATCGCGCCGCTGCGCCGCGGATCGCCGTAGTCGCCGCTGCCGGCGCGCGCGAGGATTTCGCCGGTGCGCCAGTCGGCGACGATCGCCGCAACATTGACCGGATGGGGCAGGGCGTCGAGCGTCTGCCGCAGCACGCGCTCCACGGCGGTCTGAACGGCAGTGTCCAGGGCCGTGCGGATCGGCACGCCGGCGGGGCCGTCCGCCACGAGCTCTTCGGCGAGATGCGGCGCGAGGCGCGGAAGCGGCTTGCGCGTCGCTGGCAACGGCGTGGCGACGGCCGCGCGTGCGGCGTCGGCATCCAGCACGCCCGCGTCGCGGGCCAGCGCCACGATCCTGTCGCGCGCCCAGGTCGCGCGTGCAGGGTGGGCGCTTGGCCGATTGGCGCGCGGCGCCTGCGGCAGCGCGACGAGCAGCGCCGCCTCGGCATCCGAGAGGCTTTTCGGCTCCTTGCCGAGCCAGGCGAGGCTGCCGGCGCGCACGCCCTCGAGATTGCCGCCCATCGGCGTCAGCGTGAGATAGGCGGCGAGAATGTCGCGCTTGCTCATCCGCGCTTCGAGCTGCAGCGCACGCGCCATCTCGATGATCTTCGAGCGCAGCGTGCGCGGCCGCGGCTCGAGCAGGCGCACGACCTGCATCGTCAGCGTCGAGCCGCCAGATACGATGCGGCCGTGCGTGACGAGCTGGCCAATAGCACGAAGCATTGCCGCCGGATCGACGCCGGGGTGATGCCAGAAGCGCTTGTCCTCGATCGCGACGAGCAGGCGCAGGTAGGTTGGAGACACACGATCCGGGTCGGCGGCGAGCCGCCATTGCTGGTCCGAGGTCTCGAAGGCGCGCAGCATCGCGCCGTGCCGGTCCTCGACGATCGGGGAGGGTGTGAGGCGCGCGAGGTTGGGCGGAAACGCGCGGTCGAGCGCGAGGGCGGCGAGCGGCAACGCGACCAGGCAGCCTGCAGCGGCAACGAGATGCCACCGTCCCTTCCTTCTCCCGCTTGCG
>CAZZZM010000042.1:0-15655 GCA_964658465.1 uncultured Nakamurella sp.
GACCGCACTCAGCCGGCGGCGGTGGCGATGACCTCGAGCTCCTGGTCGCCCATCGTCGCGACGTCGCCGACCTTGCGGCCGAGCAGGGCGCGAGCGAGCGGCGACACGTGCGACACCGAGCCCTTGGCCGCGTCGGCCTCGTCCTCGCCGACGATACGGAAGGTCTGGCGCCGGCCGTCGTCGCGCTCGAAGGTGACGCTGCCGCCGAACTGCACGGCGTCGACGTCGGGCTTCACCTCCACGACCTGCGCACTGGCGCGACGCGCCGCGTAATAGCGCAGGTCGCGCGTCGCGATCGCCATCGCCGCGCGATCGGTGCGGATGTCGCCGCCGGCCTGCGCCGCCTGATGCGCCGCGCGCGCCGCCGCCAGCGCCTCGTCCAGAGCCGCGAGGCCGGCGGGCGTGACGAGATTCTGATGCGGCGAGATCGGCCGATCCGGCAGATGCGCGGCGGCCGCCTCGACGTCCTCCTCGCGGGTGAAGGCGACGCTCATGGTCCGACAGGTCTCCTGACTGATCTTCTAGCAGACCTACGGATGTGGAGCCGGAAGCGGGCGCCTTCAACCGGTGCGAAGACGCGTGGACCGCGTCGCCGCGCGAAGTCTACCCCAGCAGGTCGAGCTGCGCCGGCACGGTGGGCGGCGCGGCTTCCGGCGCCCCGTCGGCCTTCTCGCCGCGCGCGACGATGCGCAAGTGCGCGTCGGGCAGCGGACGCTGCAGCGCCTTGGCCTCCGCCCAGGGGGCGCGCAGCCACACGTCGTATTCCTCTTGGCTCGTCAGGAGCACCGGCATGGCCTTGGGATGCACGGGGCCGACGACGCCGTTGGCGGTCGTCGTGAGAAAGTTGAACAGCGCATGCTCCCCCTCGACCGGCGCGGCCTTCGGCCCGCGCGTGCCGCGCCAGGTCGTCCACAGGCCGGCGAAGGCGCAGAGCGGGCGGCCCTCGTCGAGCGCGAACCAGGTCGGGGTCTTGCGCGGCCTGGTGTCGGCCCACTCGCAGAACGAGGTCAGCGGGACGAGGACGCGGCTCTCCGGCGCGAGCCAGCGCCGCCAATGCGGGCTCGCCGGATTGCGGATGTTGGTGACCGGCGCACCGCCGAATTGCGGCGGCCCCGGCATACCCCAGCGCATCATCTCGAGCCGGCGGGTGCCGTCGGCGAGGCGCACGACCGGCGCCATCTGGTCGGGGAAGATGTCCGGCAGCGGCGGCAGGTTGCCGGTCGCATCCTCGTCGATCGCGAAGAGCTGCCGCATCGCGTCCTGCGATCGCGTGAGCGAGTAGAGGTTGCACATCGCGAATGCATAGCACGAACGCGCACGCGCCGTTTGACCTCGTGCCGCCGTTTGACCTCGCGCGCGCGGATCGTGCTATCGCCTTCGCGTCCTCCTGAAAGCGCGCATGTCCATCCAGTCCGTCCTACTCCCCGTCCTCGTCGAGGTCGCGCTCGTCTTCGTCCTGCTCGGCCTGCTCGCCGGCGCCCGCAGGGCGGCGATGCGCGCGCACGGCATCACCGGCCACGACATCGCGCTGGATGACGCGGCGATGCCCGCCCGCGCCCGCCAGATCGCCAATTGCTACGCGAATCAGTTCGAGATGCCGGTCCTGTTCTTCCTCGCGGTGATCTTCGGCATCGTGCTGCATCAGACGGGCTGGCTGTTCGTGCTGCTCGAATGGGCCTTCGTCGCCTGCCGCATCGTGCATGCGGTCATCCATACCGGCGCCAACGTCGTGCAATTGCGCGGGCTCGCCTTCCTCGGCTCCGCCGCGGCGACGGCGCTTCTGTGGACCCTCATCTTCGTCGGGGCCTTCTTCGGCACGGTGATCGCGTGACGCCGGGCGGCCGGCTCGCGGCGGCGATCGAGATCCTCGCCGACATCGAGGCGCGGCACCGACCGGCGCCGGACGCGCTCAAGGACTGGGGCCTGTCGCACCGTTTCGCCGGTTCGAAGGACCGCGCCGCCGTCGCCGCGCTCGTCTTCGACACGCTGCGCCGGCGCGCCTCCGCCGCCTGGATCATGGAGGCCGACACCCCGCGCGCCCGCCTGATCGGCGCGCTCCACGTCGCCCGCGGCATGGAGCTCGACGCCGTCGCCGCGCTGTTCACCGGCGAGGCGCATGCGCCCGAAGCGCTCACCGAGGCCGAGCGCGCCGCATTGTCTACCCGCACGCTCGCCGACGCGCCGGCCCCCGTGCGCGGCGATTTCCCGGACTGGCTCGAAGGCCCGCTGACCGCGGTGCTCGGCGATGCCGTGGTGCCGGAGATGCAGGCGATGGCCGCGCGCGCGCCGCTCGATCTGCGCGTCAACACGCTGAAGGCGACGCGCGAGAAGGTCCTCGCCGCGCTGGCGCATCTCGAGGCAACCCCCGCCGCGCACGCGCCGACCGGGCTGCGACTGCCGCTCGGCGCCGACGGCCGCGGGCCGGCGCTCGCCGGCGAGCCGGCCTTCGTCAAAGGCCAAGTGGAGGTCCAGGACGAAGGCTCGCAGCTCTCCTGCCTGCTGGCATCGCCGAAGCCTGGCGAGCAGGTGCTCGACCTCTGCGCCGGCGGTGGCGGCAAGACGCTGGCGATGGCCGCGCTGATGGAGAACCGCGGCCAGGTCTATGCCACCGACGCGGACGGGCGCCGCCTCGCCGGGCTCTATCCGCGCCTCGACAAATCGAACGCGCGCAACGTCCAGGTCCGGGCGCCGAAACGCGGCGTGCCGCCGATCGAGGATCTCCGCGAGCGCTGCGATCTGGTGCTGGTCGATGCGCCGTGCACCGGCACCGGCACCTGGCGCCGCAACCCGGATGCGAAATGGCGCATCCGGCCCGGCGCGCTCGAGGTGCGGATCAAGGAGCAGGACGAGGTGCTGGCGCAGGCCTGCACCTACGTGAAGCCCGGCGGCCGGCTCGTCTACGTCACCTGCTCGCTGCTGGCGGAGGAAAACGAGGCGCGGATCGCGGCGTTTCTCGCCGGCCAGACCGGCTTTGCGGTGCGGCCGGCGGCGGAGGTCGCCGCAGCGGCCGGGCTCGACGCGCTGGCCGCGTTCGCCGACCCCACAGGGGTCGGGCTGCGGCTTTCGCCCCATCGCACCGGGACGGACGGCTTCTTCGTCGCGACGCTTGTCAGAGCGTCGTGACCGATCGCCCCTGCGCCGCGACGGGCGGTGCGTAGGCGGCCGCGTCTGGGCGCGCCACCAGCACCATGTCGCCGACCGCGAACAGCAGAATGAGCAGGATCGCCAGGACCCGTGCGAAGACGCCGCGATCGGGCCGCCTGGCCGCCGGCTCCTCGATCTCGGCGAACAGCGCGGCGATGTTGGCGAAGTCGACGCGCCGCTGGGCTCCCTGACCCGCCGCCGTCGGCAGAAAGAGAAAAGCGGTCATGACTGAGAACTCCGTTAACTTTCAACGGAGTGTAGCGCACGGCCGTTGCCGGCCCCTTCAGCCGAAACGGCGCATTCGGGCCAATGACGCAACGTCGCGGTAAGACTTTTCCAGGCTCTCCGGGTGCTAGGCGCTCGGGCTCGCCGGTCGCACGGGACCGTCCGCGTCATCGCCTTCGGTGGCGATGTCGCCGTGACGGAAATCGCCGAGCGACAGGTTCCGGCCCCAGGGGGTGCGATCGGGGCGCTTGATCTGCACCGGCTCGTCGTCCGGCAAGGCGAGCAGGCCCGGCCGCTGGGCGATCATCTCCACGACCTTCCGTGCAGCGTCGCGCACGTCGGCCGCGGCGAATTTCTCCTCGGGGAGATGGTCGATCTCGACGCTGTAGAGGGTCTGTTCGGTCATGCGCGGCTAGCGCGGATCGCGCCGAGAGGTTCCCCTCACTCCGCCGGCACCGCGATGCGGAGATCGTCGTAATCCTCCGCCCGCGTCGCGTCCTGCGCGTCGTTCGGCAGCAGCGCCGACAGGACGGCGGCGACCGCGAAATTCGCGACGAGCGCGGTGACGCCGTTGTAGGCGGCGATCCCGCCCCACAGCGCGTGCACCGGCACCCAAGCCGTCGCGCCGGCCGACAGGACGGTGCCGAGGACGATGCCGACGGCCCAGCCGGCGAGCAGCGCCCACGCCGAGAACCAGCGGGTGAACAGGCCCAGGATGACGGTCGGGAAGATCTGCACCATCCAGACGCCGCCGAGCAATTGCAGGTCGATCGCGAACTTCGTCGGCATGGCCAGGATGACGAGCAGCGCGCCGACCTTGACCACGAGGCTCATCAGCTTGGCGAGCTGCGCCTCCTGCCGCGGCGCGATCGTGGGGTCGACGAACGGCTTCCAGACGTTGCGGGTGAACGTGTTGGCGGCGCCGATCGACATGACGGCGGCCGGCACCAGCGCGCCGATGGCGATGCCGGCATAGGCGAAGCCCGCGAACCACGACGGGAACATCGCGTGGAACAGCAGCGGCACCGCCGATTGCGCGTCCTTGGTCTGGATGCCGGCGGCGAGCGCCATGTAGCCCATCAGGGCGATGAGCCCGAGCACCAGCGAATAGGCCGGCAGCATGAAGGCGTTGCGGCGGATCGCGTTGCCCGACGACGCGGACAGGATGCCGGTCATCGAGTGCGGGTACATGAACAGCGCCATCGCCGAGCCAAGCGCCAGCGTCGCGAACGGCACGATCTGCGCGTCCTTGAGCAGGATGCCGGCCGGCTTGCCGGTGGCGGCGGCCTTGATCGCGAGCGCGGCCGCGGCCTTGTCGAAGATCGCGCCGTAGCCGCCGAGCTTGATCGGCACGATCACCACCGCCGCGACGACGAAGACATAGATCATGATGTCCTTGACGAAGGCGATCATCGCCGGCGCGCGAAGCCCGGAGGAATAGGTGTAGAGCGCGAGGATCACGAAGGCGATCGTGATCGCGACGTTGAAGTTCGAGAAGCCGAGCGCCTGGATCACCTTCTCCATGCCGACGAGCTGCAGGGCGATGTAGGGCATGGTGGCGACGATGCCGGTCATCGCGACCGCCAGCGCCAGCCAGCGCGACCCGTAGCGCCCGCAGACGTAGTCCGCCGCGGTGATGTAGCCGTGCTTGTGCGTCACCGCCCACAGCCGCGGGAAGGTGAGGTACAGCAGCGGATAGATGAGGATCGTGTAGGGCACCGCGAAGAGGCCCATCGCGCCAGAGGCGTAGACGAGCGCCGGCACGGCGATGACGGTATAGGCGGTGTAGAGATCGCCGCCGATCAGGAACCACGACACCCAGGGTCCGAAGCGGCGTCCGCCGAGGCCCCACTCGTGCAGATCCGACAGGTCGCCGCGGCGCCAGCGGCCGGCGAAGAAGCCGATCAAGGTGACGAGCCCGAAGAAGAACACGAAGACGGCGGTCGCCACGACGTCGAGATGGGGTGGCTGGAGCTCCGAGGTCACGCCTTGCCCTTCGCGCGATCGAGCCGGAACGCCGCATAGACGAACAGCGCCGACACCGGCACCAGCAGGAACAGCGCCCAATAGAAGACCGGAAAGCCGAACAGGCGCGGCGCGTCGCGATCGTAGAGCGGCACGGCGAGCGCCAAGAGGCAGGGGAGGAGGAGCAAGATGTGGCGCATGAAAAGCCCGGCGTGAGGCGCCGTCTATCGGCGAGGACGCGGCCGCCGGTCAAGCGAGGTCCGTTATGGCGTCGGGCCGAGCGACACCGCCGCGCTCATTGCGCGGTCGTCGCGGCCAGCGCGCGCACGACGGCGCGGAGCGCACACTCCTCATCAGCGCCGTTCGCCTGCGCCGCGCGGAACGCCGCGCGCTGCAGGTCGGCGCCGGAGCCCGTCGCGACGATCGTCCGCGCCGGCGCCAGGGCTTGCGCGCAGCCCAGCGCGTCGGCGTCCTCGGCGACGAGCGCGAGCGCCGCCTCCAGCGCCTCGCCGACCGATGTCGTGCCCGCGCCCGGGCCGACGAGCCGCGCGCGCACGCCGTGACGCTGCACCTGCCAGATGTTCTCGGCCGCCACCGCGCGCTCGATCACGTCGGCGGCGGGCATCGCGTGCGGCGCCCGCACGGCAGCCCGCACCAGGCAGCGGTAGAGCGCGGCGATCGCTACGACGTCGTCGACCCGCGTACAGGAATCGCAGATGCGCATCTCCAGCGTCGGATATTTCGCGCTCGGGCGGATGTACCACCACAGGTAGCTCGCATCCTTGATCATGCCCGCCGAGACGAGGCGCGCGACGAGGCGATCGAACTCGGCGGCATCGGCGACAAGCTCGGGCAGCCCCATGCGCGGCCATTCCGAGAAGGCGGCAAGCCGGAACCCGTCGAGCCTGGTGTCCTGCCCCTGCCAGAAGGGCGAGCCGACCGAGAGCGCAAGCAGCAGCGGCAGGAACGGGACGAGGCGCTGCATCAGCCCGACGCGCGCCGTCGGATCGGGCACCTCGACGTGGACGTGGGTCGCGCAGACCATCATGCGATGCGCCAGCGCGCCGAACTCGCCCTCGAGCTCCTGGTAGCGGGTCTTCTCGGTCGTCGCCTGCGCCGCGCTGACGGCGAGCGGGTGCGTGCCGGCCGCAAACAGCATCAGACCTTCGGCCTCGGCCAGGGCGGCGAGCGCACGGCGCAGCGACCTGAGCTTGGCGGCCGCAGCGGCGAGGTCGGCCGCCGGCTCGGTCGCGACCTCGATCTGCCCCTTCAAGAGCTCCGGCGAGGCCGGCAGGCCGCTGCGCGCCGCGGCGGCATGGAAGGCGTCGGCCGCAGCCGCATCCGGGCTGGCGCCGGTGGCGCGATCGGCCAGGAAATATTCCTCCTCGATCCCGAACCTGTAAGCGTGGCCCATCCGCCCTCCGGGCCCGGCCGAGCACGCATCCGGGCGGCACGACTATAGCCGAGGTGGCGCCGCCGCGAGACGGTCCAAGCGACGGGGTTGCCGACGAGCGTCGCGCGCCGGGCTCCGATCGAGTAGGCTGCGCCGATGTCACCCCCTCATCTCGGCGATTTCGACCGGCCCGCGCGGGCCCTCGTCGTCGGCGCGACGGGCGGCATCGGACGGGCGCTCGCAGCGCACGTTGCCTCCGCCGGGCTGGACGTCGTCACCGCAGCGCGCTCCGGCGGGTGCGATCTGGTCCTCGACGTGACCGACGAGGCGAGCATCGCCGCCGCCGCGGCGGGCCTGGCGGGGGCGCCGCCGCTGCGGCTGGTCATCGTCGCCAGCGGCCTCCTGCACGACGGCACGTTACGGCCGGAAAAGACCTTCCGCGCGCTCGATGCGGCGGCCTTGGCCCGCAGCTTCGCGGTCAACACGATCGGGCCGGCCCTGGTGGCCAAGCATACCTTTCCGCTGCTGCCGCGCGAGGGGAGGTGCGTCTTCGCCGTGCTGTCGGCCCGCGTCGGCAGCATCGCCGACAACCGGCTCGGCGGCTGGTACGGCTATCGCGCCTCGAAGGCGGCGCTCAACCAGATCGTCCGCACGCTGGCGATCGAAACGCGCCGGACGCATCCGCAGACGATCGTGGCGGCGCTCCACCCCGGCACGGTCGCGACGGCGCTGAGCGCGCCGTTTCGCGGCGACCGCGACGTCGTGACCCCGGATGTCGCGGCGGCGAACCTGATGCGCGTCATCGGCGGTCTGACGCCCGCCGACAGCGGCGGCTTCTTCGCATGGGACGGCTCGCCGATCCCGTTCTGAGCGCGCGCCGGTGCCGCATTGGACACGACGGCAGGCCTCGACTAGCCACGACGCATGAACGCACGCCTCAAGGCCAGGATCGAGGATCTCGGCGATCAGTTCTGGCTGAGGCCCGCTGCTGTCGTGCTCGGCTGCATCGTCGCCGCACATCTCGCGGTGCTGGCCGACCATGCCGGCCTTCTCGGCACCGATATGCTACGCGCCTCGCTGCTCTATTCCGGCGGCGGCGAGGGGGCACGCTCGCTGCTCTCGGCCGTCGCCTCGTCGTCGATCGGCGTCGCCTCGACGGTCTTCTCGATCACCATCGCGGCGCTGTCGCTCGCCTCGGGCCAGATGGGGCCGCGGCTGCTGCGCAACTTCATCCGCGACTCGCGAAACCAATATGCGCTCGGCATCTTCCTCGGCGCCTTCGCCTACGCGCTGATCGTGCTGCGCACCGTGCGGACGGGACAGGACGATGCCTTCGTGCCGAACATCGGCGTGACGGGCGCGCTCATTCTCGCCCTCGGCTGCATCGGCACGTTGACCTGGTTCGTCCACCACATCGCCACCTCGATCAACGTGGAGCGCGTCGTCGACAGCGTTCACGACGATCTGGTGCGCTCGATCATGATGCACACGCGCGAGAGCGCCGATCATATGCCCCCGGCGGACAAGCTCGCGGGGCAATCGATCGTCGTCGACGGCAGCGACTACGTGCAGGCGGTGGATGCGGACCGCCTCGCCGACTGGGCCGCGGGACACGGCATCCGGCTCGCGCTGCGCGTCCGCCCCGGCGATTACGTGCCGCGCGGGGCGCCGGTCGCCGTGGCATCGGCTGTCGTCGATCGGGCGGACGAGGCGATCGGACGCGCGATCACGTTCGGTAGCAAACCAGCGGCGTTGCAGGACATCGAGTATTCGGTGCGTCAGTTGAACGAAATCGCCGTGCGCGCCCTGTCGCCCGGCATCAACGATCCCTTCACCGCCGGCGGTGTGCTCGAGCGCTTCGGCGACGCCTTGTGCCGGCTCGCTCCGCGTCATCTGCCGACGGGCGTCGCCCTCCGCGACGGTCGCATCGTGCTGACCATGCCGGTGACCGACTACGACGGGCTCTGCGATGCGATGTTCCACACCGTCCGGCAGAACGCCGCGGGCTCGGCCTACGTCCTGATCCGCCTGCTCGAGGTCCTGACGCGCGTCGCCGAAGTCGAGCGCCTGACGACGCGATGCGCGTCCCTGCGCCGCCACGGCGATCTCGTCCGGGCGGCCGCCGGCGACATCGGCGACGAGGCGGCCCGCGCCGATCTCGCGCGGCGGCATGCGGTCTTCGTCGCCGTCCTCGCGAACGGGAGCGCGGCCACCATGATCCGGGACCCGGATCCCGCCACGAGCTGAGGCGGTTGCAACGGAGAGCTGCAACGGACCGACGCCGCTCGGCGGCAGGACATGCGGAAACGACGCTTCGTTTGGAACCCGAGCATCGAAGCCGGATTAGGGCCGCCATGGTGGCGCCGGCGCGAAAACGCGCGGCGGCACGCAACACGAGAAGGATGTTTTCCCCATGACGTTTTCAGCGAACAAGACAGCCCTCGCCGCGGCAGTCGCCCTGACGGCTTCGGTCGGCTTGACGCTCCCGGCCGCCGCCGACGCCTACTCCGGGTACCACATGACGCACCACCAGGTTCGCGCGACGAGCAAGGCCTATCGCATGGGCTACCGCCGCGGCTTCCTTGATGGGCACCTCGCCGCGCTCGAGGGTCCGGTGACGACCGGGCGCTCGGTCTACGTCGATCCGGCCGCCCCGGTCGTCGTGCAGCGCAACGGCGGCGTGTTCGGCAACGGCGGCCTCCTCGGTCTCGGCATCTTCGGCGGCGACGGCGTGCTCGGCACCGGCGTGCTCAACGGCCAGGGCGCTCTGGGCGTGGGCGTCCTCGGCCTCTGATTGCGCGATAAGCTTCACGGACCGGCCCGGCGGACGAGGTTCGCCGGGCCTTTTCCTGTGCGCGACCGCTCGCGGAGCCCGCTGTTAACCCTCTTCGATTCGCGTTGCCTTTTTGCCGCGCCGTGGGACAATCCCCACACTTCACACAACCCCCAGGGGCCACCATATCTAGCGTTCCACAGAAAGTGAAAAACTATCCCTAGCGATTTGTGAGAATCGCGGCATACTCGATCCGGGGCCACACTTAGCACGCCTGGGGACTTCAAGATGCGCTTCGACCGCCGCTTTACGACCGCTGGCCACTCGCCCTACGACGCGATCGCGTTCCGCGCGGCGAAGAGCGAGATCAAGAATCCCGACGGGTCGGTGGTCTTCTCGCTCGACGGCATCGAGATCCCAAAGGCGTGGAGCCAGGTCGCGGCCGACGTCATCGCCCAGAAATATTTCCGCAAGGCGGGCGTGCCGGCGCGGCTGAAGGCGGTCGAGGAGAACAGCGTTCCCTCTTTCCTGTGGCGCCACGTGGCCGACGACGCGGCACTGGCCGAGCTGCCGGCGGCCGAGCGCTTCGGGCCCGAGAAAAGCTCGAAGCAGGTTTTCGACCGCCTCGCCGGCACCTGGACCTATTGGGGCTGGAAGGGCGGCTATTTCGACTCCGAGGACGACGCGCGCGCCTTCATGGACGAGCTGCGATTCATGCTGGCGAAGCAGATGGCGGCGCCGAACTCGCCGCAATGGTTCAACACCGGCCTGCACTGGGCCTACGGCATCGACGGCCCGAGCCAGGGGCACTATTACGTCGACTACGAGACCGGCAAGCTGGTCGCCTCGGCCTCCTCCTACGAGCACCCGCAGCCGCACGCCTGCTTCATCCAGTCGGTGCAGGACGACCTCGTCAACGAGGGCGGCATCATGGACCTGTGGGTGCGCGAGGCGCGCCTGTTCAAGTACGGCTCCGGCACCGGCTCCAATTTCTCGCGCCTGCGCGGCGAGAACGAGCGGCTCTCGGGCGGCGGCAAGTCGTCCGGCCTGATGAGCTTCCTCAAGATCGGCGACCGCGCCGCCGGCGCCATCAAGTCCGGCGGCACGACGCGCCGCGCCGCCAAGATGGTCGTGGTCGATGCCGACCATCCCGACATCGAGGCCTACATTGACTGGAAGGTGAAGGAGGAGGACAAGGTCGCCGCTCTCGTCGCCGGCTCGAAGGCGATGCAGAAGCACCTGCGCGCGATCCTCAAGGCCTGCGTAAACTGCCAGGGCGACGGCGACGCCTGCTTCGACCCCGAGAAGAACCCGAACCTCAAGAAGGAGATCAAGCTCGCCCGCCGCTCCTTCGTGCCGGACGCGTCGATCCGCAAGATCATCCAATACGCCCGCCAGGGCTATTCCGACATCAAGCTCGAGACCTACGCGCTCGACTGGGATTCCGACGCCTATCTTACGGTGGCCGGCCAGAACTCGAACAATTCCGTCCGCATCACCGACGAGTTCCTCAACGCGGTCGAGGCCGACGGCGACTGGAACCTGACCAAGCGCATCACCGGCAAGGTGCACAAGACGCTGAAGGCGCGCGAGCTGTGGGACAAGATCGGCTATGCCGCCTGGCATTCCGCCGACCCCGGCCTGCAGTACCACACCACGATCAACGACTGGCACACCTGCCCCGCCGGCGGCCCGATCGTCGCGTCCAATCCGTGCTCCGAATACATGTTCCTCGACGACACGGCGTGCAATCTCGCCTCGCTCAACCTCATGCAGTTCCGTCGCGACGACCGCTCCTTTGACATCGAGGCCTACGAGCACGCCGTGCGGCTGTGGACCGTGGTGCTCGAGATCTCGGTGCTGATGGCGCAGTTCCCGAGCCGTGAGATCGCGCAGCTCTCCTACGACTACCGCACGCTCGGCCTCGGCTACGCGAACATCGGCGGCTACCTGATGTCGGGCGGCCTCGCCTACGATTCGGACGAAGGCCGCGCCTTCTGCGGCGCGATCTCGGCGATCATGACCGGCATCTGCTACGCGACCTCCGCCGAAATGGCGCGCGAGCGGGGCGCCTTCGCGCGCTTCGGCGAGAACCGCGAGTCCATGCTTCGTGTGATGCGCAACCACCGCCGCGCGGCGCACGGCGAAGCGACGGGCTACGAGGCGCTGTCGATCGCCCCGGTGCCGCTCGACCGCGCGGCCCTGCCCGACCGGCGCCTCGCCGATGCCGCCGCCGCCGCCTGGGACCGCGCGGTGGCGATGGGCGAACAGTACGGCTATCGCAACGCGCAGACGACCGTCGTCGCCCCGACCGGCACGATCGGGCTGGTGATGGACTGCGACACGACCGGCATCGAGCCCGACTTCGCGCTCGTGAAGTTCAAGAAGCTCGCCGGCGGCGGCTACTTCAAGATCATCAACCGCGCGGTGCCCGACGCGCTGCGCACGCTCGGCTACCGCGAGAGCGACATCGCCGAGATCGAGGTCTACGCCGTCGGCCACGGCTCGCTGCGCCAGGCGCCCGGCATCAACCACACGACGCTGAAGGCCAAGGGCTTCACCGACGCGAAGCTCGAGGAGGTGGAGCGGGCGCTGGCCTCGGCCTTCGACATCAAGTTCGTCTTCAACAAGTGGACGCTCGGCGCCGACTTCTTGACGGGCGCGCTCGGCGTGCCCGCCGACAAGCTCGAGGATCCGGCCTTCGACGTGCTGACCCACCTCGGCTTCACCAGGGCCGAGATCGACGCCGCCAACATCCACGTCTGCGGCGCGATGACGGTGGAAGGCGCGCCGCACCTCAAGCTCGCGCACTATCCGGTGTTCGATTGCGCCAACCCCTGCGGGCGCACCGGCAAGCGCTACCTGTCGGTCGACAGCCACATCCGCATGATGGCGGCGGCGCAGCCGTTCATCTCGGGCGCGATCTCCAAGACGATCAACATGCCGAACGACGCGAGCGTCGAGGATTGCAAGGAAGCCTACATGCTCTCCTGGCGCCTGGCGCTGAAGGCCAACGCGCTCTATCGCGACGGCTCGAAGCTGTCGCAGCCGCTCAACGCCCAGCTGATCGCCGACGAGGAGGACGAGCTCGACGAGGCCCTGGACGCGATCCAGGCCGCGCCGCTGCCGGCCCGCGCCGCCGCGGTGGCCGAGCGGATCGTCGAGCGGGTTGTGGAGCGCGTCGAGCGCGTGCGCGACCGCGAGCGTCTGCCCGACCGCCGCAAAGGCTATACGCAGAAGGCCGTCGTCGGCGGCCACAAGGTGTACCTGCGCACCGGCGAGTACCAGGACGGCCGCATCGGCGAGATCTTCATCGACATGCACAAGGAGGGCGCCGCCTTCCGCTCGCTGATGAACAATTTCGCCATCGCGATCTCGGTCGGCCTGCAATACGGCGTGCCGCTCGACGAATATGTCGACGCCTTCACCTTCACCCGCTTCGAGCCCGCCGGCTTCGTGCAGGGCAACGACGCGATCAAGAACGCGACCAGCGTGCTCGACTACGTGTTCCGCGAGCTGGCGATCTCCTACCTCGGTCGCAACGACCTCGCGCATGTCGACCAGAGCGAGATCGGCCCCGACGTGATCGGCAGCGGCGAGGCGCAGGGCAAGGGCCCGGCGCCGGAAGTGCCGGCCGCGACCGCGAAGTTCGTGTCCAAAGGATTCGTCCGCAACAAGGCCGACAAGCTGATGCTCGTGCAGGGCAGCACCTATGTCGGCCCGCAGGCGCCGACGGCGCTCGCCTCGCCGATCCTCGCCAGCCACGGCGCCACCGCGCTGAAGCCGGACGACAGCGCCGAGACCGCGCTGCGCGACGTTGCCGCCGCCCTGCAGGACCTTGGTGCCGTGGAGCCCGAGGCGTCGACGGCGGAGAAGCGCACGGTGGCAAGGATGAAGGGCTACACGGGCGAAGCCTGCGGCGAGTGCGGAAACTTCACGCTGGTGCGCAACGGCACCTGCCTGAAGTGCGATACGTGCGGCGGGACGAGCGGGTGTAGCTGAGCTGGACCACCGGTTGTGAGGAGAACCAAACTATTTCCTCGCACACCCAAAGTATTTCCGCAGACGCGCTTATAGTGGCGACTGCGGCATCCGACGCGGCTATTAGGGGATAGCCGCGAGATCGTCACCAGAGCCGCGGCTTGGGGGAGCCGAGGCAGGCCATCGCCAATGTCGAAGCACTACCTCTGCGACCCCCTGTCCGATCAGCGCGTGATCGAGTTCGCGGCCGCGCTCCGGAGGGAGCATGGCTTCCGCGACTGCGACGTCCCGGACGTCATGAGCGTGCTCGGACGCTACACGATCCAGACGCGCTTCGGCCCGAAGTCCTTCAGCTACGCGATCGTCGATGACGTAGAACTCGGCGACGACGAGGCCGTCACCCGGATCGGACCGAAGTCGGTCGAGGTCGTGCTCGCTTGTTCGACGCATATGCGGGCGGTATTCGGCGACGGGCGTGCCCGAATGACGATCGCCCACGAACTCGCCCACGCCGTGCTGCATAAGAACGTCGTGCCCCTGGCACGAGCCCGGGTCGAAACGAAGGGCACGTTCGTCAGGCCGTTCGAGGACGTCGAACACCAGGCCAAGGTCTTCGCGTCGCACTACCTCATGAGCGAGGCGGCGGTCGCCAGCGCCGACAGCCCCGAGGCCCTGGCCGAGCGGTACTTCGTCAGCCTGCAGGCAGCCAGGATCCGGTGGGACAAGTCGAAGGAGCGCGACAAGCGCGCCAGCGTGCAGGCGCAGCTGCTCGCGCTCGGCGAAGAGCTCCGCGCCAGCGGGCGCCAACGCCCGAGCCCGCACGGGGCCGTCAGCCTCTGCACGACGTGCGGGCAGCCGACCCTGCGCGATGCCGGCAACAAGTCCTACTGCTCGAACTGCCAGCGCATGGGCGACGCCCACGCGGACGGCGACGGCTTGGCGTGAGCCCCATGACCGAGATCCCGAGCGGACAGACCGGGCGGCGCGCCCGGTTCAAGACCATCCCGAAGAGCAAGGTGCCGGAATGGTCCAGACTCGACCGGATCGAAAACGTCGTGCACGGGATGACCTGCATCTGGCGCGAGCAGGAAAAGGACGACATCGGCATCGACGGCGGGATCGAATTCTGCGTCGCCCGGAGCGACGGCGAAGGGCTCGTCGGGACGGGGAAGATCGTCAAGGTCCAGTCCAAAGCCGGATCGAGCTACGTCGTGCGCGACGCCGACGCCTCGTTCTCCTCGCCGGTCACCGAGAAGGACCTCTTGTACTGGGGCGGCATGAACGTGCCGGTCGTCTACATCGTTTACCATCCCGACGCCGACGCCCTCAAGGCGTACCTCGCCGAGCGCCCCGACGCACTCACCCCGCCGCACCGGATCGACTTCGACAAGATAGCTCACCTGTACAAGCCCGCCGGGATGCGGCAGCCGCAACATCTTGACCGACGAGGCACCGCTGCGCCGCCTTACCGGCGGGTTGAGCCGCCCCGATGATTGTTTGCCCGACGGCGGCGATGCGCTAATTTCGACGCTGCGAGGAGCTTGCCATGTCGAGCCGAGTGCGAACCGCCGGCACGGCGCCGGCGAACGATGGCGCCAGCTACGAGACCGACTTCCTGCTCTGGACGGAACAGCAGGCCGCCCTTTTGCGATCGGGCCGCGCGGCACAGGGGGACCACGCGAACATCGCCGAAGAGATCGAGACCTTGGGCCGCTCGGAACGCGCGGCGCTGGAATCCGCCTACCGGCTGATCGCACTGCATCTTCTGAAATTGCAGAAGCCCGGAGGCAAAAGCCGAAGCTGGATTGCGACGATCACCCGCGAGCGACTGAACGCGGCACGGCTCCTGCGCGACAACCCAAGCCTCAAGGCGCGGCGCAACGAGCTGTTCGACAGCGCCTATCTCGATGCGCGCAAGGAAGCCGCTGCGGAGACGGGCCTGCCGGCGTCGACCTTCCCGACCGCACCGCCGTTCACCCTCGACGAGCTGGTCGACCAGGACTTTCATCCCACTGCAAACGAATGAAGGGGCGCGGCTTGCGCCGGTCCCTCTACGCAAGCGCAATGCT
Source organism: uncultured Nakamurella sp. (assembly GCA_964658465.1). Lineage (GTDB taxonomy): Bacteria > Pseudomonadota > Alphaproteobacteria > Rhizobiales > Beijerinckiaceae > RH-AL1. Next base: position 15,551 of record CAZZZM010000042.1, read on the forward strand.
ACGGGACGATCCGCCCTCAGCTGTGCTGCTTGCTCGGATCGTCGGCCGGATTGATGTAGTCGACGCCGAAGGGTCCCGTGCCCGTCACCTGCAGCACGGCGGGCT
>CAZZZM010000043.1:0-1692 GCA_964658465.1 uncultured Nakamurella sp.
ATGCGCAGCGTGCTTTCGCTGTCTTCCCGCAGCTTGGCTTCGAGCCGGCTCACCAGCTTCTCGATCTCGCCGCCGGTCATGTCGTTGCGGATGTCGAGGCTGACGTTGACGAGAATATCCTTGGGGCCGAGGTGCTGCGTCAGCACTTCGTTGACGTGACGGACGTCGGGCTCCGCGTGCACCGCCTCGTCGATCCGCGCGACCACGTTGGGATCGGCCGCTTCGCCGATCAGCAGCCCGTGGGTCTCGATCATCAGAAGCGCGGCCGAGCCGATGAGGACGAAGCCGATGCCGATCGACGCGACGCCGTCGAGCACCGGCTTGTCGAGGAGATGCGCGAGCCCGACGCCGGCGAGCGCCACGAGCAGCCCGACCAGCGCCGCCGCATCCTCGAGCACGACCACGAACAGGCTCGGGTCCTTGCTGCGGCGGACGGTCGAGAGCGGCGAGCCGCCGTCCTTGGGCAGCGAGCGATAGGCGACGAAGAAGGAATATCCTTCCGCCAGGATCGCGAAGGCCAGAATGGCGACGTTGACGACGATCCCCGGGATCTCGATGCCGAAGACCTGCGCGACGGTGTCGGGCTCGGGGTAGAGGATCTTCTCGACGCCCTCGAAGATCGAGAAGATGCCGCCGGCCGTGAAGATCAGGAGCGCGACGACGAACGCATAGAAGTAGATTTCGCGGCCGTAGCCGAACGGATGTTTCGCCGTCGCGGGACGCTCGGCGCGCTTCATCCCGACAAGGAGAAGCGCCTGGTTCGTCGTGTCGACGACGGAGTGCACCCCTTCCGACAGCATCGACGAGCTGCCGGTCAGCGCGGCGCCGGCGAACTTGGCGGCGGCGATCGCCAGATTGGCACCCATCGCGGTGAAGATGGTGCCGGTACTTTCCGACATGTCGCGTCTACCCCTTGGCCCGGACGGTAAGCTTTGCCGGTGCCGTTCGTTCCGGGGCGGTTTATTCGTAGTCCACGCCGACGAGGTACAAACCCGCCGCCGGCGCGACCATGCCGCAACGCCGGCGGTCGCGGGCGTCCAGCGCGTCACGCAGGTCGTCCGCGCTCCACTTGCCGGAGCCGACGTGCTCGAGAGAGCCGACCATCGAGCGCACCTGCCTGTGCAGGAACGACCGCGCCGCGACGCGCATGAGGACGAGGTCGCCGTCCTTCATCACCTCGAAGCGCTCGAGCGTGCGCTCGGGGCTCGTGGCCTGGCATTCGGAATCTCTGAAGGTCGAGAAGTCGTGGCGCCCGACCAGCACCTGCGCCGCCTCGTGCATCGCGCCGGCGTCGAGCTTGCGCTTGACGAGCCACGCGCGCCCGGCCTGCAGCGTGAGCGGCGCGCGACGATTGAGCAGGCGATAGACGTAGTGCCGCCGGATCGCCGAGTGCCGCGCGTCGAACGCGTCGGGAACGGCGTCCGCACGGAGAACGGCGACGGGATGAGGACGCAGGTGCGCATTCACCGCTTCGCGCAGCTTGTCGGGCCGCCAGTCCTTGGCGAGGTCGGCATGCGCGACCTGTCCTTCGGCATGCACGCCGGCGTCGGTCCGTCCGGCGCCCCGGATCGCGACGCGCGTCCCGTCGACGGCGGCAAGCGCGGTCTCGACGACCTCCTGCACCGCCAGGCCGTTGGTCTGGCGCTGCCAGCCGACGAACGGCGTGCCGTCGTATTCGAGGAGAAGCTTGTA
>CAZZZM010000043.1:1792-4279 GCA_964658465.1 uncultured Nakamurella sp.
ACGGACGCCATGACGGGTGCCGGCGCCGGCATATCGGGGTCCCTGTGGCCGAACATGCCGCAGACGAAGTCGTGGCACGGCAGGTGGGTCGGGTCCGGCGGCGTCGCGGCCTCGATGATCGCGTGGGTCGCGGGCGTGTCGGGAATCGGCTGTCCGTCGGTGCCGACCGGCACCTTGTGGCCCACCACGCCCATGTCGCAGAGAAGGCCGCCGCAGCTCTGACCGGCCGGAATGGTCTGCGCGAGGGCCGGGCCGCCGAGGGCGGCCGCCAGCGGCGCCAGGATCACGTAACGTGCGAAGTTCTTCATCTGGTCGTCTCCCCGTTTGTCGACGGAGTGCCGGGGCGCTGCGGACGAAATAGGGCGGACACAAAAACGGCCGGCGGCACGCGAGGCCTGTTGCATTTGCGCCGCAGCCTCAGTGGCGCGGCAGGCAGTCCAGCCATTCCTCGCTGCCGCGGGCCCGCGCCATGAGGCTGCCGGCGAGCCGGCGCTGGAACGGCTCCGGGTCGGCGGCGTCGCGTTCGATCGGGTTCGGCAGCGACGTCGCCAGCAGGGCGGACTCGCGGGCGTCGAGCCGGGCGGCGCTCTTGTGGAAATAGTGCTGCGCCGCCGCCTCGATGCCGAACAGGCCGTCGCCCCACTCGGCGATGTTCAGGTAGACCTCGATCGTGTGCGCCTTGGTCCACACCGTGTTGAGGCCGAGCGCGATGACGATCTCGATGCCCTTGCGAATGGCCGAACGGCCGGGCCAGAGGAAGAGGTTCTTCGCCGTCTGCATGGTGATCGTCGAGGCGCCGCGCGACGGGCCGTCGGCATCGGCGTCCTCGAGCACCTGGTGCAGCGAGTCCCAGTCGACGCCGTCGTTCCGACAGAAGCGCGCATCCTCCGAGGCGATCACCGAGGCCACCAGAACGGGGGCGATCGCTTTCAGGGGCACCCAGCGTCGCTCGTAGGTCCTGCCCGACAGGGTGCGACCCAGCATCAGCGTCGAGACCGGCGGCGCGATCGTGTCGATCGTCAGCAGGATGGCGAAGGCGAGCGCCAGGATCGCGATCGCGCCTACGACGACGCGCCACGCGATGCCGAGACCGTTGCGCCGTCGCCGCCTCACCGCCATGCGCTGCCAATGGCGCAAGCCGGAGGCGCGAGCAAGACTCCGCGCGGGGCTTGTAGACCCCGCCTGCGACAAACTTGACCCGCCGAAACCGATCGGGCAAGCGAGGCCGACCCTGGAGGATTTGTAAGGAATGACCCGCTCCGCCGAGAGCAGTGCGTTCGAGGGACGACTTTCCGCCGTCGCCGAGGCGACCGAGCGGATGCTCGAGCGCCTGCTCGACGATCGGCCGCTGCCCGGCGAGGTGGCGCGTCCGGCCCGCTTCATGGAGGCGATGCGCTACGCGAGCCTCGGCGGCGGCAAGCGGCTGCGGCCGTTCCTGATGGTCGAGAGCGCGCGGCTGTTCGGCATCGCAGGCGAAGGCCCGGAGAGCGAGGGCGTGCTGCGTGCCGCCTGCGCGCTCGAGATGATCCATTGCTATTCGCTCGTCCACGACGACCTGCCGGCGATGGACGACGACGACCTGCGTCGTGGACGCCCGACGACCCACAAGGCCTTCGACGAGGCGACGGCGATCCTGGCCGGCGACGGCCTGCTGACGCTGGCGTTCGACGTGACCGCCGATCCGGCGACGCATCCCGACCCGGGCGTCCGCGCCGAGCTCGTGCTGCAGCTCGCCCGCCATTCCGGCATCGGCGGCATGGTCGGCGGCCAGGTGCTCGACCTCGCGGCCGAGACGTCGACCTCGCCGCACACCGCCGACGAGGTGATCCGCATCCAGTCGATGAAGACCGGCGCCTTGCTGCATTACGCCGTGCTGGCGGGGGCGTTGTTCGGCGGCGCCGACGGCGAGGCGCGCGCGGCGATGTCGCGCTACGGTCGCGCGATCGGTGCGGCGTTCCAGGTCGCCGACGACATCCTCGACGTCGAGGCCGACACCGAGGCGCTCGGCAAGAAGGCCGGCAAGGACGCCGATCGCAACAAGGCGACGCTCGTCGCGGCGCTCGGCCTTGAGGCCGCCCGGGCGCGTCGCGACAAGCTCGCCGACGAGGCCATCGCCGCGCTCGACGCCTTTCCCGAAGGCCGCGGCGCCGACGTGCTGCGCGCCGCGGCCCGCTTCGCGGTCGAGCGCAAGAGTTGACGCCGACCGGCGCGGAGGGGACCCGGCGAGACCGTCCCAAGCGCCGGCAAGCCAGCTTCGTCCGGGCGGTGCGAGCGCGGCCCCGCCTGCTCGTCAGTATCGCGTTCGCCGTCGCGGTCTACTTCGTCCAGCCGGCGGCCTGGCACCAGGCGACGCGCCTGCTGATCGCCTGGAATGCCGGCACGGTGCTCGACATCGCGCTGACGCTTCGCTCGATGGCTGTGGCGACCACGAAGACGATCCGCTGGCGCGCGGAGGCGACCGACGACGGCAAGTGGGCAATCCTCGGC
>CAZZZM010000043.1:4379-7270 GCA_964658465.1 uncultured Nakamurella sp.
GGCCTGCGGTTCCCCGAAACCGAGGAGCCCGACTACTGGGACTTCCTCTACTTCTCGTTCATCATCGGCGTTGCCGCGCAGACGGCCGATGTCGAGATCACGTCCAAGGTCATGCGGCGGACGTCGCTCGGACATTCCGTGCTGTCGTTCTTCTTCAACTCGGCGATCCTTGCGCTCACAATCAACATCGCGGCGGGACTCGTCTAGCCGGGCGCCAAGTCGGGGCTCGGGATGCTCCCGTCACCACTCCTAAAGTGCTTGAGAAAACGCCGGCCCGATCAGGGCCGGCGTTTATCGTCAGATCGAAAACTGCTCGATCACATCCGGCCGGGGGTGCCAGCTGCGGGACCGGGCACGGGGGCTGCCATGCTGTGCGGCATCGCCTTCTGCTCGCGCATCTGCTTGTTGTAGAGGTGGCGGCGGTACATGCCGGCGGCGCAGCCGGCGATGAAGCCCTTGATGCCATGGTGCACGGCGTGGCCAGCGACGGCTCCGGCGGCGCCGTACTTGAGGCAGCCGCCCGGTGCGGCCTGCGCGGCCGGCGCCGACAGTGCGAGGCCGGCGGCCAGGCTGCCGCACAGGGCCAGAGAGAGAATCTTCGTGGTCATTGCAAAGCCTTCCTAACGCGCGAGTCGCGCTGTGACGAAACGCGCCCTTACGGCTAAGGTTCAGGCGCGTGGCGCACTCTGCGTCGAGACGCATGAACCGCCGATGACAGACGGAGGCCTGGTGCTCAAGACGATCGTCTACCTGCTCGCGGCCTCGGTCGTCTTCGTCTCGATCTCGCGACGCGCCGGCTTCGGCTCGATCCTCGGCTATCTGCTCGCCGGCGCCGTCATCGGACCGGGCGCGTTGCGCCTCGTCACCGACGTCGAGACGATCAAGGAGATCTCCGAGTTCGGCGTGCTGATGCTGCTGTTCCTGGTCGGTCTCGAGCTGCGGCCGCGCCGCATCTGGCTGATGCGCCGGGCGGTGTTCGGGCTCGGGGCGGGGCAGGTCGTGGTCACCGGAGCGCTGCTCGCCGCCGGCATCGGCTGGACCTCGCAGCTCGACATCCGCGAGAGCCTCGTGCTCGGTGTCAGCCTCGCTCTGTCGTCGACCGCGATCGTGCTGCCGATGCTGGGCGAGCGCGACCTGCTCGCGGGCGCCTCGGGCCGCGACGCGTTCGCGGTGCTGCTCTTCCAGGACATGGCGACGGTGCCGCTCGCGGCCCTCGTGCCGCTGATCGGCGATCACACCGGCGTCGTCGGGCCGATCTGGCCGCCGGTGCTGAAGGCGGTCGCGGCCATGGCGCTGATCCTCCTCGGCGGCCGCTATCTCGTGCGCCCGCTGTTCCGCCTCGTCGGCGGCATCAAGACGGGGGAGGTGTTCACTGCGACGGCGCTGCTGGTGGTCGCCGCGGCGGCGACCGTCGCCGGCCTCGCGGGCCTGCCGATGTCGCTCGGCGCCTTCGCCGCCGGGGTCATCCTCTCCGAGTCGGAATACCGGCACGAGCTGCAGGTCGACATCGAGCCGTTCGAGGGCCTGCTGCTCGGCTTCTTCTTCATCTCGATCGGCATGTCGGCCGACCTCGCCCTCCTCACCAGCGAGCCGACGAAGATCGTCGCCTCCGTACTCGGCCTCATCCTCGTCAAGGTCATCGTCGCCTTCGCCCTGAACTTCGCGGCGACCCGCAATCGCGCCCGCGCCGCCCGGTTCGCGCTGGCCCTGAACCAGGGCAGCGAGTTCGGCTTCGTGCTGTTCGGCGCGGCGTTGACGGCGGGCGTCATCGGCGAGCACGCGCTGGGGCGCTCGACGCTCGTCGTCGCCCTGTCGATGGCGGTGAGCCCGATGCTGTTCGCGCTTTCCGAGCGATACCTGATGCCGCGCCTGATGACGACGCCCAGGCCCAAGCGCGAGGAGGCGATCGACGCGAGCCCGGCGCCGGTCATCGTCGCTGGCTTCGGCCGCATGGGCCAGATCGTCGGCCGCGTCATGCGCATGCGGCACATCGCGTTCAACGCGCTCGACGACGATGCCGACAACGTCGAGACGATCCGCCGCTTCGGCCACAAGGTCTTCTTCGGCGATCCGACTCGCATAGAGCTGTTGCGTGCGGTCGGTGCCGAGCAGGCCAAGATCCTCGTCGTCACGCTCGACGATCAGGCGCACACGCTGGCGCTGGTCGAGCGCGCCAAGAAAGCGTTTCCGCATCTCAAGATCTACGCGCGGGCGCGCAACCGGCACCATGCGCATCTGCTGATGGAATACGACATCGCCGGCATCGTGCGCGAGACCTTCTTCTCCAGCCTGCGCCTGACCGAGATGGTGCTCGAAGGCGTCGGGATCCCATCCGACGAAGCGCGTCGCACCGTCGAGGCCTTCGCCAGGAAGGACGAGAAGGCGTTGATCCTGACCCGCGACATCTACGAAGACGAATCGAAGCTCATCCAGAGCTCGAGGGAGATCGCCGACGAGCTGGAGTCGCTGTTCGAGGACGACAAGGAGGTGGCCTAGAACCGCACCACCGTCGTCACGCCGGCGACGAGTGCGTTGGGGATCGGCGCGATGCCGTTCCCGTAGGGGTCCGCGATCCTGCCTCCCGGATGGACGATGTATTGCAGCGTCGGCTGCAGCATGAAGCCGGGCAGGATCGTCGCGTCGTAGGTCGCCTCGATGATCGCTTCGTAATCGCGGACGGGCGCGGGCACGCCGGTGACGAGATCGGTCTCGCGGTCGGCAGCCTGGGCCGCCGACGACACCTTGGCGAGCGCGGCCGCGAGACCGAACCCGTCGGTCGGACGGCCCGGGACGAGCCCGAGCGCGAAGAGACCGGCATCGGCGTACAGGTCGATGACGTTGCGATCCGGCGGGGCGCCGATGAGGCGCGCGAACGCGCCGATCCCCTTTTC
>CAZZZM010000043.1:7370-15637 GCA_964658465.1 uncultured Nakamurella sp.
GCGAGGATGGACAACCCGGCAAAGGGGTCCAGCTTGAGGCGCGCCGCCGGCGTCGCGAGCGGATAGGCCGGGCCGCCCTGGGGCAGGTCGAGCGTCGGCAACCCGGGCCAGCCGAAGGTCGCATCGACGAAGTTCGCGGCGTAGTCGCTGGTCAGGAACTCGACGTCGATGCCCTCCTGGCCGACGCGCAGGGCGACCTTGTCGCCGAGCTTCTGCTCGTACCAGAGCTCGTAGAGGCGCGCCGTCGGCCGCGCGGCGATGTCGTTGCTCGACAGGAAGTTGCCGATGCGCGTGACCGAGATGTCGCGGCCTTGGATCGCGAACATGTTGGCGTGGAGCGAACCGCCGTCGATGCCGAGCGCGGTCTTCGCGTCGACGTCGAGCTGCATGTCGAGCCGGCCGGCGTAGGTGACGCCGCGCTTCATGCCGCCGGCCGCGTCGAGGTACGGGTCGCCGAGGTACTGGCCGTGAAGGTAGAGCCCGTAGCGCTGGCGCAGGTCGTCGCGCATCTCGTCGATCGGGTTGAGGGACGGGATGCCTTCGAGGATCGACGGTCCTTCGAGCTCGTCGTTGCCGACGGCGCGTGCGGCATTCACACTGGACGGCCGGCTCTGCGGGCGTTGGCGTGCAGCCGCGTCGTCATCCGGGTCGGCTCGCGCCCACGTCCCGGCCGCCGCCGCAAGGATCGCGGCGAGAACGGCGATCCTGGCGCCGGCCGCAGCCCCGTTCCCGCCCATTGTCCCAGGTCCTCGGGGCCAGCTTCCCGATCTGTCAGGGATACATGGCTCGGGAAATCTCGCAATGCGCGATCGATCGACGGGCCAAACAGCTGGGGCGCCGATGCCTTTGCGCCACATTCGGCACCCAGGAATGCGCGGCATCGAGGGGCGCAAGGCCGCCAGAAGGCCGCAGCATTTCGAGTTGCCGCGCCGCGCTCTTCCGTTTTAGACAAGCTCTAGAGAACAAGATTTTCAAAAGGGGTGGGAGCCATGTGCCGCATGTTCGCGCACCAGCCCATGAGCAATTACGAGGCGCAGACGCGCTCGGTCCGCATCGGCGGCCATTCGACCTCGATCCGGCTCGAGACGACGTTCTGGGACATCCTCGAGGAGATCGCCGCCTGCGAAGGGACGAGCGTCGCCAAGTTCATCACCACGCTGCACGACGAGGTTCTCGCCCACCGCGGCGAGGTGCAGAACCTCGCCTCGCTGCTGCGCTGCTCGTGCGTGCTCTACGTCTCGCAGAACGCCGATCGCCCGCTGGTGCCGGCGATCGCCGCGGAATAGCTCAGGGCTTCGCGCCGGCCGCCGGCTGGTCCGTCGGGGCGCCGGGATAAGCGGTCGCCGGCGTCCCGGTCGACGCCTTCGCGCCTTCCGATCCCGCCGAGCCGCCCGGTCCCGGTTTCGCCGCCGGGTCGCTCTTCGGCGTCACCGGCTTGCCGTGGTCGCCGGCCGCCGGCGCGCCGGTGGGCGAGCCCGGATAGGCCGCCGCGTCCGGCTTCGCGCCCGAGGCGTGGTGATGAGGCTTGCGGGCCAGGGCCGGCGCCACCCAGAGGAGCGCCAGCACCGCCAGCGCCCCCGTCGTCGCGATCCGTCCGGAAGCGGGCATCCTAGACGTCATGCCGCTTCATCGAGTTGGCGATGTGGTCGGCCTGGCGGATCGCCAGCGACACGATCGTCAAAGTCGGATTGCAGCCGGCGCCCGACGTGAACTGGCTGCCGTCGGAGACGAACAGGTTCTTGATGTCGTGCGTGCGGCCGTTGCGGTCGACGACGCCGTCGCGCGGCTTCTCGCTCATCCGGCAGGTGCCCATGTTGTGGGTCGACGGATAGGGCGGCGTCGGGAACGTCTGCGTCGCGCCGACGGCATCGTAGACCGCCGCGCCCTGCTGGTAGGCGTGCTTGCGCATCGCGACGTCGTTGGGGTGATCGTCGAAATGCACGCTCGCCACCGGCATGCCGTGCGCGTCCTTCACCACCGGGTCGAGCGTGATGCGGTTGTCGGCCTGCGGCATGTCCTCGCCGATGAGCCACATGCCGGCCATCCGCGGATAGGCCTCCATGGCGCTGGTGAACGTGCGGCCCCAGGCGCCCGGCTTCAGGAACGCCGCCATGAACGGCACGCCGAGCGAGATCGTCTCCATCTCGTAGCCGCCGACGAAGCCGCGCGACGGATCGTTCTTCGCCTCGTCGCGGATGATGCCGGCCATCGTCGTGCCGCGGTACATGTGCACCGGCTTCTCGAAGACCCCGTACACGCTGCCGGTCATGTGGCGCATGTAGTTGCGCCCGACCTGGCCCGACGAGTTGGCGAGCCCGTCGGGGAACATGTTCGACGCGCTGTTGAGCAGGAGCCGCGGGCTCTCGAGCGAATTGCCGGCGACGCAGACGATGCGCGCCTTCTGGCGCTGCTTGGTGCCCTTCTCGTCGGCATAGACGACGCCGGTGACCTTGCCGCTCTTGTCGTGCTCGATCTGCAGGACCATCGAGCCGGGGCGCACCTCGAGATTGCCGGTCGCCTCGCCCTTCGGGATCTCGGTGTAGAGCGTCGACCATTTGGCGCCCGACTTGCAGCCCTGGAAGCAGAAGCCGATCTGCTGGCACGAGCCGCGGCCGTCGCGCGGCTGCGAGTTGATGGCCATGCGGCCGGTGTGGCACTCCTTGTAGCCGAGCTTGGCCGCGCCAGCCGCCATCACCTTGAAGTTGTTGTTGCCTGGCAGGCCGGGGATCCCGTTGGTGCGGGTGACGCCCATCTTGGACTCGGCCTTGGTGTACCAGGGGTCCATCTCCTCGCGGCTGATCGGCCAGTCGAGAAGGTTGGCGCCCTTGATGTCCGAGTAGGTCGACTTGATCTTGAACTCGTGCGGCTCGAAGCGCAGCGAGGCGCCGGCCCAGTGCACGGTCGAGCCGCCGACCGACTTGACGATCCAGGCCGGCAGGTTCGGGAAGTCCTTGGCGACCTGCCAGGTGCCGGAATCGGTGCGCGGGTCGCGCCAGGCGAGCTGCGCGAAGCTCTCCCATTCGTCGTTGACGAAGTCCGGGATCTCGTTGCGGGCACCGGCCTCGAGGATCACCACCTTGACGCCCTTCTGCGCCAGCTCGTTGCCGAGCGTGCCGCCACCGGCACCGGAGCCGACGATCACGACGACACTGTCGTCGCTCAGATCGAATTGAGCCATGTCTTCCTCCAAACGATTTTGTTACGGCGCCGGCGTCTAGGCCTTGGGCAGCCAATCGATGTCATTGAAGCCGCGATTGATGTAGCCGCCCTTGTCGGCGGACGAGCCTTCGTAGCCGAACTTCGGCCAGATATCGTGCTGGTTGTAGACCGACACCACGAGGTCCGAGCGGACCTTCTGGAAGAAGTCGCTGTCCTCGATGCCCTGCAGCAGCGCGACACGGTCGGCTTCCCAACCAACGTCGTTGTAGCTGGACTTGTGCTTGTCCTGCGCCGCGAGGTTGAGGCGGAGCACGCCGTTCTCCAGCATCTCCTTCACCTTCGGGTCGGCACCGGCCTTGTCGTTCCAGGGCTTGATCGCCGTGATGTAGACGGAGTCGCCGAGGAAATCGTGCGGATAGATGTCGCGCGCCATCTTCACGAGGGTCTTCATCGTCTCCGGCTTCAGCGCGCCGCCGTCCGCCCAGGCCTCGCCGACGGCGCCAGCCGCGGCAACGGCGGGGATCGTCGCCGCGCCCGCCTTGAGGACGAAGCGCCGGCTGAACTTGGATCGCGGGTCGACTTCTCTCATCGGTTCTCCTCCCTTGATGTCTTATTGCAATTTCGTTGGTGCTCAGACGAAGCGGCCGCCGCGCTGGATGACCTCGATCTTGTAGCCGTCGGGGTCGGAGATGAAGAAGAAGCGCGCGAGCGTCTTGCCCTCGTGCTTGAAGTCTTTTGCGTCGCCCGGCGCGAGGCCGGCCTTCGCCATCCGCTCGTGCTCGGCGTCGACATCGTCGACCGTGACCGCAAGGTGGCCGTAGCCGTTGCCGAGGTCGTACGGCGTCTTCTGCTCGCGATTGACGGTCAGTTCGACCTCGAACGGCGATTCCTCGTTGCGCAGGTAGATCAGCGCGAAGGATCCGAAGTCGAACTTGTCGGCGATCTTCAGCCCGAATGCCGTGTCGTAGAAGTCGACCGCGCGCTTCTCGTCGAGCACGCGGATCATCGAATGTACGGCTTTGGCCTTGGTCATTTGGTCCTGTCCTTGAGATATCCGATCACCGCGGCGCGGACCTCCGGCTTTGCCTGCCGGTACGGCATGTAGGCGCCGGGGATCACGGCCTGCGGATTGGTGAGCCACGCGTCGAGGTGCGGCTGGTCCCAGACGAAGTCGGCCTTCGCGAGCCCCGGCGAGTAGGCGTAACCCTTCACGCTGCCGGCCTTGCGGCCGAAGACGTGATCGAGCGTCGGGCCCTGGCGTGGGGGCTCCGCCGCGTTCAGCGTGTGGCAAGTCCCGCACTGCCGCAGGAACTGCTGCTCGCCGGTCAACGGCTTCGGCGCCGGCGCGTCGAACTGGGCGAGCGCCGGTCCGATCGCAATGGCGAGGCCGAACGCTGCTGCACCGAGACGAAAGATCGCCATCCCCCCTCCAGATTTGCCGCGATCATGGGACGTCGACGTCGGCGCCGGGTGGTATCGGGCTGTTGCGGAGGGGCCTTCGAGCCTCGGTCGAAAGTCGGGTTGCGCGCGATTGCGGCGGGACCGAGCCGCCTTGCCTGTGCACGACGAAGCGCTCGGTGCGGCTCGGCCGTCGCGTCCGTTGATCTTGGCCCCCGACTCTGAGAAGAACGGCCGAGGTCAGAGATCGGAATCCGGACACGATGACAGACGCCTGCACGTCGGGGCTCGACACCGGTTTCGTCTCGCTCGGCTACCTGAAGGTCGGATTCCTGGGGATCGTCCAGGGGATCACCGAGCTCCTGCCGATCTCGTCGACTGCCCACATGCGGATCGTTCCGGCTCTGCTCGGGTGGCAGGATCCGGGGTCCGCCTTCTCGGCTGCCATGCAGCTCGCCGCTCTCGCGGCCGTGGTCTCGTATTTCTGGGCCGACGTCCAAGGTCTTGCCGAAGGCACGCTGGCCGCCGTCCGCCGTCGCGACTTCCAGGACTGGAATTTTCGCTTCTTCCTCTGGATCATCTTCGCGACCCTGCCGATCGCGGTCTTCGGCCTTTTGCTGAAGTCGAAGCTCAACGCCTGCAACTCGCCGCTGCGGACGCTGGCCGTGATCGGCGTCGCCTGCATCGTCATGGGCGCTCTGCTCGCCTATGCCGAGAGGGCGGCGCGCCACGTGCGCACGATCGACAACGTCTCGCTGTGGGATGCGATGGTCGTTGGCTTCGCGCAGGTCGGCGCGCTGATTCCCGGCGTCTCGCGCTCCGGGTCGACGCTCACGGCTGCGCTCTTCCTCGGCCTGAAGCGCGAGGAGGCGGCGCGGTTCTCGTTTCTCCTCGGCATTCCGGCGATTGCGCTCGCCGGCCTCGCCGAGCTGTTCGCCCTGCGCAAGGCCGGCCTCGGTCTGCACGGCTGGTCGGTGCTGCTCTTCGGCCTCATCGTCGCGTCCATCTCCGCCTTCGCCGCGATCTGGAGCCTGATGCGGGTGCTGGAGCGCTTCTCGGCCTGGCCCTTCGTGATCTACCGCTTCCTGATCGGCATCTTTCTCGTGGTCAGCGTCGTCACCGGCTTCCTGCCGAACTGACGCGGCGGCCTCGGGCGGCGGGCACAATGCGCCAATCGTGGCGACCGCGGCCGGATTGACGCGAGACGGTTTTCGACGGCCAATGCGCGCATGCCGTGCCCGACCTGCGTCGCGACGACGGCCTCTCCCGAAATCTCGAACGAAAGCAGCGGACCCACCGCCATATGGTGTCGCCGAGCGACGTGAGCTTCAGCTCTGCGCAATTGGCCGCGCAGGCGCTGCTGGACGGCCCCGCCCGCTACGTCTGCCTCGCCGGAGGTGCTCGCTCGGGCAAGACCTTCCTCATCACGCGGGCGATCGTCGAGCGGGCGGTGCAGGCGCCGGACTCGCGACACGCGCTGCTCCGCCTGCACACGAACCACGCGAACGCCTCGATCGCCAAGGACACGCTGCCGACGGTGATGCGGCGCTGCTTCGAGCACGTCACCTGGAAGGAATACCGCCAGGACGGGGTCGTCGTCCTCGATAACGGCGCACGCCTCACCATCGGTGGCCTCGATACGCGAGATCGCGTCGACAAGATCCTCGGGCTCGAGTTCGTCAGCGTCTTCCTCAACGAAGCCTCGCAGATTCCCTACGAGTCGGCGCTCGTCGCCTTCACGCGGCTGGCGCAGATGGTGCCCGGCCTCGCCCAGCGCGCTTACGTCGACCTCAACCCGACGGCGAAGTCGCACTGGACGAACCTTCTCTTCGGCGAGAAGCGCGAGCCGGTGACGCGCAATCCGCTGACCAACCCGGACCTCTACGCCAGGGCTTTCCTGAACCCGGTCGACAACGCCGCGAACCTCTCGCCGGCCTTCATCGCCAGCCTCGCGGCGCTGCCGGAGCGCCAGCGCAAGCGCTTCTACGAAGGCGTCTATGTCGACGCGCTCGACGACGCGCTGTGGTCCTACGAGATCATCGACATGCACCGCTGCGAGGCGCTGCCGGTCGAGCGCAGGAAGAGCGTGGTGGTGGCGGTCGATCCCTCCGGCGCGCAGAGCCCGGACGACGACCGCGACGAGATCGGCATCGTCGTCGCCGCGCGCGGCCAGGACGGCGACGCCTATGTGCTCGACGACCTCTCCTGCCGCGAGGCGGCACCGGCCTGGGCGCGGCGGGCGGTGCATGCCTTTCATCAGTACCGGGCCGACTGCATCGTCGCCGAGAGCAATTTCGGCGGCGACATGGTGCGCGCGACGATCCACGCCGCCGACCCCAACGTGCCGGTGAAGACGGTGACGGCGAGCCGCGGCAAGGCGGTGCGCGCGGAGCCGATCTCGATGCGCTATGCGCTGGGCCAGGTGCACCACGTCGGGCGCTTCGGCAAGCTCGAGGACCAGCTCTGCGCCTTCTCCGGCGCCGGCTACAGCGGCCAGGGGAGCCCCGATCACGCCGACGCGGCGATCTGGGCGCTGACGCATCTCTTCGGCGACGAGCCCGGCATGATCGGCTTCATGCGGATCGTCGCCGACGGCGAGCCTCGCTCAGAGTTTTGAACGATCGGAGCCAAACTATGGTCGACCGAACGACGGGTCGCGCCTCCTATGCGCTCGACCCCTACCAGGTCAGCCTGTCCTTCGCGGCACGGCAGGCCGCGGGCGGCGAGGACTGGTTCGGCCCGCTGTCGCCGATCGCCCCGACGGCGCCGGCCGACGTCGCCGGGCGCCAGTGGGACTATCCCGCCGGCTACAACCTCGCGCTCGAGCCGCGGCCGTATTCGCCGGTCTCCTTCGCGACGCTGCGCCAGCTCGCCGACGGCTGGGACCTGCTGCGCCTCGTCATCGAGACGCGCAAGGACCAGATCGCGCGCCTCGCCTGGTCGATCAAGCCGCGCGCCGGAAGCGGCAAGCCCGACGCGCGCTGCGCCGCGATCACCACCTTCTTCACGCGGCCGGACGGCATCCACGGCTGGGCCGACTGGCTGCGGCTCCTGCTCGAAGAGTTGCTGGTCATCGACGCGCCGGCGCTCTACTGCCGCCGGACGCGGAGCGGCCGCCTCTCGGCGCTGCTGCCGCTCGACGGCGCGACGATCAAGCCGGTGATCGACGCCTGGGGCCGCACGCCGCAGCCCAGCACGGCCGACGGCAAGGTCGTCTGGCCGGCGGCCTACCAGCAGGTCCTCAAAGGCTTTCCGGCGGTCGACTACACGACGCGCGACCTGATCTACCGGCCGCGCAATGTCCGGGTGAACCGCGCCTACGGTTATTCGCCCGTCGAGCAGGTGGTCACCACCGTCAACATCGCGCTGCGGCGGCAGCTGTTCCTGCTCGAGTATTTTACGGAAGGCAACATCCCGGACAGCCTGATCGGCGTGCCGGAAGGTTGGACGCCGGACCAGATCGCCTCCTACCAGAAATACTGGGACGCCTATTTCTCGGGCGACAGCGGCCGGCGGCGGCGCGCCAAGTTCGTGCCGGGCGCGGCGGCGCAGAGCTTCGTGCAGACGAAGGAGCCGGAGCTCAAGAGCGCCTTCGACGACTGGCTGGCGCGCCTCGTCTGCTTCGCCTTCTCGATCTCGCCGCAGGCGCTCGTCTCGCAGATGAACCGCGCCACCGCCGAGGTGCAGAAGACGCTGGCCGAGGAGGAGGG
>CAZZZM010000044.1:0-6115 GCA_964658465.1 uncultured Nakamurella sp.
CGCCCGTAGCGCAGCTCCGGCGTCGCGGAAAAATGCGAGCGGTGCTCGGCGATGGCGTAGCGGTCGGTCATGCCGGCGATGTAGTCGGCGACGAGGCGCTCGCGGCGGCCGCCGCCGTCGTCGGGGCCGAGACGCGAGGCCCATTCCTGCGGCATCAGGGTCGGGCGCGCGCGGTAGAGCGCGAAGAGGTCGCGGACGATCGCCGCGGCGCCCTCGCGGATCGTCACGATCGCCGGGTGGCGGTACATGTTCTCCCAAAGGAAGCGCTTGATGGCCGCTTCCGCCGCCGCCATCGCCGGCGAGAACGCCACCGCCGCATCGCCGAGGCCGCGCACCGCCTCGAGGCTCGTGCAATTGGCCAGCCGGGCGCCGCTCTCGGCGATCGCATCCTCGACGAAGCGGGTGATGACCCGGCGCGTCAGCTCGTGCACCACGCGGTTGTCGTCGAGGCCGGGATGGCGCGTCTCGATCTCGTCGAGCAGCACGTCGAGGAACGGCACCGCGCGGCAGGCGTCGAGCGAGAACAGGCCGGCGCGCAGGCCGTCGTCGATGTCATGCGCGTCGTAGGCGATGTCGTCGGCCAACGCCGCGCATTGCGCCTCGGCCGACGGCCAGCGGGCGAGGTCGAGCGCGCGCACCGCGTCGAGCTCCAGGAAGATGCCGGGCAGCCCGTGCCGCGTGTGGGCCTTCACCGGCGTGCCGTCCCAGGCGACGAGCGGGCCGTTGTGCTTGGCGAGGCCCTCGATCGCCTCGAAGGTGAGGTTCAATCCGTCGAAGGCGGCGTAGCGGCGCTCGAGCTTGGTGACGATGCGCAGCGTCTGCGCGTTGTGGTCGAAGCCGCCGTGGTCGGCGAGCGCGGCCTCCAAGGCCTCCTCGCCTGTATGGCCGAACGGCGTGTGGCCAAGGTCGTGCGCCAAGGCGATCGCCTCGGCGAGATCCTCGTCGAGGCGCAGCGAGCGAGCGAGCGCACGGGCAAGCTGGCCGACCTCGATCGAGTGCGTGAGTCGCGTGCGGTAGTGGTCGCCCTCGTGCGGCACGAAGACCTGGGTCTTGTGGGCGAGCCGGCGGAAGGCGGTCGAGTGGATGATGCGGTCGCGGTCGCGCTGGAAGTCGGAGCGCGTGCGCGAGCCGGGCTCGGCGATGAGCCGGCCGGCGCTGGCCGCGGGATCGGCGGCGTAGGCGGCTCTTTCCACGCCTGGCTCCTGGAACGACGGCGCTGGTTGCGGACGCGTCAGCGGGCACGTATCTTTCAAGACAAGAGGTGGCAAGCACGCGCTTGCGCTGTCCTCAGGCCATCACCGGGCGCATCATGACCGACACCGCACTCGAGCTTCCCGTCGCTCTCACGGCCTCCGCCGCCAAGCGCGTGGCGGAGATCCTGGCGAGCGAATCGCCAGATGCCGCTCTGCGCGTCGGCGTTGACGGCGGCGGCTGCTCGGGCTTCCAGTACACCTACGACATCGTTACCGCGCGCGAGCCGGACGACCTCGTGCTCGAGCGCGACGGCGCCACCGTGCTGATCGACCAGACCTCGCTCGAATATCTGCGCGGCTCGCGCATCGATTTCGTCGACGACCTGATGGGCCGCGCCTTCAAGATCCACAATCCGCAGGCCACCGCATCCTGCGGCTGCGGCACGAGCTTCGCCGTCTAGCGCGGGATGCAGCATCGCACGCTCTGGCTCAGTGCCGCCGGGCTTTGCCTCGGCCTCGTCGGCCTGCAGGGGTTGCCGGAGGTGGGCGCGTGGCGCGAGATCGCCGCGTTGCGCGCGAGGGACCCCGGCCTGCGCATCGCCGCCTGGCACGTGCACCCGCTTGCCGGCGAGATCGTCGCCGAAGGCGTCGACGAGCGCGGGCTGCGCATCGGGCGTCTGCGCGTGCCGCTCGCGACGCCGCTCACTAAGCTTGCGAGCATTGTGGCACCGGCGACGGCCAGCGCGGACGGTCCGGTGCCACCGGCCGGAGCCAACACGATCTCCGCCGAGGACGTCAGCTTCAGCGACGGCGCGACGACCTACAGACTGAAGACGATCCAGCTC
The DNA here is from genome assembly GCA_964658465.1 of uncultured Nakamurella sp. GTDB lineage: Bacteria > Pseudomonadota > Alphaproteobacteria > Rhizobiales > Beijerinckiaceae > RH-AL1. The sequence continues at coordinate 2,039 of CAZZZM010000044.1, forward strand.
GCCGGCACCGATCTCACCAAGGACGGGCTGGCCGCGCTCGTCGACGCCAAGTCGCCGGCCAGTCTCGAAACCCGCTTCGCCAGGATCAACGCCCGCGCCGTGGCGATCCCGGAGATCTCGATCGACGACACGACGCCCGGCTCGGAGCGTCATGCCGCCGTCCACCAGATCGCTCTCGCCAACGTCGTCGCCGGCAGGGCATCGGCCGCCACCGCCGCGAACGCCTCGCTCGCCGTCACGGCGGGAGACGACGCGGCCAATCTCGCGACCGGGCCGATGGAAGCCGCCAACGTCGATCTCGCGCAGCTCGCGCACGTGGCGCTGACGCGCCGCTCGGACGCGGCCGAAGCGCAGAAGCCGCTGTTCGACAAGCTCGTCGTGGAGAAGCTGTCGCTCGCGAATGCCGCCCACAGCGCCGGCGTCGACGTAGGCTCGATCAGCGCGACCAGCGTCGCCGGACGCCCGCTTTCGACGGCGATTGCAGACGCCGCGATCGCGCAGCCGGGCTCGAACGCCGCCTCGGCGCTGCTGCTGGCCGACCTCGCGCAGAGCTTCGTCGTCTCGACGCTGGACGTCGACGATTTCGCGATGCACGGGGCATCGAGCGATGGCGACACGTCGCTGTCGGCCAAGGAGATCGGCCTGCAGGGGTTCGGCGCCGGCAAGATCGGCGGCCTGCATCTGCGCGACTTCAGCCTCGCCGGGCCGACCGCCAAGCTCGGCGTCGGCAGCGCCGACCTCGGCGCCATCACGATCCCCGAGAAGGCGTCCGACTCGCGCATCTCGGCGCGTCCCGGCAAGCTCGACCTCGGCGCGATCACGATGGAGGTCGCCGCCAAGGACGCGACGCCGCTGAAGCTGACGATCGGCCATGTCGCGCTGGCGCAGGAGGGCGGCCCGAGCGCGATCCCCTCGACCGGCTCGGCGACCGTCGACAATCTCGGCCTCGACCTGGCGCCCGGCGGGACCCTCACGCACGCGCTGAGCGAGATGGGCTACCAGCACGCGACGGTCTCAGGCGCCTTCACCTCGTCCTACGACGCCGGCGCGCAGGAGCTGACGATCCACAAGCTCTCGCTGAACGACCCGGCGATGGGCTCGCTCGAGCTGACGCTGCGCCTCGCCAACGTCTCGCCGGACCTGCTGTCGACCGATCCCCAGGCAGCGCAGGCGTCGGCGATCGCCGTGCTGGCCAAGACGCTCGACCTCAAGATCGCCAACGCCGGCCTGTTCGACAAGGCGCTGGCCCTGAAGGCCCAGCAGGACGGGATCAGCGTCGCCGCAGAGCGCGCCTTCGGGGTCGACCTGTTCCGCAACAAGCTGCCGGTGATGCTGGGCGAAGGCCAGGGCATCAAGACGATCGGCGACGCGGTGGCGAAGTTCATCGCCGATCCGAAGACGCTGCACGTCTCGCTCGGCTCGAAGGACGGCCTCGGCCTCGGCGCCGTCGCGATGCTCGGCGACCCCGGCGCGCTGCTCGACACGCTCGACATCAAGGCGACGGCGGACGACTAGGGCGCCGGCGGCTTGGCGACGATGGCGACGCTCGCGCCTCTACTGCGTCGGCGCGCGGCGGCGATGCGAGACGCTGCGGGGCGCCGCCGCCGGCTGGCCGGGCACGCCGCCGTAGCCCGATAGGATCTGCCGCGCCCGAGCGGCGGTCATGTCGCACGCGCTTTCCATGTTGCCCTGCAGCGCGCCGACCGCCCGGTAATATTCCGGGAGGCCGGAACAGCCCCCCACGCCGGTGAACGCCCACCCCGACGCGGGCGCAAGCAGCGCGGCGCCGAGCACGAGGGCAGCGGTTTTCTTGAACGTCACCATGGAGATCTCCTCGAACGTTCCAGGCCTGCCGTTGCAGATGAGGCGCGATACAACCCAGGCAAGCGACCGGACGCCGCGGCCCGCGCGCAACAGGGCGGCGGGAACGCCGCCTGGGGACTAGGTGGGCGCGCGCGGATCGGCTAGGCTGCAGCGTGCGCGGCGCTCCGCCGCAACCGGGACACACGCATGCGCCGCACCGCCCTCCTCGCTCTTGCACTCGGAACGGCTCTCGCCGCGGGCGCCGTGCCGGCACAAGCCGAATATTACTGCAGCCCCGGGTTCGCGCCGAGCTACGGCCGCTGCATCGCCACCGCGTCGAGCAGCGAGGTCGACCTCTACCTGAACGAGCCGGGCGGCTACATCCACGACGACGCCCCGGTTCCGCTCGTGCATCATCGCCACCGCCGGCACGGGTTGCGCGAGCGCTACTGAGCGGAGGCACGCCCATCGAGAGCCCGTCCTCCCCTCCCGCGGCCTCGATGCCCGACGAGCCCGGCGACGGTCACCGCTACGAGCGGATCGCGTTCCTGTCCTCCGGCACGCCCGATGCGGATCGCGCGCGCGACGTCTTCATCGCCCGCTACGGCTGCGCGAGCGAGCACGAGGCCGACGTCGTCGTCGCCCTCGGCGGCGACGGCATGATGCTGCAGACGCTGCACCGCTTCATGGACAAGCCGGTGCCGATCTTCGGCATCAACCACGGCTCGGTCGGCTTCCTCATGAACGAGTGGCGCGACATCGACCTGAGGTTGCGCCTCGACGAAGCCCAGCCGTCGATCATCCATCCGCTGGTGATGCGCGCCACCTCGGCGTCGGGGGAAGTGTCGGAAGGCCGCGCGATCAACGAGGTCTTCCTGTCGCGCCAGACCTATCAGGCGGTGAAGCTGCAGATCGTCATCGACGGCATCGAGCGGCTCGACGAGCTGATCGCCGACGGCGTCCTCGTCGCGACGCCCGCCGGCTCGACGGCCTACAATCTCTCGGTCGGCGGCCCGATCCTGCCGCTCAACACCTCGCTGATGACGATCACGCCGATCTCGGCGTTCCGCCCGCGGCGCTGGCGCGGCGCCCTGCTGCGCGACACCGCGCGCATCGAGATCGAGGTGCGCGAGCCGGCCAAGCGCCCCGTGTCGGCGGTGGCCGACCATTTCGAGGTCCGCAACGTCGTCCACGTCGAGATCGCCATGGATATCGCGACCGGCCTCGTGATGCTGCACGATCCCGGCCATTCCCTCGACGAACGCATCCTGCGCGAGCAATTCGGACCCTGATGAGCAAGGACGACACGCAGATCCTCGGCCGCGAGGTCCTGTCGCGCGGCTTCGGCACGTTCGAGCGCATCCACTTCCGTCGCCGCCGCTCCGACGGCGAGACGAGCGAGATGACGCGCGAGATCCTCGACGTCGGCGACGGCGCGACCATCCTGCCCTACGACGTCGCGCGCGGCACGATCGTCCTGATCCGCCAGTTCCGCGGCGTCGCTTTCCTCAAGCAGGGCAGCGAAGCGCTGGTCGAGGCCTGCGCCGGCAAGCTTGAGGGCGCCGATTCGCTGACCCGCATCGTCAAGGAGACCGAGGAGGAGACCGGCATCCGCCTCGCCGAGCCGCCGCGCCGCGTCTTCACGGCCTATTCGTCGCCCGGCAGCTTCACCGAGCGCCTCACCTATTTCGTCGCCCCCTACACGGCGGCGGACCGCGTCTCGCGCGGCGGCGGTCTCGTCGAGGAGGGCGAGGACATCGAGGTGATCGAGACGACGCTCGACGACGCGATCGCGATGATCGAGCGCGGCGAGATCGTCGACGTGAAAACGATCGCCCTGCTCTACTACGCGAAGGCGACGCGGCTGCTCGGGTGAAGCCCGCGATCGTCGTCGCAAACGACGCGATCGGCACGAAAGCCACGACCGAGCACCCGTCGTGCCCGAAACGCCGCCGGCCGGATCGTCCGTCACAAAACTGAAGCGCCGACCGCCTAGCTCGACGACATCCCGTGCGTCCAGCCCCCGTCCATGCGTCGAAGATCGCTCCTCTCAGCCACAGCCGCCCTCGTCGGGGTCGCCGGCGCCCTGGCGCCGAGGGCCGGCGTCGCCGAGGACGGCGCGATCACGCTCACCGAGATCGACATCGACACGCAGGGGCCCGCCAACGCGCGGCGCGCCGCCTTCGATCGGGCCCGCGACACGCAGATCCTGCCGAAGATCGGCGCGACCGCGACGACGCTCGACCGGCATCAGATCGAGGCGCTGCCGCAGGG
>CAZZZM010000044.1:6215-15627 GCA_964658465.1 uncultured Nakamurella sp.
ATCACGACGCGCGATTTCGCGACGGCGGGCGGCGAGGTCTCGCTCTACGGCGGCAGCCACGGCGTGATCCAGCCGCGGCTCGACTACGGGACGGCGTCGGGCAACACGCAGATCTACGTCAACCTCTCGGGCTTCCGCAGCGACGTCGGCATCGAGAACCCGACGCCGAGCTTCGACCCCGTCCACGATCGCACCGAGCAGGGCAAGGCGCTGGGCTACCTGTCGCAGACGCTGAGCGACACGGCGCGCTTTACCTTCGTCACCGGTGCATCCGCCAGCCGCTTCCAGATCCCCAACATCCCCGGCCTGCAGCCGCTCGGCGACTTCGGCGGCCCGAACGTCAACTCGCTGGCCCTGAACGAGAGCGAGACCGACACCGTCGCCTATAATCTCGCCGCGCTGCAGACGTCGGACGGGCCGCTCGACACGCAGCTCTCCGTATTCACCCGCTATGCCCGCGTCCACTTCGTGCCCGACACGTTCGGCGACCTCGCCTTCAACGACGTCGCGTCCGACGTCGCGCGGCGCAGCTGGCTCGGCGGCGTGCAGGGCGATGCGGCCTACAGGCTCGACGGCCGCCAGACGATCCGCGCCGGCTTCGACCTCACCGGCGAGCAGACCAACAACGACAGCGTGCTCACGGCGCTTCGCTTGAATGCGGCCGGCGCCCCCACGGCAATCCCGGTGACCTTCACCGACAACAACGCCAAGCTCGGCATCAATGTCGGCGGCTACGTGCAGGACGAGATCAGGCTCGCCGATCCGCTGACGCTGAACCTCGGCCTGCGCTTCGACCAGCTCTACCAATACGTGACCGCAAACCAGCTGAGCCCGCGCGCGGCGCTGGTCTACAAGCCCGATGCGGCGACGACGCTGCACGCCGGCTACGCACGCTACTTCACGCCGCCGAGCCAGTCGGAGGCGGCGAGCTCGAACCTCGGCCTGGCGCAGGGCACGACGTTGCAGCCCGAGGTCGGGCTCGCCGATCCCGCCCTGCCGGAGCGCTCGCATTACGTCGACGTCGGCATCGACCGCACGCTGCTGCCGGGCCTCACGGCCGGCGTCGACGGCTATTACAAGCGGGTGACCGATTTTCTCGACGACGGGCAATTCGACGAGGCGCAGGTGCTGAGCCAGCTGAACTACGCCAACGGCTGGGGCAAGGGACTGGAGGCCAAGGCGCGCTACCAGTCAGGCGGCTTCTCGGCCTACGGCAACGTCTCGACGGGACGCGTCAAGGACACCCAGCCGGTCTCGAACCAATACGTGCTCGACGCCGACGAATACCGCTACATCTCGCAGAACTACATCTTCGCCGACGACGTGCAGCTCGTCACGGCCTCCGCCGGCGTCGCCTGGCGCCTCGGCAATACGCTCGTTTCGGCCGACATGATCTACGGCAGCGGCCTGCGCTCTGACTTCGCCAACCTCGGCCACGTCCCGGCCTACACGCAGGTCAATCTCGGGCTCGTGCAGGATTTCCACCTCGCCGGCGACGCGAAGCCGCTCAGCGTGCGCTTCGACGTCGTCAACGCCTTCGACACGATCTACCAGATCCGCGACGGCAGCGGCATCGGCGTGTTCGCCCCGCAATACGGCCCGCGGCGCGGGTTCTACGTCGGGCTCTCGCAGAAGCTTTGAGAGAAAACCTCATGCTGCGCAGAGCAGCTCCGCCTCGATCGCCGCGAGATCGACGGTGATGCGCTCCCGGCGCGACACCGGCGCCGGCTTCGACGGCGCATCGAGGTCCTCGAGCAGCAGCGGCGCGGACTCGAAGCGCTCGCGCTCGAGACGCAGGGCGCCGGCCTGCGGCAGCCGCCCCGCGCCGCGCGTCGCCTCGCGGTGCGCCTCGGTCTCGAAGCGCCGGAGCAGCACCATCAGCGTGTCGAGGTCGCCCTTGTTGATCAGGTCGCAGCCGGTCAGCACCCGCTCGACCACCGAGCACGACAGCGAGGCGCTGCGCAGGTTCGACCAGTCCGCCTCGCGCGCCGCCTGCAAGGCGATGCGGATCGCCGGCAGCAGCGCCTCGGGCAGGCCCGCCTTGCGGTAGAGCCCGGCGAAGGCCGAGGCGTCGAAACGGTCGACGATCGAATCGACCCGCGTCAGCGCCACATCGGCCAGCACGCTGAGCGCAGCCTTGAACAGCTCGATCCTGCCGCTGAGAATCGCCCGGAACACCAGCGACAGCGTGAGGTCGCCCGAATCGCGCAGGTGGCGGACGAGCTCCAGCGTCGCGCCCCAGCCGCGCGACGTATCTGACAGGGCGATCGCGGCCCGGTCGCGCGCCTCGCGCCCGACGCGCTGCAGGCGGGCGTCCGACATCCAGTTGCGATCGGCGACGAGGCCGGCCATCGCGCGCATCGCCGCCGCGACGAGGTCGACGCGCGCCGACATCGGCAGATCGAGGCGTGCGAGCAGGGCCTCGCGCAGACCGGCGTCCTCGCCGTGCCGCTCGATCATGCGGCGGATCGCGATCTCGGAGAGCGGCGCGGCGCGATTGCCGGCGAGCGCGATCGACGCTTCCGCATCGGCCGTTTCGGCGAGCAGCGTCGCGACGGTGACCGGCAGGTTCGGGCGCGCCGCGAGCGCGACCTGCGCCGGCCCGGCGGCCGTGGTCGCGCAATCGATCAGCTCGGCATCGCTGAGGATCGGCGAGGCGGCGAGGACGATGGCGGCGATCTCGGGCGCGTCGTCGGCCAGTGCGACGACGATATGATGCGGGGCGCCGTGCGCGGCGGCAAGCGCCTGGGCCAAGGCCTTGCGCACCATGATCGAGGGATCGTCGAGGAAGCTCGTCAGGACCGCGGCGGCGTCCTGGCGCTGGCGCTCGGTGGCGCGGGCGCGGAGATAGGCGCGGGCCAGGGCGGCCGCGCCCTCGGCACGGGTCTCCGGCGAGGACGTCTCGGCCCAGCTGCGAAACTTTTCGAGGATCATCTCAAGGCGACCGCGAAGGAGTGCGACGCCGTGACGGTCTCAGATCATGGTAAAGAGAGCCTTAACCCTAACCGCTCGTTACAGCTGACGTTTTCGCGACGGCCTGTTCTGGCACAGGATCAGCCCGCGAAGTCCGTCACGATGTCGGCCATCACGGGCCGGGGACGCTCGTCGCGCGGGCCGGAGGCGGTCCCGATGTGGATGAAGCCGGCGATGCGCTCGTGCGCCCGCAGGCCGAGCCGCTCGAGGACGCCGCGATCGTAGGCGTACCATTCCGTCAGCCAGACGGTGGCGAAGCCCATCGCGTTCGCCGCGACGCAGAGGTTCATGCAGACGGCCCCCGACGACAACACCTGCTCCCATTCCGGGATCTTGTGGTGCGGCCCGGCGCTCGACACGACGGCGATCACCAGCGGCGCGGCGAACCGCTTGCGCTCGATCTCGACCCGGTCTTGCTCCGCATCGGGGTTGGCGGCGGCGAACGACTCGGCGAGGATTTCGCCGACGCGCGCCTTGCCGGCGCCGGAGAAGACGATGAAGCGCCAGGGCGCGAGCTTGCCGTGGTCGGGCACGCGCGCCGCGATGGTCAGCAGGCGCTCGACCTCCCGCGGCGACGGACCGGGCTCGACGAGGAACGGCACCGGCGCGGACCGCCGCGTCTCGAGAAGGCGGATCGTGTCTGTCGTTGGCGTGTCGTTCATGCGTGGTTCGTCTTGTCGCCGCTATGGAAAGGGGTTGGTGCGACGCACCGCATCGCCGCCACATTAGATCGGCATCGCAGCGCACGATGCAATCGAAGCATCAGCCCGGAGATCGAGAATTGAGCGGTTCCAAACCGGTGGGGATCGTCCGGGCGGGTCGTCGCCCGCGATGACGCTGCTCGATCTTTCGCGGGCCGGCGTCTCGACGCCATCGCTGTCCGACCGCACGCGCGTCGCGACGCGGCTGCGCGCGGCGGTCTGGTCGCGACGCACGTTCCTCGTCGCGTCCCTGTGCCTCGTCGCCGTCGCGGCGCTCGCCTTCACGCGCTGGCAGGTGGCCGGCGCGGTCGTGCCGTGGGATTCCAAGAACCAGTTCTATCCGTTCTTCCGCTTCCTCGGCGGCGCGCTGCGGGACGGCACGTTGCCGCTGTGGAATCCCCACCAATTCGGCGGCTATCCCGTCGCCGCCGATCCGCAATCGCTGCTCTTCACGCCGACGATGCTGCTGTTCGCGCTCGTTGCGCCGAACGCCTCGATGCCGGTGTTCGACGCGGTGATCATGGCCCATCTCGCGGTCGGCGGGATCGGCGTGCTGGGCCTCGCCCGACGCTGGCGCTGGCACCCGCAGGCGGGCGTGCTCGCGGGGCTCGTCTTCATGCTCGGGGGCGTCGCCGCGTCGCGACTGCAGCACACCGGCATGATCATCTCGTACTCGTTCTTCCCGCTGGCCCTGTGGAGCCTGCAGGCGGCGCTCGATTCGCGCTCGCTGCGCGTGGCGCTCGTCGCCGGCCTCATGACGACGCTGATGGCGCTCGGCCGCGACCAGGTCGCCTTCCTGCTGTGCATGGCGCTCGTCGGCGCGGTGGCGCGCCAGGCCTTCCGCTCGGGCGCGATCGTCGCCTATCTCGCCTCGCGCGCCGGCGTGATCGCCACGGCCTTCGGCCTGACGCTCGCCCTGATGATCGTGCCGATCCTTTTGACGCTGCAGTTCCTGCACGTCTCGAACCGCCCCGGCATCGCCTTCGGCCGGGCGCTCGAGGGCTCGCTCGATCCGATCAACCTGGTGACGCTGCTTGCGCCCAACCTCTTCGGTTCGCTCGACAAGGTCTACGATTACTGGGGTCCGGGCGTCGGCGCCGTCACCGGCACGGACTGGACCGACCGCTCGATCGACTACCTTTTCGCCGGCACCCTGCCCGCCGTCCTGCTGCTGTGGCACGGCCTGGTCGGCGGCCGACTGCTCGAGCGCGGCGCCCGCTACTTCGCGCTCGTTCTCGTGGCCGCCACGGTCTACGCGCTCGGCCGACACACGCTGCTGTTCAGCTTCATCTTCGACTGGCTGCCCGGCGTCTCGATGTATCGCCGGCCCGCCGACGCCTCGTTCCTCGTCAACGTCGCGCTCGCCTTCTGCGCCGGCTACCTGCTGCATCGCTTCATCGAGGAGGGGCTGCCGCGCCTGCGGGCGCCGCGACCGCTCGCCTGGGGCGCCATCGCGACGATCGTCGCGACGGTGGCCGCGCTGGCCGGGTCGGCGCTGGTCCTCGCCCGCGCGGCCGGCCGGCTCGACGGCGCTCTGGTGCAGCTCGCCGTCGCGGCCGGTGCGGCGGTCCTTGTCGTGGCCGCCCTCGTCGGCTTCCGGCGCCGGCTGCGGCGCCCGTTGGTCGCGACGCTCCTCGTCGCGGCGACGGCGGCGCAATTGCTCTGGGTCAATGCCGCCTCGCCGCTGAATGCCGAGCCGAGCTCGACCTACAGCGCCTATGCGAAGCCGTGGCCCGACCAGGCCCGCGGGCTCGCGGTGCTGCAGGCGGAGTTGGCGCGACGGCACGCGGACGGCGCGCGTCCCCGCGTCGAATTCCTCGGCGTCTATGGCGCCTGGCAGAACGCCGGGATGCTGTACGGCTGGGAGGACACGCTCGGCTACAACCCGCTGCGCATCGACGATTACGCGCGTGCCGTCGGCGCCGACGAGGATTCCTGGTTCTCCGACCTGCGCCGCTATCCGGATACGTTCCGCGGCTACAATTCCCGCCTCGCCTCCCTGCTCGGCCTCGAATATCTCGTGCTGCGCCAGCCGATCGCCGACATGCCGCGCAACTTCCCGCGCCCGCGCGCGACGCTGCTGTTCAGCGGCGACTGCTTCTATCTCTATCGTCTCGACACCGCGCCGGTGCCGCGCGCCACGCTCGCCACGCATCTCGTGCCGGTCGACGGCGCCCGCGTGCTCGAGACCGACAACCTGCCGCAGTTCGCGCTCGGCCGCGAGGCGCTGATCGAGGCGAGCGACGCGGCCCGGCTGGGCGACAAGGCGCTGCTCGCACCGGAGACCGCCACGCCGATCCCCCCGCCCGCGACTCCCGGCGACGCGCCGGCGGCCTCGGGCGCGGTGCGGATCGTCACCTACACGGACAACGCCGTGACGCTCACGGTCGACGCGCCGGCCCCCGGCGTCGTCGTGCTGCACGATATCGCCTATCCGGGCTGGACCGCGCGCGTCGACGGCGTCGCCAAGCCTGTGCTGCGCGCCGACCTCCTGTTTCGGGTGGTCGAGGTGCCGGCGGGCCATCACGTGGTCGAATTCGCGTTCCATCCGTTCTCGCCGGCCAACCTGACGGCCGCCGCCGCGAGCGTCGCGCATCCGGCGCGATGAGGAGGGACGCTTGAAAGCTGCCGCAGTCGCGCTCCTGGTGCTCGCGCTCGCGATCCCCGCCGACGCGCAGATCCTGGCGCCGCCGGGTCCGGCCGCGACCGGCACCCGCGCCCCGCCCCGCCCCGCGGCGAAGATGGGCGAGCTCTACCTCTCGGCGATGATGACGCCGCACGACACCGCGCCGATCGCCAAGGGACCGATCCGCTGGCGCGTGTTCGACGAGAAAGTCGACGCCCAGGGCCGCCACGCGCTGGTCGCCTCCTCGCAGGAGCCGCAGGCCAAGCTCAGCCTGCCCGAGGGCTCGTACATCGTGCATGTCGCGCTCGATCTCGCGAGCGCGGTGCGTCGCGTCGCGGTCCAGGCCCCGGGCTCGAGCGAGCGGCTCGTCCTCAACGCCGGCGCGCTGCGCATCGTCGGCACGCTCGGCGACAAGCCGATCAACCCGGCCAAGCTTTCGATCAATATCTTCGTGCCGGAGGCCGGCAATTCGGAGGCCAAGCTCGTGCTGGCCGGCGCCAAGGCCGGCGATCTCATCGGCCTGCCGGAGGGCAATTACCACGTCGTCTCGACGCTGCTCGACACGGCCGGCTATTCCGGCGTGCAGAAGTCGGGCGTCGGCAACAAGACGAACTCGGTGGTGACGGCCGACCTCAAGGTGCAGGGCGGCAAACTCACCGACGCGACGCTGAAGCACCGCTCGGCGGTGATGACGCTGAAGCTCGTCAACGACCCCGGCGGCGAGGCGCTCGCCAACACCTCGTTCACGATCCTGACGCCGGGCGGCGACGTCATCCGCGAGTTGATCGGCGCCTTCCCCTCGCTGGTGCTGGCCGAGGGCGAGTACGTCGCCATCGCCCGCCACGACGCCAAGACCTACCAGACGACCTTCAAGGTCTCTTCGACGCTCGACCGCGACGTCGAGGTGCTGGCGCGCTGACCTCGCGCCGGAGTGCTCCCTCGCCACCCCGGAACGACTTGGGGTGATCAGCCCTCCGTCGCTTCCAGCCCTGACCGGAAATCGAAGCCGCAGCACAGGCAGCGGCTCTTGTGCGCGTCGTAGGTGCCGCATGCGCAGCAATAGCTGTGTCCCGCCTCGGGATGGGCCGTCACCAAGACCGTGTCGGCCTCGGGTGTGTCATGATTCGTCATGGTTCCCCCTCCGCACGGCCAAGGTTAACCGAGCGGGCGGGCGATGGCCACAACCTTGGCTATTGGGGGCTGTCGCGGCGGCGGCTCAGCGCCGTTTCGCGTGGTCGTCCAGATACATGGCGGCGACCTGGCGGTCCGAGTCGCTCGCCGCGTTCATCGCCTTGTCGTAGAGGTCGAGGATCCACTTGTCCTGAACGCGGTCGGTCACGGAGTCGCGGGCCAGCGACAGCCACATCAGGCCGCGCGCCCGCTGCGGGGCGACGTGGTCGTAGCCGTTGAACAGCAGCTGGCCGAGCACCGCCTCCGATTCGACGTGTCCCTTGTCGGCGGCGAGATAGAGCCAGCGCGCGGCCTGGCGCGGGTCGGGCGGCACGCCGTTGCCGTCGAGGAACATGCGGGCGAGGTTGTACTGCGCGGTCGCGTCGCCGAAGTTGACGGCGGCGTAGTGGAACATCTCGAGCGCCCGGCTCGGGTTCGGCTGGATGCGCGAGGCGCTGACGCCGTTAAGATTGTAGACGCCGAGCGCGACGAAGGCGCTGGCAACGAACGGCGCCTGGCGCGGGTCGGCGTCGTCCTCGTCGTAATTGTCGATGATCTGCGAGAAATAGTCGAAGGCCTTGGCGTCGTCGTGCGGGACGCCGTCGCCCTGCGCGTACATCTTGCCGAGCTTCCAGCGCGCCATCGGCTCGCCGCCCTCGGCCGCGTATTCGAGCGCCGCGATCGCCGAGCGCTTGTGACCGCTGCGCACGCCCTCGAGGCCGGCGCGCAGCGCCGCCTTGGGATTCTTGAACATCGGCAGCGGGCCGCGATCGTCCGACGCGCTCGACGCGCCGTCGAAGGCGCGCACGCCAGCGGCCGGCCCCGCGACGCCGCACAGGACCACCGCCGCCCAGAGTAACCGGAGAGCGCGGCTAGGTGTCGGCGTAGACATGCGTCTCGCCCTCGGCGCCGGGATGGGTCACCGCGCCGTTCAATGCGTTGCCGACGGTCTGCGCGTAGCGCCAGATCGCGCCCGAGCCGAAATCGTGCCCGCGCGGCGCCCATGCCTTGCGGCGCTCGGCCAGCTCGGCCTCCGGGACATGCAGCTCGATCGTGCCGGCCCTGGCATCGAGCGAGATGATGTCGCCGTCCCTCACCAGCGCGATGGGGCCGCCGACGGCCGCCTCGGGCCCGACATGGCCGACGCAGAAGCCGCGCGTCGCGCCGGAGAAGCGCCCGTCGGTGATCAGCGCGACCTTCGAGCCCATGCCCTGGCCGTAGAGCGCCGCGGTGGTCGCCAGCATCTCGCGCATGCCGGGGCCGCCCTTGGGGCCCTCGTAGCGGATCACGAAGACGCAGCCTTCCTGGTAGCGGCGCTCGCTCACCGCCTTGAAGCAATCCTCCTCGCAGTCGAAGCAGAGCGCCGGACCCTCGAAGGTCTGCGCGTCCTCGGCCATGCCGGCGACCTTGACGATGGCGCCTTCCGGCGCGAGCGAGCCGCGCAGGCCGACGACGCCGCCGGTCACGGTGATCGGCTTGTCGGCCGGGCGCACGACGTCCTGGTGCGGGTTCCAGGCCACCTTGGCCATGTTCTCGGCGATGGTGCGGCCGGTCACGGTCAGGCAGTCGCCGTGCAGGAAGCCGTTGTCGAGCAGCGTCTTCATCAGGATCGGGATGCCGCCGGCCTCGAACATGTCCTTGGCGACGTAGCGCCCGCCGGGCTTCAGGTCGGCGATGTAGGGGGTCTTCTTGAAGATCTCGGCGACGTCGAAGAGGTCGAACTTGATGCCGACCTCGTGGGCGATCGCCGGCAGGTGCAGCGCCGCGTTGGTCGAGCCGCCGGAGGCCGCGACGACGGTCGCCGCGTTCTCCAGCGCCTCGCGGGTGACGATGTCGCGCGGGCGGATGTTGCGGGCGATCAGCTCCATGACCATCTCGCCGGCGGTCATGCAGAACCGGTCGCGGATCTCGTAGGGCGCCGGCGCGCCGGCCGAGTACGGCA
>CAZZZM010000045.1:0-3424 GCA_964658465.1 uncultured Nakamurella sp.
AGCCGTTGCTGCGCAGCCTCACGGCGCGCGGGTTGATCCGGCCCGACCGCCTGCAGATCGGGATCGACGTCGACGAGCTGTCGCGCACCATCGATCGCGACGGCGCGACCCAGGACTGGCTGCTGGCGCTCGGCCCGATCACCCGCGGCGCCTTCTGGGAGATCGTCGCGGTGCCGGACATCCGCCACCAGACCTGGGCGGTCGCGCGCCGGCTCGCCGATCAGCTGGCGCTGGACGCGGCCCGGCGCGGCGCATAGCGCGCCAGAAAGACCGCGACCGCCTCGTCGACATGGAGGCGCGCCTCGTCCTCTGTCATCCGCGGCGGCGGGACGAGAACGAGCCGGTCGAGGTGCAGCGAGGCCATCACAAGCCCGAAGAAGAGGATCGCCGCCAGGGTCGGATCGGGACAGGCGAGCTCGCCACGGGCGGTCGCGCAGGTGAGGTATTGCGTGAGGCCGTGGCGGACGCGGTAGGGCCCCTCGTCGAGGAAGATCCGCCCGAGCTCGGGGTTGCGCGGGCTCTCGGCGATGACCGTCCGACACAGCTTGATGGCGATCGGATCGAACAGCATCTCGATCGCCCGCGTGCCGACGCCGGAGAGGATCTGCGCCACAGAGCCGGGTTGCGAGAAGGCTTCGTCGAGGTCGTCGATGAAGGCCCGCGCCCTCGTTTCGACGATCTCGGCGAAAAGCTCTTCCTTGCTGCCGAAATGGCGATAGAGCGTTTCCTTGGAGGCGCCGGCGCGCACGGCGATCGACTGCATCGTCGCGTCGGTGAAGCCCGCCTCGAAGAACACCTGCTCGGCGACCGCGGCGATCTCGCGTCGACGCCTCTCGCCACGCGGGACCGGCTGGTCGCAGATGGATGGCCGTGCGGTTGACGCCACCATGAAGAACCCTTTAATAAGCGAACCGACGGGTTCGGTTAGGCCTGCAGACAATCATTTGTTCGCGCGCGCCGCAACCGCCAAACCCGGGCTCTTCGACTCAGGCCGAAAGATCGATGACCCGCAGCGAGTCTGGTGACGAGATACGCCTCGCCGAACGGCAGGATGCACCGCCCGGCGATGCCCCGGCGGAGCGTCGCGAGGACCCGCGGGACGATCCGGCGCATCACGACGAGCCGGACCAGCACGACGAGGCGGACGAGGACGCGCCCGACGACAACGGCGACGAAGCCGCCGACGACCAGGATCGCGCCGACCAGGAGACCCGCAAGAAGCGCCGGCCGAAGGTCTTCCTCATCGCCATCATCGTCGTCATCCTCCTCGCGCTCGGCGGCATCTACTGGTGGCTCTCTGGCCTCAACACCGAAGATACGGACGACGCCTACACGGACGGTCGCGCTGTACAGATCGCGCCACGCGTCGCCGGCCGCGTCGTCTCGCTTGACGTCACCGACAACCAGTTCGTGCGCAAGGGCCAAGCCCTCATTCACCTCGATCCTCGAACATTCGTGATCGCGCGCGACCAGGCACAGGGGCAGCTCACCACGGCGCTGGCGCAGCTCAAGGGCCAGAAGCTCGGCGTCGAGATCGCCAAGAAGAACTATCCGGCCGCGCTCCAGGTCGCCAAGGCGAACCTCGACGCCGCCAACGCGACGCTCGTGCAGCGCAAGGCCGATTTCGATCGCCAGAAGAGCCTGCCGCGGCAGGCGACGACGCAGCAGGAAGTGGACGCCGCCACGGCGAACCTCCAGCAGGCGCAGGCGCAGGTGCTGCTCGATCAGGCCCGGGTCGTCCAGGCCGAGCCGGTCCAGCAGAGCATCGGCCAGACGGAGGCGCAGGAAAGCAACCTGCAGGGCGCGGTCGAAACGGCCCGCGCCAATCTCGACAACGCCAACCTCAACCTCGCCTTCACGGTGCTCCGCGCCCCGCAGGACGGCTGGGTGACGCGCCGCAACGTCGAGCAGGGCAATTACGTCCAGGTCGGCCAGCAGATCTTCAACATCGTCTCGCCCGAGGTCTGGATCACCGCGAACTTCAAGGAGACGCAGCTCAACCTGATGCGTCCCGGCCAGGCGGTGAAGATCACCGTCGACGCCTATCCGGGCCTCAACCTGCGCGGCCATGTCGACTCGATCCAGCTCGGCTCGGGCTCGAAGTTCTCCGCCTTCCCGGCCGAGAACGCGACCGGCAATTTCGTGAAGATCGTGCAGCGCGTGCCGGTCAAGATCGTCATCGATTCGGGACTCGATCCGACCTTGCCCCTGCCGCTCGGCCTCTCCGTCGAGCCGACGGTCACGGTCCGATGAGCGAGGGCCGCGGCAAGGCCTCGTCGAACGGTAAGGCCTCGTCGAACGGCAAAGCCTCCTCGAACGGCAAGCGCGCCGGCGGAGAGGACGCGGAAAACACCAGCTGGAAACCGTCGTTCAACCCCTGGCTGATCGCGGTCTCCGTGACGCTCGCGGCGTTCATGGAGATCCTCGACACCACGATCGTCAACGTCGCGCTGCCGCACATCGCCGGCTCGCTCGCCGCCTCGAACGACGAGGCGACCTACGCGCTGACGTCGTATCTCACCGCCAACGCCATCGTCCTCACCGTCTCGGGCTGGATCTCCGACACGATCGGACGCAAGCGCTACTTCCTCGTCTGCCTCGGCATGTTCACGGTGTTCTCGTTCCTCTGCGGGATCGCCACCTCGCTGCCGCAGCTGATCATCTTCCGCGCCTGCCAGGGCTTCTTCGGCGGCGGCCTGCAGCCCAACCAGCAGGCCATCATCCTCGACACCTTCCCGCCGGAGAAGCGCGGCGCCGCCTTCGGCCTCACCGCGGTCGCGACGATCGTCGCGCCGGTGCTCGGCCCGACGCTCGGCGGCTGGATCACCGACACCTACACCTGGCGCTGGATCTTCTTCGTCAACGTGCCGGTCGGCATCTTCGCGGTCATCATCAACATGATCCTCGTCGAGGATCCGCCGTGGGAGAAGGCCAAGCAGAAGCGCAAGACGCGCGGCATCGACTACATCGGCCTGTCGCTGATCTCGATCGGGCTCGGCTGCATGCAGGTGATGATCGACAAGGGCGAGGACTGGGACTGGTTCGGCTCGATGCGCATCCGCGTGCTCGCCGTGCTCGCCTTCCTGGGGATCGGCGGCGCGATCGTCTGGCTGCTCACCGCCAAGAAGCCGATCGTCAACCTCGACGTCTTCAAGGACAAGAACTTCGCGCTCGGCTGCGGCTTCATCGGCGCGATGGGCGCGATCCTCTACGCGAGCTCGGTCGTCATCCCGCAGTTCGCGCAATCCGAGCTCGGCTACACCGCGACCCTGTCCGGGCTGATCCTGTCCCCCGGCGGCGTCGTGGTCATCATCCTGATCCCGATCGTCGGACAGCTGATGCACCGCATCCAGACGCGCTACATCGTGATGTTCGGCTTCTTCCTGATGGGCTGCGCGCTGTTCTACTCCGGCGGCCTCGTGCC
>CAZZZM010000045.1:3524-15191 GCA_964658465.1 uncultured Nakamurella sp.
TTCTCGAGGAACGGTCTGTTCGCGCTGATCCCGCTCAACGGCATCAACACGGGCCAGATCCCGCAGCAGTACCAGGGCACCCTTGCCGGCGTGCAAGGCGGCGTGAACCACATCACCAACGGCTTCAACGTCTACAGCGTCGGCTTCGACGCCTCGTGGGAGCTCGACCTCTGGGGTCACGTCGCACGCCAGGTCGAGGCGGCGGACGCGCAGGTCCTCGCCAACAACGAGATGCGCCGCGACGTGCTGGTCTCGAGCCTCGCCGAGGTCGCCCGCGATTACGTCAACCTGCGCGGCACCCAGGCGCAGATCCGGATCGCCGAGGACAACATCAAGGTCGAGCAGGAGATCCTCGACGTCACGCATACGCGCATGGAGAAGGGCCTCGTCACCGGGCTCGACGTCGAGAGCGCCGCGGCCCAGGTCGAATCGGTCAAGGCCCAGGTGCCGTCGCTGCAGACGCAGCTGGTGCAGGGGATCAACGCGATCAGCCTGCTCCTCGACGAGCCGCCGCTCGGCCTCTCGAGCGAGCTCACCGGCCGACGGGCGATCCCGCCGAGCCCGCCGCGCGTGCCGGTCGGCCTGCCCTCGGAGCTGGCCCGCCGCCGCCCCGACATCCGCATGGCGGAAGCGCAGCTCCACGCCGCCACCGCCAACATCGGCGTCGCGATCGCCGAGTTCTATCCGAGCGTCACGCTGAACGGCAGCCCGACGCTGCAGGCGCTCGAGCCGCGCAACATCTTCAAGGGCTCGTCGCTGCAGTACATGAACGTCGGGCCGTCGGTGACGCTGCCGATCTTCGAGGGCGGCCGGCTCAAGGCCAATCTCGTGATGCAGGAGAAGTCGCAGCAGGAGGCCGCCGTCGCCTATCACAAGGCGGTGCTCTCGGCCTGGCACGACGTCGTCAACACGCTCACCGCCTACAAGACGGAGCAGACGCGGCGCGAGCACCTGAGGGCGCAGGTCGAGCATGCCAAGCAGGCGCTGGTCCTCGCACGCTCGCGCTACGAGCAAGGCGTCGCCGACATCACGACCCTGCTCACGGACGCGCAGAGCGTGCTCAGCGCGGAGCAGCAGCTCGCGCAGAGCCAGACCAACGTCTCGATCGACCTCATCGCCCTGTTCAAGGCGTTGGGGGGTGGTTGGGAGGAAACCTATCCGGATCCGCGGGCGATCAAGCCGGTGCTGACCGCGTCGGCCGCGCCCGTCCCGGCGCTCGCCGCAACGCCGGGCACCCCAGCGGTGGCCGCGCCGGCGCTGGTTCCCGACGCGCACTGATCAGGCGGCGGTCCCGGCCTCCTGCCCGACGGCACTGACGAGGTCGACGAGCCGTCGCATCCGCGGCGACAGCCGCCTCTGCGGGCCGTGCGCGCTCGCGGCGATCGAGACCGCACGCCGCAGTTCGCCCACCGAGGCGCCGGTCCGCAGGATCTCGTGAAGGACGAGCGGACCGACCGTGCCGGCAAGCCGCGCGATATCTGCCTCCGTCACAACCATGCCGTGATCTCCTAGCTCGCCCACGAACTCGGACCCTAGAGGCACAGTTCATGCCGACGAAGGGAGGAGGCGACGCTCCGAAACCAGATCAACCCAAGCGAGTTTGTGGCGCTATTGCGCGACCACGGTCTCGTCGGCTTGCGTCCGGAACGCGGCCGCGAAGAGCGCCTGCGTGTAGGGATCGCGCGGCGCCGCGAAGACCTCGGTCGCCGGTCCCGCCTCGACGACCTTGCCCTCGCGCATGACGACGATGTCGCTGGCCAGCGCCCTCACCACCTTGAGGTCGTGCGAGATGAAGAGATAGGCGAGCCCGCGCTTGGCCTGGAGGTCGCGGAGAAGGTCGACGATCTGCGCCTGCACCGACATGTCGAGCGCCGAGGTCGGTTCGTCGAGGACCACGAAGCGCGGCTCGAGCACCATCGCGCGGGCGATGGCGATGCGCTGGCGCTGGCCGCCGGAGAATTCGTGCGGATAGCGATCCATCGTCGCCGGGTCGAGGCCGGTCTCGGACAGCGCCAGCGCGACGGCCTCGCGCCGCTGCTTTGCGGACAGTTCGCGCTTGTGGATGGCGAGGCCCTCGCCGACGATGTCGGCGATCGTCATCCGCGGCGACAGCGAGCCGTAGGGGTCCTGGAAGACGATCTGCATGTCGCGCCGCAGAGGCCGCATCGCGGCGAAGCCAAGCGCATCGATCGACTTGCCGAGGTAGGCGATACGCCCCTGCGACGAGATCAGCCGGAGAATGGCGAGGCCGAGCGTCGTCTTGCCCGAGCCCGACTCGCCGACGACGCCGACCGTCTGCCCCTCGCGCACCGTCAGCGAGATGCCGTCCACCGCCTTCACGGCGCCGACGACGCGTCGCATGACGCCCTTCCGGATCGGGAAGTGCACGCGCATGTCGTCGACGGTGACGATCGGCTTGGCGGCGAGATCGAGCGGCGGCGCGAGGCCCTTCGGCTCGGCGGCGAGCAGCATCTTCGTATAGGCGTGCTGCGGTTCGGCGAAGATCCGCGCCACCGGCCCCTGCTCGACGATCTTGCCCTTCTGCATGACGGCGACGTCGTCGGCGAGACGGCGCACGATGCCGAGGTCGTGCGTGATGAAGAGCATCGCCATGCCGTGCTTGGCCTGCAGGTCCTTCAGCAACGCGAGGATCTGCGCCTGCACGGTGACGTCGAGCGCCGTCGTCGGCTCGTCGGCGATGAGGAGATCGGGACGATTGGCGAGCGCCATCGCGATCATCACGCGCTGGCGCTGACCGCCGGAGAGCTGATGCGGATAGGCGTTGAGCCGGCTTTCCGGATCGCGCAGGCCGACCTCGGTGAGCAGCTCCAGCGTGCGCGCGCGGCGCTGGGCCTGCCCGCGCATGCCGTGCACCTGCAGGATCTCGCCGATCTGCCGCTCGATCGCATGCAGCGGATTGAGCGAGGTCATCGGCTCCTGGAAGACCATGGTGATCGCCCGCCCGCGCAGGTCGCGCAGGTGCTTTTCCGTGGCGTGGGTGATGTTCTCGCCGGCGAAGACGATCTCGCCGTCGACGCGCGTATCGGCGGGCAGGAGGCGCGGGATCGCCAGCGCGGTCACCGACTTGCCGGAGCCGGACTCGCCGACCAGCGCCAGTGTGCGGCCCTTCTCGAGCCGCAGCGAAATGCCGTCGACCGCCTTGGCGCCGCGGGACACCGGGAAGGCGATGGCGAGGTCGCGGATGTCGAGGAGGGGGGCGTCAGACACCGAGCAGCTTCTCGATATGTACCTTTGGCCGACCCGCTCCGGGCGAGGCTCCGCCGCGTATCTCCACCGACGTGAGGTCGCGCGTCGCCGCGCGTTGCGGCGGGCCGGCGGGCGGCTCGATTTCCCCTGTCGTCCTCAGCAGGTCCCCCACCGGGCAAAGCTCGCGCACGATCGCCTCGTCCACTCGGCGCAAACCTAGCACGGGCTCATGCCAGCGTCTTGCGCGGGTCGAAGGCGTCGCGGACCCCCTCGCCGATGAAGACGAGGAGCGAGAGGATCAGCCCGGTCGAGGCGAAGCCGGCGAGCGCGAGCCATGGCGCCTCGAGGTGGTTCTTGCCCTCCGCGAGCAGCTCGCCGAGCGACGCGGTGTCGGGCGGCTGGCCGAGCCCGAGGAAGTCGAGCGCGGTGAGCGCCGTCACCGAGCCCGACATGACGAAGGGCAGCAGCGTCAGCGTCGCCACCATGGCGTTGGGCAGCACGTGGCGCACGATGATCGTCGCGTTCGACAGCCCCAGGGCACGCGCCGCCCGGACATATTCGAAATTGCGCGCGCGCAAAAACTCGGCGCGCACGACGGACACGAGATTGACCCACGAGAACAGCGAGAGAATGACCAGCAGCGACAGGATGCTCGGCGAGATGAACGACGAGATGATGATCAGGATGTAGAGCTGCGGCAGCGACGACCACACTTCGATGAAGCGTTGGAAGAAGAGATCGATCCAGCCGCCGAAATAGCCCTGGATGGCACCGGACGCGACGCCGACGATCGACGAGATGAAGGTGAGCGCGAGACCGAACAGGATCGAGGCGCGCGTGCCGTAGATCACCCGCGCCAGCACGTCGCGGTCGACCTCGTCGGTGCCGAGCCAATCCTTCTCGACGTCGGCGCAGCCGCGGTTCGGGCCGCCGTTCGCCTTGG
The DNA here is from genome assembly GCA_964658465.1 of uncultured Nakamurella sp. GTDB lineage: Bacteria > Pseudomonadota > Alphaproteobacteria > Rhizobiales > Beijerinckiaceae > RH-AL1. The sequence goes on from CAZZZM010000045.1 coordinate 7,675, forward strand.
CGAGCGCGGCGCCGGCCGCGTCGCAATCGGCTTTCTTGAGCGCCCAGGTCGGCGCGGTCGGCGCCGGCGTCGCCGAGGCGAAGTTCACGGTGCGATACGAGAAGCGGATCGGCGGCCACAGCATCCAGCCGTGCGCGTTGATCTCGTCGGCGGTGTCCTTCAGCCGATAGTCGGCATAGGCGGTGAAGCCGCCGAACTTCTCGTCCGGATAGTCTTTGAAGATCGGCATCAGCAGCTCGCCCTTGTAATAGGCGAGGATCGGGCGGTCGTTGGCGACGAATTCCGCGAACAGCGAGATGACGAAGACGACGAGGAACAGGCAGAGCGACCAGAAGCCGCGCTTGTGCCGACGGAAGATCGTCAGCCGGCGCCGGTTGATCGGCGTCAGCCAGCGCTGCGCCGGGATCGGTTCGCCGGCGCCGACCTGCGGCAGGCCGAGCCCCTCGCGGATGGTGGAAGCGTCGGCGTCAGACATCGCGGCGCTCGAAGTCGATGCGCGGATCGACCCAGGTGTAGGTGAGGTCCGAGATCAGGTTCAGGACGAGGCCGACCAGCGCGAAGATGTAGATGTTGGCGAAGACGACCGGGTAGTCGCGCGCGATCACCGATTCGTAGGAGAGCCGTCCGAGCCCGTCGAGCGAGAAGATGACCTCGATGACGATGGCGCCCATGAAGAAGGCGCCGACGAAGGCGCTCGGGAAGCCGGCGATGACGATCATCATCGCATTGCGGAACACGTGGCCGTAGAGCACGCGGTTCGAGGCGAGACCTTTCATCCGCGCCGTCTGGACGTAGGCCTTGTTAATCTCGTCGAGGAACGAGTTCTTCGTCAGCGCGGTGATGGTGGCGAACGAGCCGAGCGTCAGCGCGGTGACCGGCATGGCGATATGCCAAAGGTAGTCCTTGACCTTTCCGAGCATCGACAGCTGCGCGAAGTTCTCGGACGTCAGCCCCCGCAACGGGAAGATCGGGAAATAGGCGCCGCAGAACAGCGTCGCGAGCAGGACGCCCCACAGGAAGGCGGGGATCGCGAAGCCGATCGAGACGAAGAAGGACGTCGTCACGTCGAAGGTCGAGCCGTCGGACACCGCCTTGCGGATGCCGAGCGGGATCGAGACGATGTAGGAGATCAGCGTCATCCACAGGCCGAGCGAGATCGACACGGGCAGCTTCTGGCGGATGAGGTCGACGACCGGGATCTTCGAGAAGAACGATCGTCCGAAGTCGAACCGTCCGTAGTCGAGCAGCAGCTTGAGGAAGCGCTCGGGCGGCGACTTGTCGAAGCCGAATTGCTTCTCGATCTCCTTGCGGAACGCCGGATCGAGCCCCTGGGCGCCCCGATAGCTCGACGCCGAGGCCGCGCCGCCGCTCTCGCCTGCCGCACCGCCGCCCTGCAGCGCCTGGACCTTGGCGAGCACCTGCTCGACGGGGCCGCCGGGCGCGTATTGCATGATCACGAAGGTGAAGAACAGGATGCCGAAGATCGTCGGGATCATCAGCAGCAGGCGGCGGAGGAAATAGGCAGCCATCGGCTGGTCCTAGCGCGGCCGCAGCGCGGTCTTCTGCGCCTTGGCGTCGTCGTACCACCAGGTCGAGACGGCGTTGAGCCCGTATTTGGCGGAGCGCGCCGGGCGGCTGAACAGGTCCCAATAGGCGATCTTGTGCGCCGGCAGGTTCCACATCGGCACCCAGTAATGGCCCGCCCGCAGCACGCGGTCGATGTCGCGGCAGGTCACCGTCAGCTTCTCGCGCGTGTCGGCGACCACCGCCTTCTCGATCAAAGCATCGACGACGGGATCGCTGATGCCGACGAGGTTGCGAGAGCCGGGAGTCTTGGCCGCCGTGCTGCCGAACGTGTCGCGCATCGACGCGCCCGGCGTGAAGCCGAAGCCGTAACGGCTGGTCACGATGTCGAAGTCGAATTTGTCGGTGCGCTGCTTGTACTGCGCCGGATCGACGACGCGGATCGTCGCCTGGATGCCGAGCAGCTTGAGATTGCGGATGAACGGAAGCGTGTGCGGGTCGAGCGCGGGGTCGCTTTCGAGGAACTCGATCTCGAACGGCGAGCCGTCCGGCAGCAGGAGACGCTCGCCGGCTCGCTTGCAGCCCGCGGCCTTCAGCAGGTCGAAGCCCTTGCGCAGCATCGCCCGGTCGGTGCCCGAGCCGTCGCCCTCCGGCGGCACGTACACCGGCCCGAAGACCTCGGGCGGAAGCTTGGCGCGGAACGGCTCCAGCAGCGCGAGCTCCTCGGGCGAGGGCGCGCCGGTCGCCGCCATCGGCGAGTTCTGGAAGTACGACACCGTGCGCTGGTAGGCGTCGTACATGATGTTGGCGTTCGTCCACTTGAAGTCGAAGGCATAGCCGATCGCCTCGCGGATGCGCGCGTCCTTGAACTTGTCGCGGCGGGTGTTGAAGAACCAGCCCTGCGTGCCGTTCGGCGTCTCGTCCTTGATGAGCTCCTTCTTCACGCGTCCGTCGAGGACGGCGGGGAAGTCGTACTGCTTGGCCCAGACGGAGGCCGTGAACTCCTCGCGGAAGGTGAAGTCGCCGGCCTTGAATCCCTCGAAGGCGATCTTGCGGTCGGCGTAATATTCGTAGCGGATCTTTTCGAAATTGCCGGTGCCGACGTTGATCGGCAGATCCTTCGCCCAGTAGTCGGGGACGCGCTCCATCTCGACGAAGCGGCCCTGCTCGAACTTGCCGAGCCTGTAGGCGCTCGAGCCGAGCGGCGCCTCGAGGCTCACCTCGTCGAACGGCACCTTGGCATAATAGGCGGCGGAGAAGATCGGCAGGCCGCCGATGAACAGGATCGCGTCGCGCGCGTGCCCTGGCTTGAGCGAAACGTCGAGCACGTCGGGCGCGCTCGCGACGGCGGTATCGAGATCGCGCAGCGGCAGGCGGAAGGCGGGGTGGCCCTTGTCGCGCAGCACGTTGAGCGAGAAGGCGACGTCCTTCGCGGTCAGCGGCGAACCGTCGTGGAAGCGAGCTTCCTTGCGCAGCAGGAAGCGGTAGCGGCTCTTGTCCGGCGACACCCGCACCGCGCGCGCGACGAGGCCATAGAGCGCGTCGGGCTCGTCGGAATTGCCGCTCATCAGGCTGTCGAACGAGGCCGGCACGCCGGCCGCACCGTCGCCGGCGAAATTGAAGACGTTGAGCGTGTTGAAGGTGAGGAAGTTCTGGTTGCCCTGGATCGAGTCGATCTGCAGCCGGATCGCGCCGCCGACCGGGGCCTTGGGATTCACGTAGGCGAGGTGCGGAAAGTCCGCCGGCAAATCGAGATCGCCGAAGATCGAAAGCCCGTGCGTCTCCGGCCCGAAATCGTCGGCGCGCGCAGGTCCGATGCCGAGCGCCGTGGGGAGGACGAGGCCGCCGATGCCAAGCGCGAGCGCCTCGCGGCGGCTAAGAAGCGGGCGTGTCGAGATAGAATGTCCGGCGGTCATGGGCTGCCCTTGCCGACGGAATGTGTCGCTTTTGCCGCGGCACTTTCGAGGGTACCGCGGCACGGGCGCGCTCGGCGCGTTAAATCTTGGTCAGGCTGGTGCCCGGCCAATCGCGTCGATCACTTCGGCAGAGGAGCCGGCGTCGCCGCGAGCGTGCGGAGGTAGGCGACGATCGCCGCGCGCTTCTTCTCGTCCGGCTCGCCGGCATAGCCCATCTTGGTGCCGGGGGCGTATTCCTGCGGGTTGGTCAGCCACTTGTTGAGGTCGTCGTAGGTCCACTTGCCGCCCTTGGCCTTCAGCGCGGCGGAATAGTCGAAGCCCTGCACCGACGCCTTGTCGCGATCGACCACGCCGTAGAGGTCGGGACCGATCTTGTTGCCCTCGCCTTCCTTGAAGTTGTGGCAGGCGCCGCAGATCTGCGCCGCCGACTTGCCCTTCTCGGGCTTGGCGTCGGCGACCAGCTTGACGAACCCGTCCCCGCCGCCGGTGGCGGCGCCCTCGTCAGGCTTGGAAGCGTCCGGCTTGGCAGCATCGGGCTTGGGAGCGGGAGCGCCGGCGTCCGCCATCTTGGTTGGCGCCGCGCCGGCGTCGGCCTTCTTCTCGCCGGCGGCCGGCAGCGGGGCCGGCGTCTTCGCGAGCGAGCGGAGGTAGGAGATGATCGCGGCGCGCTTCTTCTCGTCCGCCTCGCCGGCATAGCCCATCTTGGTGCCCGCCGCGTAGGCCTGCGGGTTGGTGAGCCAGGCATTGAGATCGGCGTAGGTCCACTTGCCGCCCTTGGCCTTCAGCGCGGCGGAATAGTCGAAGCCCTGCACCGACGCCTTCTCGCGATCGACGACGCCGTAGAGGTCGGGACCGACCTTGGTGCCTTCGCCTTCCTTGAAGTTGTGGCAGGCGCCGCAGATCTTCGCGGCCTGCTCGCCCTTGGCGGGCGGCGTGTCGGCGATCAGCTTGATGAGGTCGCCTTCGCCGCCACCGGCCGGCGCGGCACCCGCCGCCGCGGTCTTCGCCTCGCCGCCGCCCTGCGCCAGCTTCTCTTCCTCAGGCGTCGGCTTCGGCAGCGGCACCGGGCTCTTGGAGAGGGTGTGCAGGTAATCGATGATGTCAGCGCGCTTCTGCGCGTCCTCTTCGCCGGCATAGCCCATCTTGGTGCCGGGCGCGTATTTCGAGGGCGAGGTCAGCCATTCGTCGAGATCGGCGTAGGTCCACTTGCCGCCCTTGGCCTTCAGAGCCGCCGAATAATCGAAGCCGGGGACGGACGCCTTCTCGCGATCGACCACGTTGTAGAGGTCCGGGCCGACCTTGGCGCCGGCGCCTTCCTGGAAGTTGTGGCAGGCGGCGCAGATCTTGGCGGCCGTTTCGCCCTTCTTGGGGTCGGCCTTGGCGAGGCGCACGGAGATCGGCGCCTCGACCGGAGCCTTGCCGCCGGCGGCTTCTTCCTTGGGCATGGGGAGGGCGTAGCCGGGCTTCTTCGGCGCGCTGGGCTCATAGATCGCCTGTGCGACGAGCCCGAGCCCCATGCCGAACAGGCAGGTGCCGAGCACCGCGCCGGCGATCTTGTTGAATGTAAACGAATCCATCGCCCCTCAGCCATCCTCGCTCGGCGCTCGACGCGCGGTTTGTCACCCGCGCCTGGCGCCGGGCATTTGACCGTGCCTATGCCGTGTTCCGTTGGCGCTGTCCATAAGCGGGGCTGCGTTCTTTTCGACCCGGTCCGGGCTGTCGCATCGCAGCAGGAGCCTTACGCGGCGATGAGGCCCTTCATCGGCGGCAGGGCGGCCGTGCACGGGAAGACCGCCCGGGCGAGGACCGCGGGAGACAGGCCGAGATGGTCGGCCAGGACCCCCTTGAGGATCGCGCGCAGGTCGATCGTCGGCGCGAGGTCGCGCATCTCGTAGAGCTGCGCCGGCTTCAGCCCGGGCCAATCGGCGACCACCCGACCGCCGGCCACCGCCCCGCCGGCGAGGAAGGCGACCGTGCCGGTGCCGTGGTCCGTGCCGGCGGTGCCGTTGATGTGCGCGGTGCGGCCGAACTCGGTGATCGCGACGACCACCGTCTGCTTCCACTGCGGTCCCAGGCCCGATTCGAAGGCGTCGAAGGCGCCGTCGAGCCCGCCGAGCAGCTGCATCAGGCGCCCGGTCGCCCCGCCCTCGCCGGCATGCGTGTCCCAGCCGTCGAAGATCAGCGCGGCGACGCGCGGTCCGTCGCTCGCGGCAAGGAGGCGCGCAGCGCCTTCCGCGGCCTGCCGCATGCCGACCGACCGGCGCGCAACCGGCTTGCCGGGACCCACGGCGGCGGTCTCCATCGCGCCGCCGGACGACAGCGCGATCTTCTCGATATCCAGGCCCTGGCGCATGGCGTCGGCCAGCCGCGGATCGCTGTGGTTATAAAGGTCGAGCACGCGGCGCGCGAGCTCGTCGCTGGCGCCGGGGATCGTCTGCGGCTCCCAGCCCAGCACGGGCGCCGTGCCGCGCAGGATGGTCGGGGTCGTCGCGCCGACGGCGAGCCCGCCGGAGCTGCCGACCCGCTCGCCGGGGCGGAGCGCCGCGAGCGCACGATTGAGCCAGCCCGATTCGACGAAGCCGGGCGCCGGCATGCCGCTTTCCAGCACGTCCTGTCCGTCGAAATGCGAGCGGTCGCGATAGCCGGTCGCGGTCGCATGGACGATCAGCGCCGTCTTGTCGCGCACCATGCGGGCGAAATGCGGCATGCCGGGATTGAGCGCGAAGAAGCCGTCGAGCGGCAGCGCCGGCGCGGGACCGTCGACGCGCATCGCGAGCTGGCCATGCAGCGCGACATAGTCGGGGTCGGCGATCGGTCCGACGGCCGCAAGGCCGTCGAGCGCGCCGCGCAGCACCAGCACGACGAGGCGCGGGTCGCGCGCACCGGCCGCCGAGGCGACCTTCGGGATCATCGCTGCACCGAACAAAGCGCCGCCGCCGGCGATGAGGGTACGACGAGAGGGATGCGGGAATATCATCATCAGCTCCGCTGCATTTCCGGCGACATGAGGAGGAGCGCGATGCCCTGCTCGCGGCTCTCGGCGCGGGCGACGGCCGTTCGCGTCTCCGGCGAGGGGCTGCCGCCGGCGAGCCGCTCGAGCAGGTCGCTCGGGTTCGGCGGCGTCTTCAGCTTGGCTGCGACGAGCGCGCAATAATCGAGCCTGAGCTTCATCCCCTCCGGCGTCGCCCAGGCCGCGTCCCCGGTCGCGTAGCCGTTCGGACCCGGCGGCGACCAGAGCTCCATGCCGAGCGCCTTGAGCGGGCCGAGCACCTGGCCGGGGTCCTCCGGCAGATGGCCGAGCAGACGGTTGGTCGCGATGACGACGTCCCACGGCGAGCGCATCTTGGCCGGGGCCGGCGCCCAGGATTCCGGCGCGGCGATCAGCGCCAGCGCGGTCGCCTTCAGGTCGCCGTCCGTCGCCGTGAAGGTCGTGGCCAGTCGATCGACGAGAGCCGGCGGCGGCGCATCGGCGACGAAGGCCCGCGCGAGCTTGCCCGCGATGAAGCGGGCCGTGCGGGGATCGTGGGCGAGATCGAGGAGCGCCGTCCGCCCCTGCGCGACGCCGAGGTCGGGATAGGTGCGACCGAGCAGCGGCAGCGGCCCCGGCTCGTGGGCCGGCGCACGAAACACGAAGGTTCCGGGCTCGCCGCCCCTGCCCTCCGCGCCGACGTAGCTCCAGCCGGTGAGGATGCGGGCGAGATTGGTGACGTCGGCCTGGGCGTAACCGCTGTCGGCGCCGAGCGTATGCAGTTCCATGATCTCGCGGCCGAGGTTCTCGTTGAGCCCGCGCCGGCCGCGCAGGCCGGCCCGCGAGTTCGGGCCGACCGACTGCACGTTGTCGAGGAAGTGGAGCATGGCCGGATGACTTTCGACGGCGAGCAGCATGTCGGCGAAGCGCCCGAGCACGTGCGGCCGGATGGCCTCGCGTTCGAAGGCTCCGGCGGTGATGCGGCCGATCGGCCCCTTCGCCGCCGAGACGCAGAAATGATTGGACCAGAAGGCGACCAGCCGCTCGGCGAAGCCGGCGCGGACCTCGATCGCCCGCCGGATGCGCGCCAGCGCCTCGTCGCGATAGAC
>CAZZZM010000046.1:0-2785 GCA_964658465.1 uncultured Nakamurella sp.
CTGCAAGGCCTCGCGGCGTCCCTTTGCTGTGTCGGGCACGGCGTCCTCCTCGATATGTCGCACGCCGATGTCGCGCGCCTGGCGCCGGATATAGCGCGCCGCGCCCGGAAAGCTCAGCGCCGCGCCTTGCGCAGACGCCGCAGCATCTCCTCGCCCGTGAGATGGCGCACGCGCACGCCGCGACGCCAGGTCGTCCAGCTCCGCCGGTCGCGCCGCTCGACGACGGCGAGCACGACTAGGAACGTCACGACCAGTGCGAGATGCGCGAGAAGGAAAAGACCGCTGGACATGGCTGCGCTCCGTTGCCGCAATCCTAATCCGGGGACCCACGCCTTTCCTATGCGTCGACATGCCTCGCCGCCTCGAATCCCTATGCCCGCTTCCGTACCTCTCTCGCGGCGCCCGAGAGGCGTCGCAGCGAGCACATTCGGATGCAGTCCTCAAAGAGCGTCGAGACCGGGGCCCTCGCGGCGCCGCACTTCCTGGTCGGGCCGGACGAGGCCGGGCATTGGCTCGCCGTCGACACGCGCGGGCTCGGTGGCGGCATCTTCGTCTCGCAGGAGGCCGCGCTGCACTATGCGCGCAGCGAGTCCTGCCGCCGTCCCGGCGCGGTGGAAGTCACGCCGCGCAAGATCGCGCTCCGCTAGCTTTGCCGTGGATCGATTCGGCCGCCGCGGCGTTGTCCCATCGGGATACACCGAGGGAGGGGATTACCATGCGCATCATTGGGACCATCGTCGTGGCGAGCGCCGCGCTTCTGACCGGCGTGCTGAGCGCTGCCGCCGCGCCCGGCACGGACGACGGCACGACCATCACGCCGCACGCCTTTGCCAAGGGCATCGACGTGCAGACCGGCCGGAGCGCCAGCGTCGATTGGGCCGACGGCATCAACGACAAGTACCGCTTCAGCATCGGCTTCACGTCTCCCTGCGATACCGCGCGGATCCAGGAGCTCTTCTGCCGCGACGCGAACTAGCCTTCGACCGCCTCCCGCCGCATCTCGAGGGCGAGCCACTCGTCCTCGGCTGCGGCGATGTCGGCCTCGATCTTGGCGAAGGCCTGCGACTGTTTGGCGAAGCCAGCAGGGTCGCGCGCGTAAAAGGCCGGATCGTCCAATAGCGCGCGCAGCTTCGTCTTCTGCGCGTCGAGCGCGGCGATGGTCTTCGGAAGCGTCGCCAGCGCGTGCTTGTCCTTGAACGACATCTTTTCGCGCGCCGCCACGCGGAGTTTCTCGCCCGTCGGCTTTGGTGCGCGCGCCTCGCGCGCCGCCGCCGCGCGACCGGTGACGCCGCCGCCGCGCTGGGCGACCATGTCGGTGTAGCCGCCGGCATATTCCTGCCAGGCGCCGTCGCCTTCGGCGACCACGACGCTCGTCGCCACCCGATCCAGAAAATCGCGATCGTGGCTCACCAGCAGAAGCGTGCCGGGATAGTCGGCGAGCAGCTCCTGCAGCAGGTCGAGCGTCTCGAGATCGAGGTCGTTGGTCGGCTCGTCGAGCACCAGCAGGTTCGACGGCTGCGCCAGCGCCCGCGCGAGCATCAGCCGCCCGCGCTCGCCGCCCGACAGGCGACCGATCGGCGTGCGCGCCTGCTCGGGGCCGAACAGGAAGTCCTTCATGTAGCCCATGACGTGCTTGCGGCTGCCCGCCACCTCGACGAACTCGCTGCCGCCGCCGGTCAGGGCGTCCTTCAGCGTCGTCGCGGGATCGAGCGAGGCGCGCTTCTGGTCGAGCGTCGCCATCTCGAGATTGGCCCCGAGTTTCACCGTGCCGGAATCGGGCGCGAGCGTGCCGGTCAGCAGCGAGATCAGCGTCGTCTTGCCGGCGCCGTTGGCGCCGACGAGTCCGAGCCGGTCGCCGCGCAGGACGCGGGTCGAGAAATCCTTGACGATGGGGCGGTGGTCGTAGGCCTTGGCGACGTGCTTCGCCTCGACGACGAGCTTGCCGGAGACCGCGCCTTCGCTCGCCTCCAGCTTGACGTTGCCCTCGACGCGGCGGTGCTCGCGGTGTGACTTGCGCAGCCCCTGCAGGCCGGCGAGGCGCTTGACGTTGCGCTTGCGCCGCGCGGTGACGCCGTAGCGCAGCCAGTGCTCCTCGTCGGCGATCTTGCGCTCGAGCTTGTGCTGCTGGAGTTCCTCCTCCTCAAGCAGCGCGTCGCGCCAGGCCTCGAATTCGGAAAACCCCTTGCCGAGGGTGCGGGTGACCCCGCGGTCGATCCACACCGTCGTGCGCGAAAGATTGGCGAGGAAGCGCCGATCGTGGCTGATCAGAACGAGCGCCGCGCGCGAGCTCTTCAGCTCCGCCTCGAGCCATTCGATCGCCGGCAGGTCGAGATGGTTGGTCGGCTCGTCGAGGAGCAGGATGTCGGGGTCGGACGCCAGCGCGCGGACGATCGCCGCGCGGCGCGCCTCGCCGCCGGACAGGGTCTTCGGATCCTCCTCGCCGGTGAGGCCGAGGCCCTCGAGCATCGCGGTGACGCGATAGGGGTCGTCGAGCGGGCCGAGGTCGCTCTCGGCATAGGCGCGGGCCGTCGCGAAGCCGGAGAAATCGGGCTCCTGCGCGAGGTAGCGGACCGAGGTGCCCGGCTGCAGGAAGCGAACGCCCGAGTCGACGTCGATCATGCCGGCGGCCACCTTGAGCAGCGTCGACTTGCCGGAGCCGTTGCGGCCGACGAGGCACAGCCGCTCGCCGCGCTCGACGGAGAGCCCCGCGCCCTCGAGCAGCGGCCGTCCGCCGCCACCGAGCGTGAGGTGGATGTCCTGGAGGGTGAGAAGGGGGGGCGCCATG
>CAZZZM010000046.1:2885-14992 GCA_964658465.1 uncultured Nakamurella sp.
AGTGCCGCCAGAACATCCAGTACGCCGCCACGACGACGATCGCCCACAGGGCGTAGTGGCCGGCCTTCTGCGCGTCCTTCTGCATCTTGCCGAACTGGTCGAGCGCGTTCTGCGAGAACTCGAAGCCGTTGTCGGCCATGTCCTCGAGCATCTCGAGCGTCCGGCCGGCCCGCGACAGCGCCATCGGCAGGCCGCCGGCGAGCTTGACGAGTTCCTGCGCGCCGCGGCCGGCGTCCTGCAGCTTGCCGACCGGGCCGAGGTTCTCCTCGATCCAAGCGCGCACCACGGGCTCGGCCGTCGTCCACATGTCGAGTTGCGGGTCCAGCGTGCGCGCCACGCCTTCCACCACGACCATGGTCTTCTGCAGCAGCACCAGCTCGGTGCGCGCCTTCATGTCGAAGAGGCCGGTGATCTCGAACAGCAGCGTCAGCAGGCGCGCCATCGAGATCTGGTCGGCGGTGCGCGAGTGGATCGGCTCGCCGATGGCGCGGATCGCCTGCGCAAAATCCTCGACGCGGTGCACGTGCGGCACGTAGCCCGCCTCGAAATGCACCTCGGCGACGCGCTGATAGTCGCGCGTGATGAAGCCGTAGAGGATCTCGGCGAGGAAGCGCCGCTCCTTGAGCCCGAGGCGGCCCATGATCCCGAAATCGACCGCGACGAGGCGCCCCTCGCGATCGACGAACAGGTTGCCCTGATGCATGTCGGCGTGAAACAGGCCGTCGCGCATCGAGTGGCGCAGGAAGCTCTGGATGACGATGGCGCCGAGCTTCGGCAGCACGAAGCCCTGCTGCGCCAGCCCGACCGTGTCGTTGAGCTTGGTGCCGTCGATCCATTCGAGCGTCAGCACCTCGGCGGCGGTTCGGTCCCAATCGATCTTCGGCACGCGGAAGTCGGTCTCGCCGGCCACGTTCTCCGCGAACTCGGAGGCGGCGGCGGCCTCCAGCCGGAAATCGGTCTCCATCTTGAGCGAGCGGGCGAGCGTGTCGACGACGCCCGACGGACGCAGGCGCTGGCTGTCGGGAAACTTGCGCTCGATGAAGGCGGCGGCGGCCTTCATGTCGGCGAGGTCGCGCTTCATCAGCCGCTCGACGCCGGGGCGTCGCACCTTGATCGCCACGTCGCGCTCGCCGAGCGCGTCGCGGACGCGGCCGCGGTGCACCTGCGCGATGGAGGCGGCGGCGACGGGCTCGCTGAGCGACACGAAGAGGTCGTCGAGCCTGCAGCCGAAGGCCTGCTCGATCTGCCGCACCGCCTGCTCGCGCGGGAACGGGTCCATGCTGTCCTGCAGCCGCTCCAGCGCCTTGACGACGTTGGGCCCGACGACGTCGGGCCGCGTCGCCAGGAACTGGCCGAGCTTCACGTAGGATGGGCCCAGCTTCGAGATTGCGGCCGGCAGGGCGGCGAGCGAGGGCTCCTGCGACTTGCGGCCGATCAGCCGCGCGAGCGCCAGCGGCAGCTTGGCGGAGGGCGGCAGCAGCGTCGTGTCGACATCGTTGAAGACGCCGGCGCGGGCCAGCACGAAGCCGGCGCGCGCCAGGCGGAGGAACGACCCCAGGCGGAAGATCACGCCCGGGCCTTCCTCGCGACTTGGCGCCTCACAGCTTCCAGCCCGAATGGATGGCGACGATGCCGCCCGACAGCGGCACCACCTGCGTCTGCCGGAAGCCGGCGGCGCGCAGCCGGCCCTCGAAGGCGGCGGCGCCGGGGAATCGGCGGATCGACTCGACGAGATAGCGGTAGGACTCGCCGTCGCCCGTCACCTTCTCGCCGAGCCACGGGATGACCTTGAACGAATAGGTCTCGTAGACGCGGTCGAGGAGCGGCAGCACGTCGGGCGAGAATTCGAGGCACAGGAAATGGCCGCCGCGGCGCAGCACGCGATACGCCTCGGCCAGCGCGACATCGATGCGCGGCACGTTGCGGATGCCGAAGGCGACCGTGTAGCCGTCGAAGCGCGACGCCTCGAACGGCAGGTGCTCGGCGTTGGCCTCAACAAAGTCGAGCTGGTCGAAGAATTTGCCCTTGGCGGCGCGCTCGCGGCCGACCTGCAGCATGTCGGCATTGATGTCGAGCACGCTGACATGCGTCCGCCGGCCGCCGGCGCGGGCGATGCGGAAGGCCACGTCGCCGGTGCCGCCGGCGACGTCGAGATGGTCGTAGCCGAGCCGCTTCGGCGGGTTGACCATGGCGACGAGCCGGTCCTTCCACAGCCGGTGCAGGCCGCCGGACATCAGGTCGTTCATCAGGTCGTAGCGCTGCGCCACCTTGTGGAACACGTCGTCGACGCGCGCCTGCTTCTCGCCGAGCCTGACGTCCTCGTAGCCGAAATGCGTCGTCTCGTCGGCGTCCGGTGGGAACGCACCGGTGTCGGTCGGGCGGGTCATGCGCGGGTCTCCGGGCGCCTCTATAGCGGGCGCGCCGGTCCGTGGCTATGCGCGGCGACCTTCCAGGAGGTCGCGGTCGGCGAGCAGGCGCCGGGCCATGAAATCGAGGAAGGCGCGCACGCGGGTCGTGCGCCGCAGGTCCTCGTGGGTGAGCAGCCACAGGCTCGGCCGCACGTCCGGCACCGGCGGTCCCAGCCGCACCAGGTCCGGCGTGCCGTCGCCGAGGTGGCACGGCAGGAGCGCGATGCCGAAGCCGGCGCGGGCCGCCTCGCGCGCCGCCATCATCGAGTCGACGCGGCAGGCGATGACGGCCGAGGGCGGCAGCCCGCGCATCCATTGCGCGACGGCGGTTTCGGCAAGCGACTCGTCGAAGCCGATCCACGGGCCGCGGTCGATATTCGCGTCGGGGTCGGGTCCGTAGATCGCGAACGGGATTTCGCAGACGCGCCGGCCGACGAGCGTGTCCGGCACCGCGACGGCGGCCCGGATCGCGACATCCGCGTCGCGTCGCGTGAGGTTCGCCATCACGCTCGACACGACGATCTCGAGCGTCACGTCCGGATTTGCGGCGCCGAATGCGGCGAAGTGCGGCATCAGGATCGTCATCACCAGCGTATCGACGGTGGTGACGCGCAACGGGCCGGACAGGCGCAGATCGCGCCCGGCCAGGCGGCGCTGCAGCGTCTCGACGGTCGCGCCCAGCCGGCCGGCGACCGCGAGCGCCTCGGCCCCGGCGACGGTCGGCACGTAGCCGGTCGCCAGCCGCTCGAACAGCCGGACGCCGAGCTTCGCCTCGAGCCCGTTCACCCGCCGCAGGACGGTCGTGTGATTGACGCCGAGCCGGCGCGCCGCCGCAGCGAGCGAGCCGGCCTCCGACACGGCGAGCGCGAAGCGAAGGTCGTCCCAATCCATGATGTGCATTTTTGCAGGGACAAACGGCGGAAGTCAGCACTTACTTTGCGCGGCGGCACAGCTACCTTCCACCGGTACGGCCGGCGCGGCCGTCGTCGCCAGATCGAAGGGAGCTGCCATGCCTCGCGTCCTCGTCCTTTATTATTCGACCTATGGGCACATCGAGACCATGGCCGAGGCCGTGGCGGAAGGCGCTCGCGGCGCCGGCGCCACGGTGGATGTCAAGCGCGTGCCGGAGACGGTGCCGGAGGACGTCGCCAAGGCCGGCCACTTCAAGCTCGACCAGCAGGCGCCCGTCGCCAAGCCGGACGAGCTCGCCGATTACGACGCCGTCATCGTCGGCACGCCGACGCGGTTCGGCCGCATGTCCTCGCAGATGGCGGCGTTCTGGGATCAGACCGGCGGCCTGTGGGCGAAGGGCGCGCTCGTCGGCAAGGTCGGCGCCGCCTTCACTTCGACCGCGAGCCAGCACGGCGGCCAGGAGACCACGCTGTTCTCGATCCTCACCAACCTGCTCCACCACGGCATGCTGGTGGCCGGCCTGAACTACGGCTTCCAGGAGCAGATGCGGCTCGACGAGATCACCGGCGGCGCGCCCTACGGCGCCACGACGCTCGCCGGGGGCGACGGCTCGCGCGCGGTCAGCGACAGCGAGAAGGCCGGCGCCCGCTACCTCGGCAGGACGGTGGCCGAGACCGCGGCGAAGCTCGCCGGCGGCGCGACGCCGTAAGCGGCGCCGTGTCGACTGGCACGAACCGGTCGGCGCACGCGACGCGGTGAGACGGGCATGGCCGTGCCCCGACGGCAGGGCTTTCGGCCGGCCGCGCGAACGAAGCGTTGCGCCGAGGGTTTGTCGGGCGGCGCCCCCCCGGCGCCGATCGTCCAACGAGCGAGAGCGAACCCCATGTCCGTCAAGACCATCACCCTTGCCGCAATCGGCGCGCTGGCCCTCGGCGTCGCCGCGACCGGGCCGAGCTCGGCTGCCGAAGAGAAGGTCTCCGCCAGCCTGACGCCCTCGGCCGAGGTGCCGCCGCCGTCGGCCAACGCGCACGGCAAGGGCGAGCTCACGGGAACCTACGATCCGGCGACCAAGAAGCTCGAATTCACCGCCACCTACAGCGGCCTGACCGGGCCGGCGACGATGGCGCATCTGCACGCGCCGGCGCCGACCGGCAAGGCGGCGGGCGTCGAGATCCCGATCGCCGGCCCCGTCGAAAGCCCGATCAAGGGCGACCTCACGCTGACCGACGCGCAGGCCAAGAACCTCACCGACGGCATGACCTATTTCAACATCCACACCAAGGAGAACCCGAAGGGCGAGCTGCGCGGACAGATCCTGATGGTGAAGTAGCAGCTGCACGCGCGCCGGGCAGATGCCATATGCAGCCGACCCGCATCCCTGAGGCCGCCCGGTGCCCGAACTTCCCGAGGTCGAGACCGTACGTCGCGGTCTCGCCCCCGCCCTCGTCGGCGCGACGATCGCGATGGTCGATCAGCGCCGGCCCGATCTCCGCTTCCCCTTCCCGCCGCGCTTTGCGTCGCGCCTGACGGGCCGCCGCGTCGAAGCGCTGGCACGCCGGGCCAAGTATCTGCACGCGCGTCTCGACGACGGCACGATCTTCGTCATGCATCTCGGCATGTCCGGCTCGTTCCGCATCGAGGCGGACGACCAGCTGGTCACGCCGGGGGCTTTCCAGCATCCCCGCTCATCGCTGAAGACGCACGACCATGTCGTGCTGTCGCTCTCGAACGGCGCGCGCATCGTCTACAACGACCCGCGCCGCTTCGGCTTCATGCTGCTCGTGCCGGAGGCCGAGATCGCGGCGCATCCGCTGTTCGCAAATCTCGGCCTCGAGCCGCTGGACGAGGCGCTCGACGGCGCCGCGCTGGCGGCCCGTCTCGCCGGCCGCAGGACACCGCTCAAGGCGGCGCTCCTCGATCAGACGCTGATCGCCGGGCTCGGCAATATCTACGTCTGCGAGGCGCTGCACCGGGCCGGCCTGTCGCCGCGGCGCGCTGCCGGCACGCTTGTCAAGCGCGACGGCTCGCCGACGGCGCGCGCCGACAAGCTTGCGAAGGTCATCAAGGAGGTGCTGCTGGAGGCGGTCGAGGCCGGCGGCTCCACGTTGCGCGACCACCGCCTCACCGACGGCAGCCTCGGCTATTTCCAGCACGCGTTCCGCGTCTACGACCGGCCGGGCGATCCGTGCCCGAACCTCAAGTGCAACGGCGTCGTCGAGCGCATCGTGCAGGGCGGCCGCTCGACGTTCTTCTGCCCCGTCTGTCAGAGGTGAAGCCGCGCGGAACGACGACGAACCGTGCGATTGCCGCGCCCGGCGACGTCGGACTTGCCTACGAATTAGGCGCGGCTGTCTCCTAGGACATCGACAAGACGTCGAGGTGGCTCAAAAAGCGGCATTAAGCCGCTCGATGCCAAGGACAGAGGCCATTGCGGGGCCCTGCCGGGGGACCGCTATTCGGCCAGGCCGACGGCGCCCTCGTCGAGGGCGACCGTCTTCACCAGCGCCCGGACGGGTGCGCCCTCCCGCAAGCCGAGGTCGAACAGGGCGCGCCGCGTCACCAGCGCGACGAGCGCCTCGCCGCCGTCCAGGGCGATCGTCGCGGCGGCGAGCGGACCGTCGGGCACGATGCCGGAGATCCGGCCCGCGAGCGCGCTGCGGATCGTCATCGGCCCCGGGTCGGACGGCGCCAGCGACACGTCGGTGGCCCTGACGAGCACGCGCACGGGGCCGCGGGCGCACCCGACGCGGCCGGCCAGCCAGAGCGTGCCGGCGGCGTGCGCCAGCTCGGTGAGGTCGAATGCGGCATCATAGCTGCGCGGCGTCGCCGTGAGGATCGAGAGGCGGCCGAACCGCGGATCCTCGGCGGCACGCCGCGTCGCGCCGAGCACGGCCTCCGGCGCGCCGACCGCGACCACGCGGCCTGCGTCGAGCACCACGACCTTGGCGGCGAGGCGCACCACTTCCTCGATCGCGTGCGAGACGTAGACGAGCGGGACGTCGAACTCGGCGCGCAGGCGCTCGATCAGCGGCAGGATCTCGAGCTTGCGCTGACGGTCGAGCGCCGCGAAGGGCTCGTCGAGCAGGAGGAGGCGCGGCGCCGCGAGCAGGGCACGGCCGATCGCGACGCGCTGGCGCTCGCCGCCGGACAACCCGCCCGGGCGACGCTCCAGCAATCCGCCGATGCCGAGCGTCTCGACGACGCCGTCGAACGACACGGCGGCCTTCGCGCGTCGTGCGAACCAGCGTCCGAACAACAGATTCTGCCGCACCGATAGATGCGGGAAGAGATGCGAATCCTGGAAGACGAGGCCGACGCGTCGCTTGTGCATCGGCACGAAGAGACGGCGCGAGATGTCGACGAGCGCCGCGCCGTCGATCGCGACGCGTCCGCGATCGGGCCTGGCAAGGCCGGCGATGAGGCCGAGCGTTAGGCTCTTGCCCGAGCCCGAGCGGCCGAACAGAGCCGTCGCCCCTGACGCGTCGCCGAAGCTGACATCGAGATCGAAGCCCGGCAGCCGCTTGGCGACCGCGACCTCGATCACCGGTCCGGCTCGTCAGCTCGCGCTGCGGAGATTTTCCCAGACCAGCAGGCAGACGCCGACCATTCCGATCGCGGCGCCGATGGCGAGGTGATGGTCATCGGCGGCAAACAGGTCGGCGCGACCGCCGAGACCCTTGGCGTACATCAGGCCGGCCAGCCACGCGGTGGCACCCAACCCGTTCAATACAGCCCATCTCATGGGGATACTCGTAAACGACGAATAGAGACTGCCGGTGCAATGCCGACGCCACGCGCTTAGTTCGCGCAGAATTCACACGTGCGGCTTTTTTTTGACAGCTGTGCATTCAGGTATCGACGATGCCCGCCGTCCCGTCGCGCGCCGCGCCGCCGTGCGGCAGGCCGATGTAGGCCGAGGACCGCATCTCGACGAGGCGCGAGATCGTCCGCTCGCATTCGAAGGCATCGCGGGAGTCGACATCGGCGAAGAGCCCGGCCGCGTCGGCCTCCGCGGAGGCGAACAGTTTGACCCGCGCCTCGTAGAACGCGTCGATGAGGCGGACGAAGCGCTGCACCTCGTAGCGCTGCTCGGCCGCGAGCTTCGGGATCCCGTCGATGATCACGCTGTGGAAGCGCTTGGCGACGGCGAGATAGTCCTGCGCGCCGAGCGGCTTGCCGCAGAGATCGGCGAAGGCGAAGCGGGCGACGTTGCCGCGCTGCTGCGGCACTGGGAGTTCGCGGCCGTTGATCTTCAGCACGCCGGGCTTGCCGGTTGGCCGGCCGGTCAAGGTCTCGAAGGTGCGCGTGAGCGCCGCCTCGGCCTCGGCGTCGGCGGGCACGTGGAAGGTCGTCGAACCGGCGAGCTTTTCCATCCGGTAGTCGGTGCGCGACTCGAGCTTCACGACATCCATGTGCGTGTGGATCAGCTCGATCGTCTCCATGAACAGCGAGCGGTTGAGCCCGTCCTTGTAGAGATCGTCCGGGTCGACGTTCGAGGTGGCGACCACGACCACGCCGCGCGCGAACAGGACCTTGAACAGCCGCCCGATGATCATCGCATCGGCGATGTCGGTGACGGTGAACTCGTCGAAGCACAGCAGGTGGGCCGCGCGGGCGATGCTTTCGGCGACGGGCTCGATCGGGTCCTCGCCCTTGGCGGTGCCGCGTTTCACCGCCTGGCGGTGCGCGTAGATCGCGGCATGCACCTCGGCCATGAAGGCATGCAGGTGCACGCGCCGTTTCTTCGCGACGGCGACATGATCGAAGAACATGTCCATGAGCATCGACTTGCCGCGCCCGACGCCGCCCCAGACGTAGAGGCCTCTCGGGGCGTCGCCGCCGGCCTTGGCCCTGACGAGCCAGCCCAGCGCCGAGGATTTCCGGGCCGGCGCGTAGCCGTCGAGCTCGTCGCCGAGCGCCTCGAGCAGCGCGACGATCTTCGCCTGCGCCGGGTCGCGCTCGAGCCCGCCGGCCCTGACGCGGGCCTCGTATTGCTGGCGGATCGGCATCGTCCCGTGGGGCACTCGACGGCAGGGGCGGGTTGCTTAGCCGGCTTTCTCGCGTGGCGGCAAGCGCGGCGACCGTGGCCTGCCGGAGACGTCAAAGCTTCGTTAAAGCTTTAAGGGTCTCCTTGCCTTGATTTGAGCCAAACCGGTCGGCACAGTCGCCGGCAGTGGGGCCAAGGAAGAGGCGGGGGCATGCGGTTTCGGGCCGGAACGACGATCGTTTTCGCGTGTCTCGCCTCGGCGGCCGCCCATGCCGGACCCTTCCAGACCCTTCCCGCCACCGAGATCGCAGCTCCGGCTGCGCAGCGAATCACGCCCGTCGTCGTGTTCGGCGACAACGCGCGCCGGCTCCCCGAGGTGTTCGCCGCCGAGCACCACCTCGACGCCGTAGAGGTCGCGCACGAGCATCAGGCCTCGGGCCTCATCCAATGCGGCAACGCGCATGGCGCCGGCCAGCTGACCCTGTCCGACGACGTCATCACCACGGCCGCGCATGTCTTCTACGACGAGACCGGCGTGCCGCGGTCGTCCTCCTGCAGCTTCAAGATCACGGTCGACGGGCGCGACTCGCAAGTCGAGATCGACCTCTCCTCCGTCGTCGCCGGCTCGACCCACCCCTACGACGTCGCCGTTGCGCACGATTGGGCGGTCGCGCGCCTCTCGCATCCGCTCTCCGGCGTCCGGCCCTACGGCCTCGCCGCCAACATCGACGAGAACGAGCCGGTGAGCTTCGTCGCCCGCGGGCACATCGACTGGGGCGGCGCCAAGGCGCTGTCGATGCAGGACTGCATGCTGCACGACCAGCTGTCCCAGGGCGAGGAAGGCACGCGTGAGTTCTCCTTCGATTGCGACACCGGCGACGGCGCCTCCGGGGGCGCCTTGATGTTCGACCGCGGCCGCGCGCGGATCGGCGCGATCCTCGTCGGGTGGCGCTCAAACCATCCGTTCAGCGCCGTCCCGTTCTCGAGGAAGCACTACAATTTCGCTGTGTCGATCGAAGGCGGCTTCCGCCAGGCCGTGTATGCCGCCGCCAACAAGTACCTGGTGCAGAAGTAGCCGCAAACCGGCCGCATTCGGAACACGCGACCGGCGGCAATCGGCAGCATCCGTTGCACGGCAACTACAGCATCGGCGGACAAGTCACAGTAATGTAGGCGCATCATGAATGAAGCGCCCTTCCTCTCCGCCCGTCGGCTCGCCGGCGCCGTCGCCCTCGCGGCTTTCGCAACGGCGCTCGCCGGCTGCGGCCCCGACGCGCCGCAGCTCGCGCTGAACGCCCCGCCGCCGCCCCCCGCGGCGACGGCCAAGCCGGTGAAGGTCGCCGCGCTCGACCCGCGCTTCTCCGCGCTCTACCAGCCGATCACCACCGACAAGTTCGAGGTCCCCGGCGTGCCGAAATCGGTCGTCCGCAAGGGCTTCGACCGCGTCGAGGTCGACTACGCGACGGTCGAGAAGCCCGGCACGATCGTGGTCGATCCGCACGCGCATTATCTCTACTACGTCGAGCCGAACGGCCGCGCGATGCGCTACGGGGTCGCCGTCGGCAAGGCCGGCTTCATCTGGTCCGGCGAGGCCTACATCAAGACCAAGCAGGAATGGCCGGACTGGTATCCGCCGAAGGAGATGATCGACCGTCATCCCGAGCTCAAGCCGCAGCTCGACAAGCTGCAGAGCGGCGTCGGCGTGCCCGGCGGCTATCGCAACCCGCTCGGCGCCCGCGCCATGTATCTGTGGCAGGGCAACAAGGACACGTACTTCCGCATCCACGGCACGCTCGAGCCGCACTCGATCGGCACCAACGCCTCGTCGGGCTGCATCCGCCTGATCAACCAGGACGCGATCGACCTCTACTCGCGGGTCAGCGAAGGGACCAAGGTCATCGTGCTCGGCCACGAGCAGCCGACGATCGGCGTCGCCAAGAGCACGGCCAAGGCGAAGCACGAGGGCTGAGCTTTCGCCGCGAGGCGAGGCAGGTCAGCGCGCGCCGAAGATCGCGCTGCCGACCCGCACGTGGGTCGCGCCGAGCTGGATGCCGAGCTCGAAATCGCCGCTCATTCCCATCGAGAGATGGTCGATCCCGTTGCGCGCGGCGATCTTGGCGAGCAGCGCGAAATGCGGCGACGCCTGGTCGTCGACCGGCGGGATGCACATGAGCCCGGAGATCGTCAGCCCGTGCGCGTCGCGGCAGGCGGCGAGGAAGGCGTCGGCCTCCTCGGGCAGGATGCCGGCCTTCTGCGGCTCGGCCCCGGTGTTGACCTGGACGTAGAGCCGCGGGTGCCGCCCCGACTTGTCGATCGCCTTGGCGAGGGCGGCGGCGATCTTCGGCCGGTCGACCGTCTCGATCGTGTCGAACAGCGCGACGGCGTCCTCCGCCTTGTTCGACTGCAGCGGCCCGATGAGGTGCAGGTCGAGGCCGGGGAAGCGCTCGCGCAAGGCCGGCCACTTGCCCTGCGCCTCCTGCACGCGGTTCTCGCCGAAGACGCGCTCGCCGGCCTCGAGCACCGGAACGATCGCCTCGGCCTCGAAGGTCTTCGACACGCAGACGAGGGTGACGTCGTTCGGGTCGCGGTCGCAGTCGCGCGCGGCACGGGCGATCCGCTCGCGCACCTCGGCGAGGCGGCCGGTCACGGTGTCGGAATCGTTGGCCCGCGTCATGCTTCGAACGACTCCAGGTTCACGTTTTTTTGCGTCTCGGCCGGCGGTCTGCCGCGATTTTGGGCGGCAGCCCGGATAGACTGCCGATCGACATCGCCATTCCTCGTCGCTTCGGTAAGGTTGTCCAGCATGCGTGGTTCCTCATCGTGCCGCTGATCTCGCGACGTCGGGCGCTGGCGGCCGCGCCCCTCGTCGCCGTCGCCGCGGCGATGCCGCGCGCCGCGGCGGCCGGTCCCGCCCACGCCGCGACGCTGCTGCCGTCGATGCCGGAGCGCTACGACGAGCCGCTCGGCATCGGGCTCGAAAGCTGGCCCTACCCGGCCCGCGTCAGCCTCCGCCCCTGCACCATCGGCAACGAAACGCTGCGCATGGCCTACATGGACATCGCGCCGACCGCAAAGCCGCGCAACAAGACGGTGGTCCTGCTGCACGGCAAGAACTTCGATTCGTCCTACTGGGCCGGCCCGATCGCCGACCTCTCCGGCGCCGGCTTCCGCGTCATCGTGCCGGACCAGATCGGCTTCAACAAATCTGCCAAGCCCGACACGCCGTATTCCTTCGACATGATGGCGCGCCACACGCTCGACCTGCTCGGCGGCCTGCAGATCCGCCAGGCGAGCTTCATCGGCCATTCGACCGGCGGCATGCTGGCGGTCCGCATCGCCGCCGCCTTCCCGGCCAACGTGGACAAGCTGATCCTCGAGGATCCGCTCGGGCTCGTCGACTACCGCCGCTTCATCCCGCCGCAGACCAACGAGACGCTGATCGCCGCCGAGCATCGCATGACCGCGCAGGCCTATCGCGCCTTCCTGCGCAACCTGATGCCGACGCTGCCGCCGGCCAAGCTGGAGCCGTTCGTCGAGTGGCGCATGCGCGTCGCGCTGAGCGGCGAATACGACCGCTTCTGCAAGGCCTCCGCGCTCGTCTACCAGATGATCTACCGCGAGCCGGTGCGCGACGAATACGACGACATCCGCGCGCCGACGCTGATGATCGTCGGCGAGAAGGACGCGTCGGCGCCGCTGCGCAACTACGGCGCCCCCGACAAGATCGCCGCCATGCCGTCGATTCCCGCCGCGGCGCCGGACGCGGTGAAGGATCTCCGCGATGGCCGGCTGGTCACCAT
>CAZZZM010000047.1:0-10937 GCA_964658465.1 uncultured Nakamurella sp.
ACCGGCTTCGGGATCGGCGGCGACCCGCTGCGCGACTACAAGGACCTCGTCCAGTACGTCTCCGGCGCCGGCAAGCTCGGCCTCACCCTGCGCGCCCTCTACGCCTACAAGGGCCAGCTCAAGCTGATCGTCGTGGCGATTCTCCTCGCCGCCCTCGGCGTCGGCCTCGGCATCGCGATCGACAGCCAGAGCTATTGGCTCGCCGACCTGCGCGGCGGCCCCAAGGCCGGCGCGGCGCTTGCCGACTGGTTCGGCGCCCACATGAACCTGCTGTCGCTCGGGCGGAGCGGCGCCTTCGCGCTGGCCGGCCTCGCGCTGGTCGCCAACGTCGTTCGGGCCGCCGCCTTCCTCGCGCCGATCTTCAAGGGCGTGCGGCTGCTCGACGGCGACCTCGACGTGCGCCGGCGCGACCTCGACAGCCTCTATGCGCACCAGACCAAGCGCGTCGACAATCTCGACGCCGACGTCGAGCGGCTGACGGCCGAGAGCGCCGAGGCCGAGCGCCGCGTCGGCTACACCGGCCCCACCACGCTGAACGAGCCGTCGCCCTTCGAGGCGGCCGGCGCCTCCGGGCAGAGCTTCTTTGCGACCTTGGCGCGGCTGATGGCCGAGCCGGGCCGGCCGGCGCCGCAGCGGATCGTGCTCGCGCTCGACCATCTCGATGCGGTGACGCCGGCGCGCGCCCGCCAGATCCTCGACGCCGTGCACCGCGCCGCCGGGCCGGGCCTGACGACGCTGGTGGCGGTCGATCCCGCGCGGCTCGGCGACGAGGCGCAGGCCGATCTCGAGCGTTGGGTGCAGGTGCCGGTCCAGGTCGCGGCCGGCGGCGGCGCGCGCGTCTACGGCGCGCTGGTCGACGCGGCGCTCGGACGGACGCCGTCGGCACCTGCGCAAGTCGCGCCGGATGCCTCGCGGGCGGCGCTCGATCATCCCGTCGGCGACGACGAGGCGGCGACGCTCTCGGCCGTGGCCGATCTCGCCGGCCCGTCGCCGCGCGGCATCAAGCGCTTCGTCAATCTCTATTCGCTCGCAAGGCTCGGGCACGAGGGTCATCCCGGCGCGCTGGCGCTGATGCTGGCCCTCGCCCAGGGCGGCACGCGCGACGAGCGCGCGGCGGTGGCGAGCGCGTTGGCCGGCCCCGATCGCGCGGCCGCCTTCGACCTGCCGTCCGCGAGCCCGCGCCTGCGCAGCGCCCTCGCCGCCGCCCATTCCGCGGGCGGCCCGTTCAACCTCGCCGAGGCGGCCAGCGCGGCGCGGCGTGCCTCGACCTTCGCCATGACGCCGCTGGGCTAGATCGAGCAGGCTCGCGGGCTCTTGCCGCGCGCCGCCGAAGCGCGCAATCTCGACAGTCGGACGCGAGTCAGGAGCATACGTGGCAGAGGACAATCCGCCCGAGCAGCACGGGCGCGTGGTGAGCTTGCATCCGGCCGCCGCGAAGCAGGCGGAGACCGTCACCTTCGATCGCGCGGAGCTGCGCGACATCCTGAACCTCTACGGGCGCAAGGTCGCCGAGGGCGAGTGGCGCGACTACGCGATCGACTTCGGCCGCGAGAAGGCGACCTTCTCGATCTTCCGGCGCGCCGCCGAATACCCGCTCTACCGCGTCGAGAAGGTGCCGAAGCTGGCGCGCAAGCAGGGCGCCTACAGCGTGGTGACGACGACCGGGCTGGTCCTCAAGCGCGGGCACGAGCTGCGCCGCGTGCTCGACGTGCTCGACCGGAAGCTCAAGCTCGTCACGCTCTGACGGGCCGGCGACACGGCGCCGGCGCGGCAAAGAAGTAGAAAGACGGAATCCTATCGGATAAACCTCGCGCCTCGCCCTCGTTCCGCTCGCGCGCTCGCCTCTCGTACCGGAAGCCACAAGGTCGCTTCGACATGACGTCGCCGTTCTACCGCATCCAGCGCCTGCCGCCCTACGTCTTCGAGGAGGTGAACCGCCTCAAGGCGACGGCCCGGCGCGGCGGCGCCGACATCATCGACCTCGGCATGGGCAATCCCGACCTCGATGCGCCGAAGCACGTCAAGGACAAGCTGATCGAGACGATCGGCAAGCCGCGCGTCGACCGCTACTCCGCCTCGAAGGGCATCTTCGGGCTGCGCAAGGCCCAGGCCGCCTACTACAAGCGCCGCTTCGGCGTGACGCTGAACCCGGATACGCAGATCGTCGCGACGCTCGGCTCGAAGGAGGGCTTCGCCAACGTCGCGCAGGCGATCACCGCGCCGGGCGACGTCATCATCGTGCCGGACCCGTCCTACCCGATCCACGCCTTCGGCTTCCTGATGGCGGGCGGCGCGGTGCGCTCGGTGCCCGCCGAGCCCTCGCCGGCCTTCTTCGTCGCGATGGAACGGGCGATCACCCATTCGATCCCCAAGCCGATCGCCGTCGTCGTCTGCTATCCTTCGAACCCGACCGCGCTCGTCGCCTCGCTCGATTTCTACAAGGACCTCGTGCGCTTCGCGAAGAAGCACGAGATCTACGTCCTCTCCGACCTCGCCTACGCCGAGCTCTATTTCGACGACAACCCGCCGCCCTCGGTGCTCGAGGTCGACGGCGCGATGGACTGCACGATCGAGTTCACCTCGCTGTCGAAGACCTATTCGATGGCCGGGTGGCGCATGGGCTTCGCGGTCGGCAACGAGCGGCTGATCTCGGCGCTGACGCGGGTGAAGAGCTACCTCGACTACGGCGCCTACACGCCGGTGCAGGTGGCGGCTTCGGCCGCCCTCAACGGTCCCGACGACTGCATCCACGAGATGCGGGCGATCTACAAGAAGCGCCGCGACGTGATGGTCGAGGCCTTCAGCAAGGCCGGCTGGCCGATCCCGGCGCCCGCCGCCTCGATGTTCGCCTGGGCCCCTGTGCCGGAGCGCTTCGCGCATCTCGGCTCGCTCGAATTCTCGAAGCTGATGATCGAGAAGGCCGAGGTGGCGGTGGCGCCGGGCATCGGCTTCGGCGAGTACGGCGAGGGCTACGTGCGCCTGGCGATCGTCGAGAACGAGCAGCGCATCCGCCAGGCCGCGCGCGGCTTCCGCAAGCTGATGGATGCGGCCGAGGGCAGCCTCCACAACGTTGCGCGGGTGCCGGCGGAGGCGTGACGAAGCCGTCCGGCGGCGCTTTGCTCTGCCGCGCGGACATCGGCCGATGGTCGGATGCCATGGTCATGTCATCGCGCCGACCCTAGGTGCGTAAGGACGGTACGAAGTGCCGATCCAACGGTGCGAGCGCGCGACGCTTCCTCCGCCTCGACCGCGACGATCGACCTGCCGCATGCAGGAGTGATCGCTATGACGGAAACGATACGCAATCCGATCGAATGGGGCGCCGACCAGGCGCGGTTGACCGCGAGGCTCGCCCGCGCGGCGGTCGGCGACGCGCGCGATCCCAATGTGACCGCACTCGCCGTGCGCCGCATCGGCGTCGCCGATCTGCGCGAGGTGCTCGCGCAAGGCTGGCGGGACTTCGGCGAGAACCGGACCGACGTCCTTTTTCTCTGCATCATCTACCCGCTGGCCGGGCTGCTCATCGCTCGGCTGGCGATCGGCTCCAATCTGCTGCCGCTGGTGTTCCCGTTCGTCTCGGGCTTCGCGATCGTCGGGCCGTTCGCCGCATCCGGGCTCTACGAGCTGAGCCGGCTGCGAGAGCGCGGCGAGCCGGCGACGTGGCGCAGCGCCTTCGGCGTCTTCGCCTCGCCGTCGATCGCGGCGATCATCAAGCTGGCGCTGGCGATGACCGGGCTCTTCGTCCTCTGGCTCGTCGCTGCCTACGCGATCTTCGCCCTGACACTCGGCCCCGACCTGCCGGCTTCGGCCTCGGCCTTCGTCTCCGACGTGCTGCACACGCGCGCCGGGCTGGCGATGATCCTGGTCGGCGGCGGCGTCGGCTTTCTCTTCGCGCTGCTCGCGCTGTCGATCAGCGTCGTGTCCTTCCCGCTGCTGCTCGACCGGCGCGTCAGCATCACGACGGCGGTACGCACCTCGCTGCGCGCGGTCGCCGAAAACCCCGTGCCGATGCTGGCCTGGGGCCTCGTCGTCGCCGCTCTGCTGGTGCTCGGCGCGATCCCCGCCTTGGTCGGGCTCATCGTCGCGATGCCGGTGCTCGGCCACGCGACATGGCACCTGTACCGGAAGGTCGTGGTCTAGCGCTCAGGCGACGAGCCTGATCTCGGGCGCGATCCCGAGGACCGATGGTGGGGCCTACTTGTCCACGAAGGCCTTCTCGATGACGTAGTGGCCCTGCTCGCCGTGGTTGCCTTCGATCCAGCCGCGGGCGTCGAGCAGGCCGCGGACGTCGGCGAGCATGGCAGGACTGCCGCAGAGCATGAAGCGGTCGTCGGCGATGGTCATGTCGGGCAGGCCGATGTCGGAGAACAGCTTGCCGGATTCCATCAGCGCCGTGATGCGGCCCTCGTTGCGGAACGGCTCGCGCGTCACGGTCGGATAGTAGATCAGCTGCTCGGAGATCATCTCGCCGAGGAATTCGTCGGCCGGGAGCACCTTCTCGATGAATTCCCCGTAGGCGAGGTCCTTGGCGAAGCGCACGCCATGCACGACGATCACCTTCTCGAAGCGCTCGTAGGTCTCCGGGTCGCGGATGAGCGAGAGGAAAGGCGCCAGGCCGGTGCCGGTGCCGAGCAGGTAGAGGTGCTTGCCGGGGGCGAGGTTGTCGAGGACCAGCGTGCCGGTCGGCTTGCGGCTGACCATGACATGGTCGCCCTCCTTCAGGTGCTGGAGGTGCGAGGTGAGCGGGCCGTTCTGCACCTTGATCGAGAAGAACTCGAGCTCGTCGGCGTAATGCGCGCTGGCGACGGAATAGGCGCGCAGGAGCGGCTTGCCGTCGACCGGGATGCCGATCATCGTGAACTCGCCGCTGCGGAAGCGGAACGACGGATCGCGCGTGGTGCGGAAGGAAAACAGGCTGTCCGTCCAGTGGTGGACGGAGAGCACACGCTCTTCGAGAAACTTGCTCATGGAACGACGAGTAGGCCCCTGCGGCTGATGCTTCTAGCTAGGGGCATTTTGCGCCGCACGCTAGGGGCGCGCGGCGCTCGCGGCGCCATCGGCGATTTTCGTCTCCAGGCGAGGCCGCAGCAGCATCTTCCTTCTGCGGACCCCGCCCGGAGGGGAAACTTCGCCTAGATGCCGGCGCCACCGTGGCGCAGCAGCAGGAAGACGATCAGCACGATGACGATGAGGCCGACGATCCCGAGGCCGCCGCCGCCGTAATAGCCCGAGCGATGCCCGTAATATCCGCCGCCGCCGAACAGCAGGATGATCACCAGGATGATGAGAATGAGCGACATGGGCCCTCCGAGAGCGTTGCGATGGTCGGCAGGGCTAGCCTAGCAGCGTGCCGTGCGTCGTGAATCTGACACGAAACGCCCCGCCGCGCATGGACGCCGAGCGCACCTTTCCACAGCCCCGTCCTCACGTCGCGGCCACGGCCTCCGGCAGGTCACGCATGTCGGTAACGATCGCGTCGGCGCCGGCCGCGACGAGCCGTGCCGCGTGCTCCGCGTAGGTGTGCGCGCCCCCCGTGAAGCCGATGACCGGCATTCCCGCCGCGACCGCCGCGGCGACGCCGGCCACCGAATCCTCGATCACCACGCAGCGGGCCGGCGCGAAGCCCATGCTCCTCGCCGCATGGAGGAAGAGGTCCGGCGCCGGCTTGCCGCGCTTGACCTCGAGGCCGGAGAAGATGTGATCGCCGAAGAAGCGATCGAGGCCGGCCCAGCGCAGCGTCAGCCGGATGCGCTCGGGGTCCGACGACGAGGCGACGCAACGCGGGCCGTCGAGCCGGGCGAGCGCGTCGGCGATGTCCGGCACGGCGACGAGCTCGCGCTCGAGGCGGACGAGCATCCGCCGGCGCATGTCGGTGCCCTGGCCCGGCAGCGCGCGGCCGACGATCGCCTCGATGCCGCGGACGATGTCGGCGGCCTGCTTGCCGAGGAAGGCGTCGCGGCAGGCGGCGACGTCCATCGGGTGGCCGTGCTCGCTCATGATGAGCGACAATTCCTCGAGGGCGACGACCTCTGAATCGACGAGCACGCCGTCGCAGTCGAAGATGAGCAGCATGGGCGGTCCCGGTACAAATCGAGGCCGTCCTTCGACGCGCAACGCGCCGCGCCGTCAAGGCGGCCGACGCCGTCAACCCTGCGACGAGCGGCCTCGGAACGCCCGGCAAGCTCTGCCGTTTTGCGGCCATGACGAGCGTATCCGGCACAAGCGGCAACCCAGCCCAACGCAAGGCACCGAACGCCAAAGCTGCCAAGGCCAAGCCTGCGAAGGCCAAGTCCGCAGCAAGGGCCAAATCCGCCATGGCCACGACGGCCATGAAGATCGAGGCCTGCGAGGAGAACGGCGAGGATTGCGAGGCGGCCGCGCAGGCCGCCGGTCTCGTCTACGTGAGCGACGAGGACCCGGGCATCACCCGCAAGCGCTCGGGTAAGGGCTGGCGTTACGTCGACCCCAAGGGGCGGACCATCAAGGACTACTGGGAGCGTAAGCGGATCGACCAGATCGCGGTGCCCCCGGCCTACACCGAGGTGTGGATCTGCCCGAACGCCAACGGCCATATCCAGGCGACGGGGCGCGACGCCCGCGGCCGCAAGCAGTACCGCTACCACGCCAAATGGACCGAGGCGCGCGACACGGCCAAATACGAGCGGATGGTCGGGTTCGCGCGTCTTCTCCCCGGTCTGCGCGAGCGCGTCGCCGCCGACATGCGCCGCCAGGGCCTGCCGCGCGAGAAGGTGGCGGCGACAATCGTCGCCCTGCTCGAGAAGACGCTGATCCGCGTCGGCAACGAGGATTATGCCAAGGAGAACAAGAGCTTCGGCCTGACGACCCTGCGCAACAGGCACCTCGACATCGAGGGCTCGAAGCTGCGCTTCGACTTCAAGGGCAAGAGCGGCAAGATGTGGAACCTCGACCTGCGCGACCGCCGCGTCGCCAGGGTCGTGCGCTCCATCCAGGAACTTCCGGGCCAGCACTTGTTCCAGTACCTCGACGAGGACGGCAAGCGGCAGCCGATCTCTTCGTCGGACGTGAACGCCTATCTGCGCGAGATCACCGGCGAGGACGTCACGGCCAAGGATTTCCGCACCTGGGCCGGCACGGTGCTGGCGTCCATGGCGCTCGTCGAGTTCGAAGCCGTCGGCAGCGAGTCGCGCCGCAAGAAGAACATCAAGGCGGCGATCGAGAGCGTCGCCAAGCGGCTCGGCAACACGCCGACGATCTGCCGCAAATGTTACGTGCATCCGCGCGTGCTCGACTCCTACCTCGACGGGACGATGCTGAAGAGCATCAAGCAGGAGGTCGAGGACGAGCTGGGCGACAATGCCTACGCGCTGAAGGCTGAGGAGGCCGCCGTGCTCGGATTGCTCAGCCGGCGCATCGGTCGCGACCTCGAGTCGAGAACGGCTTGACTTCAAGCGATATCAACCGCTTTCACCTATTTGGGGGAGGATCGACGGTTTGCATTTTGTTCTCTGACCCGTAGTTGGAAGCTGGACGCGGGGGCGCAGGCGATGAGCGGGACGGGCGGCCGCCTTTTTTTCGTGTACGACATCGAGGGCAAGCTGCTCCTGGAGAGCCCGGCGCTGCGGGCGTTCCTCGGGGTTCAGCTCGACCAGATCGACGAGACGTCCTGGCCGTCGCTGGTGCATCCGGACGATCGAGACTACGCGCGGACGTTCTTCACGGCCGCGTCGAGGACGCTGCGGAGCTTCGCCGGCTGGTGGCGCCTTCGCCGACACGACGGCGTCTACGTCTGGGCGATGATCACCGGCGCGCCGATGAATTCGCAGCTCTCCAGCGATCCTGTCGGCTACATGGGCACCGTCGACCCGCTGCGCCAAGCCGATGCGTTCCAGCGCGCCGGCGGCGTGTGCGCGCCGGATGGGGCGCTCGACACCGAGGCGCCGCAAACGTCGCTGTCGCGCATGGAGCGGCTTGCCGACCTGACCCTTCTGGCGGCGGCGCTGGCCCGCGAGATCGAGGACGGCGGTATCGTCGAGGCGCTCGACGCCGCGCTCATGAAGATCGGGTTTTCGCTCGCCCGGCTGACGGAGCAGCCGTCGCATCCGCCGCTCGGCGCCGTCGTGTCCGCCCCGGGCTATCGCCGCATCGCGCGGCAGGCGCGGGTGGAGCGGCGCCGGCTGGGCGCGCGCTGCTGATCGGCGCAAGCTGAAGCGTCGCGGGATTTGACAGGGACAGGCAAAATCTGAAGGGTCCGGCCGCCCCGCCGTCGCCGCTGCAAGAGAGCATGCCCCAGTATCTCGACTTCGAAAAGCCCGTCGCCGACATCGACGCCAAGATCGACGAGCTCCGCCAGCTCAATCTCAACGGCGACGCGCCGGCGATCGGCGAGGAGATGGTGCGGCTGGAATCGCGATCGGCCAAGGCGCTCGCCGATCTCTATACCACCCTGACGCCCTGGCAGAAGACGCAGGTCGCCCGCCACCCGCAGCGCCCGCATTTCTCGGACTACGTGAAGGCGCTCGTCACCGACTTCACGCCGTTGTCGGGGGATCGCGTGTTCGGCGAGGACGAGGCGATCGTCGGCGGCTTCGGGCGCTTCCGCGGCCGCTCGATCTGCATCATGGGGCAGGAGAAGGGCTCCGACACCGACAGCCGCATCAAGCATAATTTCGGCATGGCGCGGCCGGAGGGCTACCGCAAGGCGTCGCGGCTGATGCAACTCGCCGACCGCTTCGACCTGCCGATCGTCTCGCTCGTCGACACGCCCGGCGCCTTCCCCGGCATCGACGCCGAGGAGCGCGGGCAGGCGGAGGCGATCGCGCATTCGATCGACGTCTGCCTCAGCGTCGGCGTGCCGAACGTGGCGGCCGTCATCGGCGAGGGCGGCTCCGGCGGCGCCATCGCGATCGCCGCCTGCAACAGGGTGCTGATGCTGGAGCACGCGATCTATTCGGTGATCTCGCCGGAGGGCGCGTCGTCGATCCTGTGGCGCGAGGCCGGCCGGGCGGAGGACGCCGCCACCTCCATGAAGATCACCGCGCAGGACCTGCTGCGCTTCGGCATCATCGATTCGATCGTCTCCGAACCGACCGGGGGCGCCCACCGCGATCCGGCCCGGTGCTTCGAGACGACGGGCAATGCGATCGAGGCGGCGCTGCGCGACCTCGCGTCGCTCGACCGCGAGGCGTTGAAGGCGGCGCGGACGGACAAGTTTCTCGCCATGGGCCGCAAGATCTAGTCTCCGGTCTCGCGTCAGCGCGGCGCATTTGCCCTCCGGGCGATGTCGCCGATTGCGGTTGCGCCGACGCCGAACTTCGGGACCATGCGGACGCGGCAACGGTGCCGCTCGTGCGGACGGCGTGGCGATGCCCGGCAAGATCGTGCAATTCGACGACGAGACCTTCGCGCTGGTCAACCTGCTGCGGCGGGAGCGGCGGCGCAGCTTCCAGCAGCTTGCCGACGAAGCCTTTCGCGACCTGCTCGAGAAGCACGGTCACCCGGTCAAGCTGAAGGATCAGCTGCGCGAGAGCCTGGACGAGGTGGGACCGAAGCGGCGACGGAAAGCGACATGAGCCCGTCCGCGGTGGTCGGCTCGGCGATCGTGCTGAACGTGGGCATCCTGGTCGGCGGCGTCGTCTGGGCGAGGCGGCAGCTGAAGCTCGTCGCCGCCGAGCGCGCCGCGGCCGACCGTGGCCCATTTACGCTCGACACCCTGCCGCCGCCCGGCGAGGTGGTGCGGATCCTCGTCGACGACGAGCGCGGCGTGCCGGCCGAACGCGAGGCGATGCACTGGCCCGATCGCGGATGGGTCGACGCGACGACGCGTCTGCGGATCGAGGACGAAGTGCTCGGCTGGCGCCGGCCTACGGTCGCGCTGCGCCGACAGGTCCGACCCGCTGGACCCCAGGACAAGATTGTCGGCGGCGCGTGAGCTACCCGGTCACCCCCGACGGCCGCTACTTCGTCGTCCGCGGTCGGCTGTGGCGCTGCACGAACCCAGGTCTGCCGGAGACCGAGCGGGCAGCGCTGGTCCGCGACCTCATGGAGGCGCGCCGCTCGATCGGCCGGCTCAAGCGAAAGGGCGAGGACGTGGTGACGGCTCGCGCCGCCGTCGACCGGGCCAAGGTCGCCCTCGGCGAGCGCGGGCCGGTCTGGTGGGACGACGGCGCGCCGGACTATTCGCGGCGCATGGCGCGCAACACGCCCTACGCCGACTGGCGCGGCGCACAAGAAATAAGTGGCGCCCGATCCTGACGCTCTCGCCCGCATTTCGTCGGTCGCGACGCGCAGCGACGGAACGGTTCGACGGCAGCGCGCTTGCGTGCCTGTCGAGGAGGACGATGTCATGACACTGAAGAGCGCTCTCATTCCGGTATTTTTCGTCGCGTCCGTCGTGGCCGCCCATGCGGATTGCAACGCCGACGTGGCTCAGCTCGAGTCGCAGAGCCACGAGAAGGCGACCACGGCCGTCGCGAACTCGTCCGGCGGGCAGGGCACGGCCGCGAGCCGCGAAGCCCCGCAGCAAGGTCAGGGCGCCGGCGATCAGGCGATGCAGGCGAAGGTCGCCCTCAACGATGCGAAGGTCGCGCTCGGCAAGGGCGACGAGGCCGGCTGCGAAGCGGCGGTGCAGCGCGCCCGCGGTCACGTCGACAAATAACCCCTTACAGCCGTCCTGGCCGCTGAGGCTCGCCGTCGCGCTCCAGATCGCGGAATAAGGCGAGCAGGCGCGGCGCGAGGAGGCGGACTTCGCGCCGATGCGCAAGCGTCAGCTGGCGAAGCACCGCCTCCGCGTGCTGGGTCAGCGCGAGCACCATGCGGCGGCGGTCGGCCGCGTCGGCCTGCTTCGTCACGAGCCCGGCCGCCTCCAGTCTCGCGACGAGTTCCGCCGTGCTGTGCGGCGCCAGGATCAGGTCCTCCGCGAGCCGGCCGACGGTCATCGGCGTCCCAACGGGGGCGCC
>CAZZZM010000047.1:11037-14856 GCA_964658465.1 uncultured Nakamurella sp.
CCGGCGCGGCGTCTCGCCGATTTCACGGCGGACCCACGCATGCTCGTGCTGGCCGGCATGGCCGTCGTCGTCGGGACGATCGGCGTCGCGGCGGCCTTCGTGCTCGTCAAGCTCATCGCACTGGTGACGAACCTCGTCTGGTACGGTCGGATCAGCGGGACGCTCGTCTCGCTGGCGCAGGCGCCGCGCGGCGCCTGGATGGTTGCGGCGCCGCCGCTCGGCGGGCTCGTGGTCGGCCTGATGGCGCGCTACGGCTCCGACAAGATCCGCGGCCACGGCATCCCCGAGGCGATCGAGACGATCCTGATCGGCAACAGCCGCATCGCGCCGCGCGTCGCGATCCTCAAGCCGCTTTCGTCGGCGATCGCGATCGGCACCGGCGGCCCGTTCGGCGCCGAGGGCCCGATCATCATGACCGGCGGCGCGCTCGGCTCGCTGTTCGCGCAATTCTTCGATCTCAGCTCGGCCGAGCGCAAGACGCTGCTCGTCGCCGGCGCGGTGGCCGGCATGACCGCGATCTTCGGCACGCCGATCGCGGCCTGCCTGCTCGCCGTCGAGCTGCTGCTCTTCGAATGGAAGCCGCGCAGCTTCATTCCCGCCGCCGTGGCGGCCCTTGTCGCGATCGCCTGGCGGCCGCTCGTCCTCGGCGCGGCGCCGCTGTTTCCCTTCGCGACCCGTCTGCCGGCGCATTGGTGGACCATCCCGCTCGCGGGCGCGCTCGGCCTCGTCGTCGGCCTCGCCTCGATCGTGCTGACGACGGCGCTCTACCGCGTCGAGGACGCGTTCCACCGGCTGCCGGTGCACTGGATGTGGTGGCCGGCGCTCGGCGGCCTCGTCGTCGGGCTCGGCGGTCTCGTCGAGCCGCGCGCGCTCGGCGTCGGCTACGACGTCATCGCTGCGACGCTCGCGGGCCAGCTCGCATTCGCCGCGATCGTCTCGGTGCTGATCGTCAAATCGCTCATCTGGCTCGTCGCGCTCGGCTCCGGCACCTCGGGCGGCGTGCTGGCCCCGCTGCTGATCATCGGCGGCGCTCTCGGCTATCTCCTCGGCCTCGCGCTGCCCGGCGCGCCGTCCGTCTGGGCGCTCCTCGGGATGGCCGCGATGCTCGGCGGCGCCCTGCGCGCGCCGCTGACGGCCGCGATCTTCGCCGTCGAGCTCACCGGCGATCTGCATGCGCTGCCGCTGCTGCTCGCCGCGACGGTCTGCGCCTTCGCGATCTCGGTGCTGCTGCTGCCGCGCTCGATCCTTACCGAGAAGATCGCCCGCCGCGGCCAGCACATCACGCAGGAATACGCGATCGACCGCTATCAGCTGATCCGTGCCGCCGAGATCATGATCCGCGAGGTCGAGACGCTGTCGGCCGAACTGCCGCTCGCCGACGCGCTGCGCAAAGCCCTGTCGCCCGATGCCCGGCACGTCGCCTTTCCGGTGGTCGCGCCGGACGGACGCCTCGTCGGCGTGCTCGACCGCACCGAGGCGCTGCGGCTCAGCCAGGAGACGGTAGAGAATGCCGGCGAGACGCTCGGCTCGCGCGTGACCCTGCCCCTGGTGGCGCACCCGGACGACGTGGTGGCGCGCGTGGTCGATCTGATGATCGCCGACGACCAGAACCTCGTCGCGATCACCGAGCGCGGGACGGGGCGTCTCGCCGGCATCGTCACCCGCAAGGATCTGCTCGTCGTGCAGCGCGAGGCGGGCGCGATCGAGCGCGAACGCACCCGGTTCTTCGCCCGCCGGCTGCGGCGACGCTGAGTCCGCTGGTCGCCCGCACCTCGCATCGGCTAGAGACGTCCATCCATTTCGAAAGGCCCATCCATGCTGTTCCCGACCGTCACCGCCTTCTACGCGTCGCTTCTCGCCCTGATCTATGTCGGGCTCGCCGGATGGGTCATCGCGGGCCGCGTCGGCAAGGAGGCGCTGTTCGGCGACGGCGGCGACGATGCTCTGATGCGACGGGTGCGCAGCCACGCGAACTTCATCGAATACGTGCCGATCGCGCTGATCGTGATCGGCCTCTACGAGAGCGCCGGCGGCAGCTCGACGCTCACCCGCGTCCTTCTCATTGTCCTCGTGGTCGCGCGCATCCTGCACCCGATCGGCATGTTCGCGGGCACCAACACGCCGCGCCAGTTCGCCTGCCGTGGCGGCGGCATCGTCCTGACGCTCGGCGTCCTGCTGATCGCCGCCTTTTCGCTGCTGCTGCGCGTCGCCTAGCGCGACCGTCGGGCGAGGGACGCGATCCGCACCGCGGCCGAGCTGACCGGCCAGAGGCCGCGCGACACCTTCCGCAACACGGCGTCGGCTTCGGCGCGCGTGCGCTCGTCGACGGCGGCCGGCTCGCCTTCGAGGAGGCGGTCTCGCGTCGAGGCGAGCTGCAGGCCGTAGGTGTCGGCGAGCCAGGCGGCGTCCTGCGCGTAAATGATGTCGAGAGCCTGCATCGTTTGCGGAGATACGATCGGCTTGCCCCCGGCGCCGGGCGCGCGAGCGAGACGGCGGCGCGCGAGCAAGCTGAACGCCGAGCGTTGCGTCCAGGCGGCGAGACCGTCGGCGGGTTGCCGCGCCGCGATCGCCGCGTTGACGAGCCGCAACGTCTCGATCGCCGACAACGGCAGCGAGACGCGCCGGCGCGCCCCTTGCGGCATCGGCGCGTCCATCCCGCAGCGCGCCAGGATCGCCGCCGCGACGTCGCCGCCGGCGTCCCAGTCGACGAGGTGCACGCGCTCCGGCCCGAACGTCTCCCGCCAGATCGACAGCGTCTCGCGGATCGAGATGAAGCGATTGTCCGGCACCAGGATCGTGCGCGCGTAGTCTTCGAGCGAGAGGGCGCCCCCCGCGGTGACCTGCGTGTTCCACATCGACAGGAAGCGCCCGTAGGGCTCGCGGATCGCGACGACGATCTCCGGCGCATGGGCCGACAGATCCTCGGCGAGATGAGCGGCCTCGTAGAGATCGAAATGGATCGAGAAATGCTCCGACGACAGGAGCGTGACGGGGCAGGGGCTCGCCGCCATCTCCGCCGCGAGCCTGGCGACCGCCGCGGCGCGCGGCACCACCTTCATCGCGATCGTCGGGTCGTGCGGGCGGTGCGCGAGATAGCTCGCGGCCAGCGGCGAATGGTTCTTCGCGAACCCGCACAGCGCGCGCGGATAGAGGATGCCGTGGCGCGCCAGCAGGCGGCGGTGCCGATGACACGCGTGCTGGAACGAGGTCGTGCCGGTCTTCGCAAGGCCGATGTGGAGGACGACGCGCTTCGACATGCCTTCAGCCGCCGCGTGTCTGACGCAGCGCCTCGCCGACCACCATCGCGGCCGCGACGGCGACGTTGAGCGAGCGCAGGTCCGCGCGCATGGGCACGAGGATGCGCGCGTCCGCCGCCGCATGCACGGCCTCGGG
Source organism: uncultured Nakamurella sp. (assembly GCA_964658465.1). Lineage (GTDB taxonomy): Bacteria > Pseudomonadota > Alphaproteobacteria > Rhizobiales > Beijerinckiaceae > RH-AL1. The sequence goes on from CAZZZM010000047.1 coordinate 14,431, forward strand.
CACGCCGGCCGACTCGCGGCCGACGAGCAGGATGTCGTCCGCGCGGAATGCGAGGTCGGTGTAGGCTTGGGTGGCATGGGTCGTCAGCAGCACGAGCCGCCGCCCCGTCCCCGCGCGCCACGCCTCGAACGCCGCGAAGGACACGTGCCGGTCGATCTCCACGGCGTCGAGATAGTCCATGCCGGCGCGCCGGAAATGCCGGTCGCTCACCGGGAAGCCGGCCGGCTCGACGATCGCCGCCGTGACGCCGAGGCAGGCGCACATGCGCAGCATGGTGCCGGCGTTCTGCGGGATGTCGGGCTGGTAGAGGGCGAGGGTGAGCATGCGTCGGGTCCGGCGTGGCCCTGCTACAGCTTGATTTGCGGTCGCGCGGTCAAGCCCCGGCGGGTGCCAAGTAGGGCGTCGCGCTCGGCCACGAGATGGCGC
>CAZZZM010000048.1:0-14639 GCA_964658465.1 uncultured Nakamurella sp.
CAGCCCGAGACGAAGCCGACGCAGCTCGAGACGAAGGCGGCCCCGCCTGCGGCGCAGGCGAAGCCGACCGGCACGGCGGCCACCGTCGTCAACATGAAGACGATCGAGGGCGTCATGGGCAAGGCCGTGCGCAGCCGCACCGGCAACGAGGACATGGGCCATATCGTCGACGTGCTGGTCGACGCCAACGGCGATCCCCGCGCCGCGGTGATCGACTTCGGCGGCTTCCTCGGCGTCGGCAGCCGCAAGGTCGCCGTGGCCTGGAAGACGCTCGACTTCGTCGATTCGATCCAGAGCGGCAGCGTCAAGGTGAACCTGACCCGCGACGAGGTCCGCCAGGCGCCCGAGTTCAAGGCCGACGAGCCGATCGTCGTCCTCGAGGGCACGGGCAGCGCGCCGAAGGAGACGTCGGCATCGAAGGACGCGCCCGTGCCGAAGGACGGCTCCGCCAAGGACGCGCCTGCGAAGCCCGCTTCGCCTGCCGCCGCGCCGGCTCCATCTGCCGGACACAATCAGGACTCACCGGCGCGATAGATTATCGGCAGCACAACCTCTTGCGCCCCCCTGCCGCCCGGACGACCCGACGGCGCTTTCTGGGCGCGCCAGAAGGACTCCCGCCCGGCGATGAGCTTCACCGAGACCTCCCATTCCGTGCCGTTTGTCTCGAACGCCCGCCGTCCCGCCGCCCGGTCGCCTCGCGCGACCGAGGCCGTCGGCGCGCGTTCGCGTGACGGCGTCGAGGTGGGCGCGGCCGGAAAGGAGATGGCGCTCGACTGGTTCGCCTTCTTCTGCGCCAATCTGCAAACCGGCTTCGGGCCGTTCGTCGCCGTCTACCTGACCGCCGAGAAATGGACGCAGACCGACATCGGCATCGTGCTGATGATCGGCGGTCTCGTCGGGCTGGTCTGCCAGGTGCCTGGCGGCCTGCTCGTCGACCGGGCCCGATCCAAGCCGCTGGTCGCGGGCATCGCCGTCCTGGCGATCGGCGCGGCGGCGCTGCTCGTCGCGCTCGGCTCGGCCTATGCGCTCATCCTCTTCGCCTGGGTGCTGCACGCCTCCGCGACCTGCCTGCTGACGCCGTCCATCACGTCGGTAAGCCTGGACCTCGTCGGTCACGAGCGGATCGGCGTCCGCCTCGGCCGCAACGCCACTTTCGCCTCGATCGGCAACGCGCTGGCCGCGGCGGCGATGGGCGGCTTCGGCAGCGTGTTCTCCAACCAGGCCGTGTTCTTCGTCACCGCAGCGCTGGCGATCCCGACCGTCACGGCGCTGTTCTTCCTGCGCACGCCGCGCGTGCCGCGCCGCCCTTTGGCGGACGCCGCGCCGCTGGCCCCGGCACCGCTCTCCGCCGAGATCGCCAGCCCGACCGCGAGCGTGACATCGCAAGGCGCGACATCCGGAGGCGCAACCTGGCGCAGCCTGCTCGGCAACCGGCAGCTGCTGGTGCTGGCCGTGGCGACAGGGCTCTTCACTTTGGCGAACGCCTCGATGCTGCCCCTGGTCGGCAGCGTTCTGACGATGCGCGCGGCGCACGCGCCGACGATGCTCATCGCCGCCTGTATCGTCGTGCCGCAGATCATGGTGGCCGTCGCCTCGCCCTTCGTCGGCAAGCTGACGCAGACCTGGGGGCGCCGCCCGCTGCTGATCATCGGCCTGGCGGCGCTGCCGCTGCGCGGCTTCGCCTTCGGCTTCGTCAGCGACCCCTATCTCTTCGTGCCGATCCAGATGCTCGACGGCATCTCGGCCTCGGTCATCGGCGTGCTGGTGCCGCTCGTCGCCGCCGACGCGACGCGCAGCCAGGGCGGCTACGCGCTCGCGCAGGGCATCATCGGTACCGCCATGGGCGTCGGCGCCGCCTTCAGCCCGACGATCGCCGGCTGGCTGACCGACCACCTCGGCAGCACCACGGCCTTCGAGGGTCTCGGCCTGATCGCCGTCCTGGCCCTGGTCGCCGCGGTGGCCTTCATGCCGGAGACGCGGAGCGAAGCGCTCGCGCCGGCCGAACCCGAGCCTCGATAGGCACAATCTTCGCAAACAATCCTCGCAATACGCGAAAAAGAGCAAGGCAACTACCTGCAAGCTTGAGCGTTGGCTGCAGGGGTCAAACGCATTTCTGTTCTCTGTGTCTCTTCGCCACGAAGCTCGAAGGAGTGAATCGGTGACGGATTTGTGCATCTATGCCTCGCGACCGTGGGGCTTCATCGCGCGCTACATCAAGATGCGCCCCTACATGCATGCGCTGATCGTCCTCAGCGTGCTTGCCGCCGTCATCTGCTCGGTGAGCACGCAATACGCGCTCAAAGGGCTCGTCGACGTGCTGAGCGCCGGCACGCACAGCAACCGCATCTGGTGGGCCGTCGGCATGCTCTGCGTGCTGATCACCGCCGACAACATCTTCTGGCGGGTGGCCTGCATCTCGGCCGGCTTCACTTTCGTCAAGGTGACCGGCGACGTCCGCTCCGACCTGTTCCAGCACCTCACCGGGCACGCCCCGTCGTTCTTCGTCGACTCGGCGGCCGGCACGCTCGCCTCGCGCATCACCGCGACATCGAACGCCGTCTTCACGCTCGAGAACATGGCCGTGTGGAACGTGATGCCGCAATGCGCGGCGGCGCTCGGCGCGATCGTCTTCGTCGCGACGGTCAGCATCCCGATGGCCGCGATGCTGGCGAGCGTCTCGACGGTGATGATCTACTTTCTGTTCAAGATCGCCGACGCCGGCAAGCCGCTGCACCAGGACTTCGCCGCCAAGGCCGCCCACGTCGACGGCGAGATCGTCGACGTGGTCGGCAACATGTCGCTGGTGAAGTCCTTCGGGCAGCTGCCCTACGAGTTCCGCCGCTTCGGCCACACGGTCGGCAAGGAGATGACGGCGCGCCAGCGCAGCGTGCTCTACCTCGAGCGCGTGCGCGTGATCCACGCCGTCGTCACCGTGGCCATCGCCATCGGGCTTCTCCTATGGGTCGTCAGCCTCTGGAAGGCCGGCCACGCGACGACAGGCCAGGTGGTGCTCGTCTCCTCGCTCGGCATCACCGTGCTCAGCGCGACGCGCGACCTCGCCGTCAACCTCGTCGAGGCCACGCAGCACGTGGCGCGCTTCTCCGAGGCGCTCGCGGCGCTGCTCAAGCCGCACACGCTGCAGGATCATCCGCACGCCAAGGAGCTGCAGCCGCGTCGCGCCAGCGTCGCCTTCGAAGGCATCAAGTTCGCCTACCCGAAGGGGCGGACCGTGTTCGACGGCTTCGACCTGCGCATCGAGGCCGGACAGTGGATCGGCCTCATCGGCGAGTCGGGCGGCGGCAAGTCGACCCTGTTCAGCCTGCTGCAACGCTTCTACGATCCCGACGCCGGCCACGTCCGCATCGGCGACCAGGACATCAAACTCGTCACGCAGGAGAGCTTGCGCGAGCAGATCACCGTGGTGCCGCAGGACATCTCGATGTTCCACCGCACGCTGCTGGAGAACATCCGCTACGGTCGCCCCGACGCCACCGACGAGGAGGTCTGGGAGGCCGCCGACGCCGCCAATTGCCGCTCGTTCATCGAGGAGATGCCGGAGGGCTTCGACACGATGGTCGGCAGCCGCGGCGTCAAGCTCTCGGGCGGCCAGCGCCAGCGCATCGCCATCGCCCGCGCGATCCTCAAGAACGCGCCGATCCTGCTGCTCGACGAGGCGACGTCGGCGCTCGACACCGGCTCGGAAGCCGAGGTGCGCCGCGCGCTCGAGACGCTGATGACCGGCCGCACCGTCATCGCCATCGCCCACCGCGTGACGACCCTCGACGGGTTCGACCGCCTGATCACGCTCGAGAACGGTCGCGTCGCCAAGGACGAGGCGCCGGCCAAGGGGCGCGTGAAGATGCGCGAGCCGGTCGAAGCCTTCGCCGCCGCCGCGGAATAGCGGGCGAGTATCTAACGCGCTCGCATCGCCTGCCGAAAAGGCCGGGAGCCGAACGTAAGCGGCTCCCGCTCATCGGCTACAGCGTCTTCAGATATTCCAGCAGCGCGCGCTTGTCCTCGTCCGGCAGATGCGTGCCGTACTCGTGGCCGCAATTCGAATCGCCGGACTGGATATCGTCGCAGCCGGTCGTGTGCAGCGTAAAGCGCGTCTGCGGCTGCGTCGCCGCAAGGCCGACGGTCTGCGGATCGTACTCCGGCCCGAGCTCGAACGACCTGACGCGCTGCGCAGCCGGCTTCAGCAACTCGGCCAGGCTCGGCACGGAGCCGTTGTGCAGGTACGGCGCGGCCGCCCAGATGCCGCGCAGCACGCGCGCCTCGTAGCCGTTCTGGATCAGCGGCGGCGCACCGGGCGGTCCGAAGCCAAACTTCGCCTGAACCGCCGACTTCAGCAGGATCGCCTTGAGGCCCAGCGTGTCGATCGACAGCTTGCGCAGGCGCGCCGCCGGGTCGGGCGCCGCCGCGGCCTGCGCCTCGACCTGTGGCCGCGCCTTCTCGTCGTCGGCGATCGCACCGACGACGCTCGCGCGGACGAGATTGATGATCGAGTCCGTCTCCTTCATCGGCGGCACCAGGCCCTGCAGCGTGGCCCCGCGCATGCTGCCCGTCTTGAAGGTGCGGTCGATGACGTGCCAGGCCTGCCGGTCGGTGCCGACGTCGACGACCGGCGTCGCCCAGGTGTTGGCGACGTGCTGGGCCGACGTGCCCTCGACCACGCCGTGACAGCTCACGCAGCCGGCGTCGCCGGGCCGCTCGAAGATCGCCTCGCCGCGCTTGGCGAGCGCCGCATCGACGGCCCACGGCCATTTCGGCGGCCCGATCGACTTGGTCAGATCCTCGGCGACGACCAGCCCCTTGAGGTTCGCCGAATTGTCGATGAGGTAGTTGCGGTTGAGGATCGTAAAGGTCGCCGTGGTCGCTTGCGGGTGGAACGTGCCGAAGACGCCGTATTCCTCGCCGAGGTTTCGCGTCAAACCATAGAACTGGTTGCCGTTGGCGGCGAAGCCCGTCCACTGCGTCATCGCCTGGCGGTAGGCGTTCCACAGGAAGGGATAGCGCACCGGCGCGTTGCCGACCTCCATGTTCTCGGGGATCAGGTACGTCGGCGGCGGCCCGACGTCGAGGCCGGCGAGCCGGTTGTAGATGAGGCTGATCGCGTCCATCCGCGCTGGACCCCATGCGTGGTCGCGCGGGATCGACTTGGCGATGAACGTGTGGAAGCGCAGCCACCAGAGATCGAAGTCGGCGCGCAGGATGGCTTGCGCGTCGGCGTCGCCCGCCTTCGCGCCGAGCACGTTTTTCGCGAAGGCGTCGTAGGTGGCGGGATCGTCGTGCACGCGGGTGACCGCGCGATCGAGATCGACGGCGAACGGCATGAAGTCGTTGAAGGACGGCCCGCCGTCGACGCGCCACGTGGTCTTGCCGACGGTGAGTTCGCGCTCGTGGCAGGCCGCGCAGGAGATGCCGACCATCTGGCCCCGGCTCGACGGCACGTTGGTGAAGCCGATCGGCAGGTTGTGGTAGTGGTCCGGCGCGGTGTTCGGGAGGAAGCCGTAGCGCGCCAGCGAGCCGTCGAGGAACGGCTTGCCGTCGTCCTGCTTCAGGGCCTCGAACCAGGCCAGCGGGATCAGCTGCGAGCCCTGATCGACATTGTCCCACAGCGTGCGCTTGGCCTCGGTCCAGGCCGGTCCCTGGTCGGCGTAGACGCGCGTCGTCGGGGCCATCGCGCCGGCGAAGCCGTGCGACGACGACTTCGGCTGCGGGGCCTGCGCGAGCGTCGGCGCAAGCGACAGACCGAGACCGGCGGTGGCGAGCAGGATCGAGCGGACACGCATCGCGGGGCTCACAGCGTCTTCAGGAATTCGAGGAGCGCCTTTTTATCCTCGGTAGAGAGATGGGTACCGTACTCGTGGCCGCAATTGCTGCGGCTGGAGTTGAGATCGTCGCACCCCGTCGTCTGCAGCACGAACGTGCCGGCCGGTTGCGTCGTGGCCAGCCCGACCTGCGTCGGGTCGTAGCGCGTGCCGATCGCAAAGCTCTTCGGTCGCCGGTCGGCCGGCTCCAGCAGGTCGGCCAGCGTCGGGACCGTCCCGTCGTGCAGGTAGGGCGGCGCGGCCCAGATGCCGTGCAGCACGCGCGCCTCGTAGCCGTTCGGCACCAGCATCTCGGGCTGCATGCTGGGCTTCGGCATGAGGTCGTGGACGACGCCGAGCGCCAGCGCCACCACCGGGTGCTTGAGCGAGGCCTCGGCCTTCAGGCCGACCAGCGTGCCGCCAACCGCGACGCGGAGCACATTCAAGGAGGTGTCGTTGGGCTTTAACGGCTCGACATGGCCGGGGATCGAGGCGCCGGCCATCTCCGCCGTGTCGACGCGGTCCGCCAGCTTCCGCCACGCCGCGCGATCGGTGCCGACGTCGACGAGCGGCGTCTTCCAGGTGCCGTCCACGGCGCCCTTGGTCTCGCCGTGGCAGGCGGCGCAGCCACCGTCGGCGGTCGCTCGCTCGAACACCGCCCGGCCCTTGTCGGCCAGCCCCTGGTCGATGCCGAACGGCCAGGCCGGCGGCCCCATCTTGCCGATCGTGTCCTCGAGGTCGGCGAGCGCGGCGAAGTCCGCCGAATTGTGCAGCAGGTAGTCGCGATCGAGCGCGCCGAGCGCCCCGGGCGTCCGCGTCGGCCGGAAACGACCGAACACCCCGAGCAATTCGGTAACGCCGCGCGCCAGCGCCATCTCCTTGGTGCCGTTGGCGGCGATGCCGGTCCATTGCGTCCGGTCCTGCTTGCCGGTGTCCCACAGCATCGGGTAGCGCACCGGCGCGTCGCCGACGTGGATGTTGCCCGACACCAGGTAGGTCGGCGGCGGCCCCAGCGAGAGGCCGGCCACCGCGTTGAAGATGAACGAGAAGGCGTCGAGGCGGGTCGGCCCCGCCGGCGGCGCACCCTTCAAGGTGCCGGCGACGAGGGCGTGGAACCGGGTCGACCAGTAGCGCACCTCGACCTTCAGCGTCTCGCGCCTCACCGGCTCCTTGGCCTCGTCGCCGAGCACGGCTGCGGCGAACGGCGCGAAGGCCGCGTCGCTCGCCAGGACACGGGCGACGGCCGCATCGAGATCGTTGACGAAGGCGCCGAAGTCGGCACTCGCCGGCGCGCCGTCGATCCGCCAGGTGGCGCCCTGTGCGACGATCTCGCGCTCGTGGCACGCGGCGCAGGTCATGCCGACGACGGCTCCACGCGCCGTCTGCGCCTGCGTGAAGCCGATCGGCAACGCGTCGTCGCCCGTGGCGAAGGGATTGGCGATGTAGCCGTAGCGCGTCAGCGAGGCCACAAAGGGCGTCCCGTCGGCCGCCTTTAGCGCGTGTAGCCACGCCGACGGGATCAGCCGCGAGCCCTGGTCGCGCGAGTAGAAATCGGCGCGCGCCACATCCGTCCAGCTCGCCCCCTGGTCGGCGGGGCGCGGAGACGCGGCGGCGCTGCCGGAAGCGGCGAGCGTGAGACAGAAGGCAGCCAGGATACGGCCGGCACCGCGCGTGCTCATAAGCTCCTATACGCCGCCCCGCGCGACAAAGGTACAGGCACGAGCGCGCACCTGCCCGTCAGTCGGCTAAAAGCTCGTGAACGCTGAACAGCTGGCCGTCGTCGGTCCAGACCCGCGTCGGCGCCCAGCCGGAGGCGCGCGCCAGCATCCGGAAGTCGGACACGGAGAACTTGTGCGAATTCTCGGTGTGGATCGTCTCCCCAGGCCGGAAGGCGAAGCGCCGGCCGAGCAGCGAGACCGTCTGCGCCTGGCGGCTGACGAGATGCATCTCGATGCGGCTCTTCTCGGCGTTGAAGATCGCCTCGTGCGCAAAGCCGTCGAGGTCGAAATCGGCCCCGAGCTCGCGGTTGGCGCGCACCAGCAGGTTCTTGTTGAAGGCGGCGGTGACGCCGGCAGCGTCGTTGTAGGCCGGCAGCAGCGCGGAGAGCGGCTTGCGCAGATCGACGCCGACGATGAGGCGCGCCCGATCGCCGAGCGACGCCCGCATCGTGCGCATCAGGTCGACCGCCTCGGCGGGCTGGAAATTGCCGATCGTCGAGCCCGGGAAGAAGCCGATGCGCGGGCGGGACGCGAGATCGTCGGGCAGCGCGACGCTGGCGCGGAAGTCGCCGACGAGCGGGTGCACGCGCAGCCGGGGGAAGCGGGTGGCGAGACGCTCGCGCGCCTCCTCCAGCGCGCTCTGCGACACGTCGATCGGCACATAGGCGGCGAGTTTGTCGAAGGCGTCGAGCAGGATCTCGGTCTTGCGGCTGGAGCCGGAGCCGAACTCGACCAGCACGGTGCCGGCCGGTGTCTCAGCGACGATCTCGTGCACGTAGGTCTGCAGAATGCTGATCTCGGTGCGCGTCGGATAATATTCCGGCACCGTGGTGATCTGCTCGAACAGGTCGCTGCCGCGGGCGTCATAAAGAAATTGGCAGGGCAGCGTCTTCTGAGGCTCGCCGAGGCCACGCAGGGTGGCATCGGCGAAGAGCGATGCGTCGGCGTCTCCGTCGATCGCAACGATGGGGTTCGAAGTGGTCATAGGTCGCTCGCAAGGCGCAGGCCGGTGAACTGCCAGCGCTGCTGTGGATAGAAAAAGTTGCGATAGGTGGCGCGCGCATGCCCAGGCGGCGTCGCGCAGGACGACCCGCGCAACACATGCTGCCCGCACATGAACTTGCCGTTGTACTCGCCGATCGCGCCCGCCTCGGCCCTGTAGCCGGGGTAGGCGAGATAGGCGCTCTGCGTCCATTGCCAAACTTGGCCGAAGAACTGGGGATCGCCGGCCGCGCCCGCAACGGGCGCCACGTGGCGCGCCTCGGCGACGGGCTTGCCGGCTACCGCATGCTCCCACTCGAACTCTGTCGGCAGGCGCTTGCCGGCCCAGCGGGCGTAGGCGTCGGCCTCGTAATAGCTGATGTTGGTGACGGGTGCGGCCGGATCGACGGGCAGCAGGCCGTAGAGACCCATCTGCAGCCATTCGCCGTCGCGCGGCTCCCAGTACAGGGGCGCGTCCCAGCCATGCGCCTTGATCGCCGCCCAGCCGTCGGCGAGCCACAGCGCAGCGGTCCGGTAGCCGCCGTCCTGCAAGAACGCGAGCCATTCGCCGTTGGTCACCAGCCGGTCGGCGATCGCGTGCGGCTGAAGTAACGCGCGATGGTGCGGCCGCTCGTTGTCGAAGAAATAGCTGTCGCCGGTATGCCCGATCTCGACGATGCCGTTGGCGCCCGGCGTGAAGCTCATCTCCGGCACCTCGCCACCGCGTCGCGGCGGGTCGTCGCGATAGGCGGGGGTCAGCGGCTGCGAGGCGAAGACGCTGAGGATATCGGTGAGCAGGAGTTCCTGGTGCTGCTGCTCGTGGTTGATGCCGATCTCGAGCAGCACCTTGACGCGCCGCTCGTCGACGAGGTCGCTCGCGACGAGCTTTTCGAGATGTTCGTCGATGTGGGCACGATAGGCCAGCACCTCGTCATGCGACGGCCGCGTGAGCAGGCCGCGACGGCCGCGCGGGTGACGTGCGCCCTCGGCCTCGTAATAGGAGTTGAAGCAGTACGGAAAGCGCTCGTCGAACAGCCGGTAATCCGGCAGATGTGGTTTGAGGACGAACGTCTCGAAGAACCAGGTGACGTGAGCGAGGTGCCATTTCGTCGGGCTGGCGTCGTCGTTCGGCTGCACGACCTGGTCTTCCGGCGACAACGGCGCGGCGAGGTCGAGCGAATGCTGACGGGTCGCAAAGAGCCTCCGGCCGAGATCGCCTCCCGGGCCAGAGGAGCCGGGCGGCGGGCTCCAGGGTTGGAGGCCTTGAGTCATGGCTTGTCCCATCACGCGTCACGAACGACCGCGAAAGAACAAAACCTGTCCGCATTGGTTCCGCAACCGAAGCGGCGTCGCGACGCCCCGCCGCGGAGAGAATGAAATTCTCCGCCGCCGTCGGAGTTCTAGCGCCGCAGCCGGGTCCAGACGCGGTCCATCAGCCTGATCGCCGGCTCAGGGCAGGTCGGCGAGAAGACGATCTTGGTGCCCGTCGGCACGTTCAGCTCGGGCGCGTCGCGTAGGGCCGGGTCGAGAAACGGCGCGACGCCGGCGATGGCGCTCGAATAATGCGTGAAATTCTCCGACAGCGCGGCGTTCTCCGGCCGCAGCAGGAATTCCATGAAGCGGCGCGCGTTGGCCGGATCGCGTGCCGTCGTCGGGATGGCCATGTTGTCCATCCAGCCCACCACCCCCTCTTTCGGGAAGACGAACCTGATGTCGGGGTTGGCGAGGCGGGCGCGGGCGGCGTCGCCGTTCCAGATCTGGATGATCCAGGTCTCGCCCGAGGCTTCGCGCTCGATCGCGCCGTCGGAGGCGTAGACCTTCACGGAGGGCGCCTGCGCCTCGAGCAGCGCCGACACCTTCTTCATGGCGGCCACGTCGGTCTGGCACGGCGGCAGGCCGAGATAGAGCTCGGCCTGGGACATGACCTCCGTCGGGGCGCTCAGCATGCCGACCCGGCCTTTGGCCTCCGCGGGCGGCGCGAACAAGGTCTGCAGCGAGTCGACCGGCCCCGTCACGTATTTCGTGTTCACGTCGAAGGAGGTCACGCCCCAGTCGAAGGGCACGGTGTAGTCGTTGCCCCTGTCCCAGGCCGGCCCGCGCCAGCGCGCCTCGATGTTTTGATATCCGGCCAGCTTTGGCCCGTCGATCTTCTGGATCAGCTTCTCCTCGATGAAGATCGGCACGAAGTCCGACGAGATGACGACGATGTCGTAGCCGGCGCCGCCGGCTTTCAGCTTGGCGAGCAGCGTCTCGTTGGAATCGTAGGTGTCGACGGTGACCTTGATCCCCGTCTCCTTCTCGAATTTCTCGATCAGCGCCGGGGCGGTGTAGTCGGTCCAGTTGTAGATGAAGAGGTCGCCGCCGGCGCGGGCGGGGGCGGCACAGGCGAGCAGCGCGGCCGCTGTCACGGCAAGAGAGCGAAGGAGCCCAGAAACACGCGATCCAGGCTTGCGGCGGGTGGCTCCCGGGTTGCTTCGCGTTGCTCGCAATGACGTCCCCCTACCCCAACATCGTCGTCTTCACCCACCAGCCGGGATGCACGCGCAGGATCGCCTTCTTGGCGCGGGCGGCGGCGCGGCAATCGACGAACAGGCCGAAACAGGTGGCGCCGGAGCCCGACATGCGCGCCAGCCTGCAGCCCGGCGCCGCGCCGAGCACCGCAAGCACATCGGAGACCACGGGGGCGAGCACGCAGGCGGGGTCCTCGAGATCGTTGCGGCCGCGCTTCAGCGCCGCGAAGACGGCGGCGGCACCCTCGCCCTCGCCGACGGCCGGATGCGGGCTGGCGCTGGTTCGCCAGCCGGCCGGCAGGTCCATCCGCTTGAAGACCGCGCGCGTCTCGAGCGGCACGCCCGGATTGACGACGAGCGCCGGCAGCGGCGGCAACGCCAGGACCGGGCCCAGCTCGTCGCCGATGCCGCGCATCATCCGCGCGCGTGCGGCGAGGCAGACGGGGATATCGGCGCCGGTCTCGGCCGCGGCGGCCATCACGCGGGCATCGTCGAGGTCGAGCGCGTTGAGGCGGGTCAGCAGCCGCAGCGCCGCCGCGGCATCGGACGAGCCGCCGCCGATGCCGGCGGCAACCGGCAGCCGCTTGACGAGATGGAACGCGCCGAGCCTTAGCCCGTCGATGCGGCGGGCCAGCGCGCGGGCGGCGCGGATCACCAGGTTCGCTTCGATGTCGCCCGAGGCGGCGGCGGTCGGCCCCTCGATGGTGAGGGCCAACGGATGGCCGGGCTCGAGCGACAGCGTGTCGCCGCTGCGCGTGAACACGACGAGGCTTTCGAGCGCGTGGTAGCCGTCGTCGCGCCGGGCGACGACGTGCAGCGTCAGATTGATCTTGGCAGGGGCGCGCTCGACGAGGCGCTCGTCGGCGTCGATCATGGCGGCGGTCATCGCGAGCGAGGCGTCAGCCGCCGCCCTTCTTCACGCCGTCCGCCGCCGGCTTGTCCTTCGAATCGTCCTTGGTCGCATCGGCCGAGACGGGCTTCGGATCGTCCGGCAGGCCGTGCGCGATCTTCTCGAGGATCGTCTTCTTCTCGTCCGCGTCGGGGCCGAGGTCGCGCGCGTGGTTCCACTGGAAGTGCGCCTCGAGCTTGCGGCCGATCCGCCAGTAGGCGTCACCGAGATGGTCGTTGATCGTCGGGTCGCCGGGCTTCAGGTCGATCGCCCGCTCGAGCTCCTTCACCGCCTCGTCGTACTTGCCGAGCTTGTAATAGGCCCAGCCGAGCGAATCGACGATGTAGCCGTCGGACGGACGCGCCTCGACGGCCTGGTGCAGCATCTTGAACGCCTCGTCGAGGTTCTCGCCGCGGTCGACCCAGCTGTAGCCGAGGTAGTTCAGCACCAGCGGCTGGTCCGGGTAGAGCGCCAGCGCCTTCTTGAAATCGGCGACCGCCTTCGACCATTGCTTGTCGCGCTCGTAGGAGATGCCGCGGAAGTAATAGAGCGGCCACTCGACCTTCTCGGGCTTGGTCGAGGCGGCGATCGCCCGCGTGTAGGTCTCGGTCGCCTCGTTGAACTTCTTGGCGTCGCGCTCGGCATTGCCGAGGGCCATCAGCGCGTCCTCGTCCTTCGGGTGCTGGTCGACGACCTGGTGGAGGTACTTGCGGCTCTCCTCGGTCTTGCCGAGGTTGGCGAGGAGCTGCGCGATCTGGATGTCGCCCGTCGTGCGCAGCGGGCTCGTCTCGGGCACGCTCTCGTAGAGCGAGATCGCCGCCTCGTCCTGCTTCAGCCGGTCGTAGGTGTCGGCGAGCGTGATCAGCGTCAGGCCGTTCTTCGGCCACAGGTAGAGCGACAGGCGCATGTAGATGATCGCCGCGATCTCGTCGCCCTGGCGCCCGCCGGCGGCGCCGAGGTCGTAGAGCACCTCGGCCGCGCCCTGGTCGGCACTCTTGGCAAGCGGCTCCAGCGTCTTGCCGTCCTTGAGGTCGGCCAGCGCGGCGACGATCAGCGGATGGTTCGGCAGGACCTGGTTGAAGTCCTCGTAGACCTTCTGCGCCTGGCCCTTGTCGCCGTGCCGCGACAGGAAGCGGCCGTAGGCGTCGACGAGCCGCAACGTCGTCTTGTCCGCCTCGTAGGCGGCGCCGAGCCGCGTCCGCGCGGTCGCCTGGTCGCCCATCATGTCGGCGATCAGCCCGGCGTGGAAATCGCGGAACGCGACGAAATTGTCCTCGTGCAGGCGGTCGCAGAACTCGATCGCCTTCTTCTCGTCGCCGCTGCCGGCATAGGACCACGCCGTCAGCAGGTTGGCGAGGACGTCGCGGCTCGGCGCCGGACCGTCCTTGGCGAGCTGCGCGCGGGCCTGCGCCCATTGATGGTTCTTCAGCGCCTTCACGCCGAGCACGAGATGGGCGAGGCCGTCGTTCGGCTGCTTGGCGAGCAGGCGATCGGCCAGGGTGAAGGCATCGAGCATGTTGCCGTTGGCCAGCGCCGAGACGAAGGCGCGCTCGATGAGCTGCGGGTTGCGCGGGTCGAAGCGCAGCGCCTCGCGCGAGAAGGTGGCGGCCGCCGTGGTGTCGTGGTCGGCGCCGGCGACGATCGCCGCGAGGTAGTTGCCGGCCGGGCTGTCGGAGACCTCGAACGGGCTCGACAGGTGCAGGCTCTCACGGGCGGCGGCGGCCGGCCCGACCGACAGCGCACCGGCGAGCGTCACGGCGGCCAGGACGGAAAGCGCGGGAACGAAGCGCGCGGGCGTCGTCGAAATGGGCTTCACCGGCATGGGCGGCACGTTCCTCGGGATTTGTCGGGGGAGTCGCGCCCCGCTTGTTTCGCGGCACAATGGCGGTTTTGCGTTGGAGCGGCAAGCAGAGCCGGAGGACGGCCGGGGCCGCGTCGGGTAAGCTCGCGCCGGCAAACGGGGGCCTCATGCGATGAGCGGTATCGGGATCGTCCTGATCGTCCTGGCGAGCGCGCTCGCCAGCGGGGCGGCGAGCTACGGCATCTTCAGGCTCGTCGGCATCGAGCTGCGGCGCCGCCACTTCGAGGTGGGCACGACGATCTTCCTCCAGGCCGGGGTCATCTACGCGGTCTTCCTGGCGTTCATCTTCGGCCAGGCGCTGACGAGCTACGTCGACGCCGACAACGCCGTCGACCAGGAATGCGCGGCCCTGCACGGCGCCTCGATGATCGCCGCGGCGCTGCCCGCGACGCCGCGCGGCGAGATCAAGGACGCGCTCCAGCGCTACGTCGCCACCGTCATCTCGCCGGAGTGGCAGGCGATGCGCGACACCCGGCGCGCGAGCCCCCTGGCCGAGGGCGCGCAGATCGTGCTGCTCGAGAAGGCCAACACGCTCGACGTCACGACGCCGAAGGATGTCGCGATGCAGTCGCGGCTCGTCACCCTGCTGCTCGAGGCGCATCGCGACCGCGAGGAGCGGATCTTCCAGGCGGGACAGGGCATTCCCGACGGCCTCTGGGCGATGGTCCTCGTCTATTGCGGCGTCCTGATCGGACTGGTTTTCTTCTCCAGCCTCGAGAACGCCTGGTCGCACGCGACCATGTCGGCGATCTTCGGCGCGCTGAACGCGATCGTCCTGCTCGCCTGCTTCCTGCTGCAATACCCCTTCGAAGGGCCGTTCCGCCTCGCCTCGACGAGCTTCCTGACGACGCAGGTGCGCATCCAGGCGAC
>CAZZZM010000049.1:0-14524 GCA_964658465.1 uncultured Nakamurella sp.
GTCATCGCCATGAACGCCCGCGCCCAGACATTCCTGCTCGAGGGACCGATCACGGTGATGCAGGGACATCTCTTTGCGACGAGCCAGGAGAGCAATCGACGACTGCAGGCATTTCTACAGGAGGTGCGCTCGGCCTTCCGCACGCGTGATCAGCAGGATACGCTTCCGATCGGCTTTCTCAGGCAGGGGAACAGGCCGATCGTGATACAGGCGCAATTCGTCGGCGTCGCGTTGAAGGACACCTCTCCTCACCCGAGGGCGATCATCAGCATCGTCGATCTCGAGTCGTCGGGAACGCCCCGCGCCGAACATGTGCGATCCGCATTTGGCTTGACCGTCGCCGAAAGCCGGCTTGCCTTGATCCTGATGGATCACTTCCGCCTTCGCGAGGCCGCCGAAACGCTCGGCATCTCCCACGAGACGGCGCGCACGCAGCTTCGCACCGTGTTCCAGAAGACCGGTGCCCGAAATCAGGCGGAACTCCTGGTGATGCTGGAACGCCTCGGGCGCGGATCGTTCGAGCTCATGAACTACATCAAGCTTTTGGAAAACGACGCGCAAATTTGAAGGGCGCATGGCCCGAGAAGGTCGGCATCGGCAGGCCCGCCACGGCGTCCCCTATGAAAGCGCTCGACTTTCGCCCGATGTCGTTGCGTAATCGGGACGGCTCGAACTTGTCGCGAAGGGCGAATTCGGCATGGACTTGTGCAACGACGCGGCCACCCTCGTCGACAGCATCTACGAAGCCGCCGTGGTTCCGGAGATCTGGCCGACGGTGCTCGGCAAGATCGCGAAGGCCACGGGCTCGCTCGGCGGCGTCCTGACGGCGGCGCCCGCGGTCCCGAAGGACATGCTGCCCCTGATGGCCCCGAGGTTCCGCTGGACCGCCTCTGAGGGGATCAGGGACGTCATCGCCCGCTATTTCGACGAGGGCGTGTTCGCGCGCTGCGACTGGTCGCGCCGGGGCATCAAGTGCAACTATCCGGGCTTCCTCGTCGACACCGAGCTGTCGACGCCGGAGCAGGTCGACACCGAGCCGAGCTACAAGTTCTTCCGCAGCCACGGCATCGGGCGCTCCGCCAGCCTGTTCATGCGCGTCGCGCCGGACGACATCTTCGCCTTCTCCTTCGACCGCCGCCTCGACGACGGCCCCGTGCCGGACGAGGCGATCGCGTTCCTCAACGGCCTCAAGCCGCATCTGTCGCGCGCCGCGCTGACCTCGGCGCGCATCGGTCTCCACAGGGCGCAGGCGGCGGCCGATACGCTGGACGCCCTCGGGCTCGCCGCGGCGGTGCTCAGCCCCAAGCATCGCATCCTCGCCGGCAACGCCCTGATGCGCGAGCTGATGCCGTTCCGCGTCGACCAGCGGGCCTTCGGTCGCCTGCATCTCGTCGACCGCCGCGCCGACGAGCAGCTGTCGGCGGCGCTCGCCAACGTGTTGGTCGCGGACCGCCATGGTATGCCGCCAAACAAGACCTTCTCGCTCGCCGTGGCGAGCTCCGGCGAGCATCCCCCGATGATCGTCCACGTCGTGCCGATCCGCCGCAGCGCCTGCGACATTTTTGCGAGCGCCGCGAGCATCGTCGTGTTCGCCCCGGTGCGCCGGCGCGAACTGCCGGCCGCGGCCGTCATCCAGAGCCTGTTCGATCTGACGCCCGCCGAAGCTCGCGTCGCCCATATGATCGGGTCGGGCCAAACGATCGACCGTATTGCCGTCAACGGAAAGGTCAGCGAGGCGACGGTGCGCACCCAGCTCAAGTCGGTCTTCGGCAAGCTCGGCGTGACGCGGCAGACCGAGCTCGCCAACCTCGTGAACGTCATGACGTTCACCTATCCGGAAAACACGACGCTGGACGACCCGGGCACCCACGCCGGCACCGCCTGACGCCGGCGATCCCCTCGCCGGCGGCACGATAGAGGCGATCCTTGTCGCGCCGAGCCGTCGGGACGCACAAGGTCGCAAACGAAGAGCCTTCGCGCCCCGCCTATCGCTGCAGCGGAAGGTGCAGCGGGTTCGGCACCTCGGGGCCGAGATCGTCGAGGATGCCGTGCGGGACGGCGAACCGCAGCCGCCGCGCATCGCAGAAGGCGACGCGATCGTCCTCCAGCCGGACCCGGTAGTCGGCATTCAGCGCGGCGATCTCGGGGGCGAAATCGCCGCCGATCGTCAGGTCGGTCGTCGACAGGCGATAGAGCCGCGCGGCACGGCGGAACGACGCTTCGTCGAGCGCGACGTTGGGGCAATTGGCGACGGCGAACAGCGCCTCGTACAGCGGCGCGAGCCCGATCAGCTGCACGTCCCGCCGCGGGCTGTCCGCGTGAGCAGAAACGGCGGAGCCGGCGACGCAAACGGCCAGCCCGCATGCGAGCCGCAAGTTCCACCTCGCCCTGGCAACAGTCGACGTTCGCTTCATGCGCGTTGAGGCCCGATCACGCTCAAAGAGACGCGGCTGAACCCGCGTAACCCTCGCTGGTGATCGCTAGAATGGACACGAGCGCGCGTCCAGACACAGACGTTTTACTTCCGCCGATCCGGCACAGCGCTTATTCGTCTCGTAGCGTCCTGTCTCGACTGTGGATCGACAGCACGGCGCACCTGGCGTTTCAGAGGGTCGTGGTTCGCATCGCGTGAGATGTTTCAGACTGTCTCGCCTGTCCGGCGGTGCGTCGTTGCGCCGGACGGCCTCGTGGATCTCGACCATGGCGATTGCGAGCACGCTCGGCGGCTGTCTGGTCGGCCCGAATTACGTCCGCCCGTCGGCGCCGACGCCGGATGCGTTCAAGGAAGCGGCGAGAGTGCCTGTGAAGGGCTGGAAGCGGGTGACCCCGCTCGACGCGATCGATCGCGGCCCCTGGTGGGAGGTCTACCGCGATCCGATCCTGTCATCGCTCGCCTCCCAGGTCGACATCTCGAACCAGTCGGTGGCCGGCGCCGCGGCGTCCTACGTGGCGGCGCGCGAGCTGATCAAGGAGGCCCAGGCGAGCCTGTTCCCGACCGTCACCGCGAGCCATGCGACGACGGCGTCCGGCGGCACGGGCAGGAGCACGACGCTGACCTTCGTGCCGTCGGCGACGGCGACCTGGGACATCGATCTGTGGGGCCGCATCCGGCGCAACGTCGAGGCGAGCGCCGCGGCGGCGCAGGCCAGCGCCGCCGACCTGCAGAACGCCAAGCTCTCCGAACAGGGCGCGCTGCTCACCGCCTATTACGACCTGCGCGCGACGGACGCGCTGAAGGACCTCTACGACCGCACCGCCGCCGAGTACCAGAAGACGCTCGACATCACCCGCAACGAGTTCAAGGGCGGCACCGTGTCGGAGGCCGACGTCGTCACGGCGCAGACGCAGCTCTACGGCGTGCAGGCCGCGGCGATCGACACCGGCGTCCTGCGCGCGCAATACGAGCACGCGATCGCCATGCTGATCGGCCGCCCGCCCACCGATCTCGCGGTGCGGCGCAACGGCCGGGGGCTGCCGTCGCCGCCGGCGACGCCGATCGTGGTGCCGTCGCGCCTGCTGGAGCGCCGCCCCGACATCGCCGCCGCCGAGCGCACCGTGCAGCAGGACAGCGCGCTGATCGGCGTGGCGGTGGCCAATTTCTACCCCGACGTCAATTTGACCGCGCTGGTCAGCGCCACGGCCGGGCCGCCGCCGGTCGCGGCGATCGGCGCCGCCTGGTCGATCGCCGGCACCGCGACGCAGCCGATCTTCGACGGCGGCCTGCTCACCGCGGAGCTCGCCACCGCGCGCGCCAACTACGACGTCGGCGTCGCCAGCTACCGACAAACGGTGCTCAGCGCGTTCCAGCAGGTGGAGGACGCGCTCGCCGCGCTCCGCGTCTACGCCGCCGAGGCGCGCAAGGACCGCCAGACGATCGATGCGGCGCGCAAGGCGGTCGCCGTCTACCTCAACCAGTACCAGGCCGGCACGGTGGCCTTCACCTCGGTGGTGACCGCGCAGGCCACGCTGCTCACGGCGGAGGAATCGCTGCTCGCCGTGCAGCAGTCGCAGCTGATCGAGAGCGTCGCGCTGATCGAGGCGCTCGGCGGCGGCTGGCACGAAGACGAGCTGCCGCCGATCGACACGCTGACGCCGGTCTCGACCCTGACCCCGCCGCTCTGACGCCGCGTCGCAACGAGGAACGACAGACGCTTTGACCCGCAACGAGATCGATCAGCCCGGGACCCCGCAGAGGTTCGATGCGCCAGGCCGCGCCGAGCGGCCCGGCCGGGAGGCGCCGCCGCGCTCGCGGACGCGGCGGGGCCTGTCGTTCGTCGGCACCACGCTCACGCTGATCATCATCGCCGCCGCGCTCTTCTACGCCTACAAGACGCTCATCCCGAGCGGCGGGAAGACCGCCACGAAAGTCGGCGCCCCGCCGCCGACCGTCGGGACCGCCACCATCGGCCGCGGCGACATCGAGGTCGACGTCGAGGCCCTCGGCACCGTGACGCCGATCGCCAACATCACCGTGAAGACGCAGATCGACGGTCAGCTCACCGAGGTCGGCTTCAAGGAGGGCCAGCTCGTCAAGGCGGGCGACTTCCTCGCCCAGATCGATCCGCGCCCCTACCTCGCGCTGCTGCATCAGTACGAGGGCCAGCTCGCCCACGACCAGGGCCTGCTCGACGAGGCGATCACCGACGAGAAGCGCTACCAGACGCTGCTGAACCAGACCTCGATCGCCCGCCAGACCGCCGAGGACCAGAAATACGTCGTCGAGCAGGACCAGGGCCAGGTCGAGTCCGACAAGGGGCTCATCGAGGCGCAGAAGGTGAACCTCGCCTTCTGCCACATCACCGCGCCGGTGGCCGGGCGCGTCGGCCTGCGTCAGGTCGATCCGGGCAATTACGTGCAGACGAGCGACACCAACGGCCTTGTCGTGCTGACGCAGCTGCAGCCGATCTCGGTCATCTTCTCGATCCCCGAGAGCGTCATCCCGCAGGTCGTCGACGCAGAGGCCGCGGCCGACAATGGATCGAAGACCGCCCCCCTGCAGGCGACGGCCTTCGACCAGGCCGACGTGACGTCGCTGGCCGTCGGCAAGCTGGAGACGCTCGACAACACGATCGACACGACGACCGGCCAGCTCAAGGCGCGCGCGATCTTCGACAATCCCGACAACCATTTGTATCCGAACCAGTTCGTCAACATCCACCTCAAGCTCGGCGAGCTGACCAACGTCGTCGTGGCGCCGACGGC
Source organism: uncultured Nakamurella sp. (assembly GCA_964658465.1). Taxonomy (GTDB): domain Bacteria; phylum Pseudomonadota; class Alphaproteobacteria; order Rhizobiales; family Beijerinckiaceae; genus RH-AL1. Next base: position 5,203 of record CAZZZM010000049.1, read on the forward strand.
CGCGGTGCAGCGCGGGACGCCGGGCACCTTCGCCTACGTCGTCGGCGGCGACGGCAAGGTGGAGGTGAGGAAGATCGAGCTGGGCCCGACGCAGGGCGCGATGGTCGCAGTCACCAGCGGCCTCGCGCCGGGCGACCGCGTCGTCACCGACGGCAGCGATCGGCTGCGGGCGGGGCTCAAGGTGAACGTCGCCGGCGCAGCGCGCGGCGGAAGCGGCCACCATGGCACGCCCTGACGCCTGCCGGGCGCCGCGATGAACCCGTCGCGCCTCTTCATCCTGCGGCCGGTCGCCACCTCGCTGCTGATGGCGGCGATCCTGCTCTCGGGCCTCTTCGCCTATCGCTTCCTCGCGCTCTCGGCGCTGCCCGAGGTCGACTACCCGACGATCCAGGTGCAGACGTTCTACCCCGGCGCCAGCCCCGAGGTGATGACCTCCTCGGTGACGGCGCCGCTCGAGCGCCAGTTCGGCGAGATGCCCGGGCTCAGCCAGATGGTGTCGGCGAGCTCGGCCGGCGCCTCCGTCATCACCATGCAGTTCAGCCTGAGCCTGAACATCGACGTCGCCGAGCAGGAGGTGCAGGCGGCGATCAACGCCGCGCAGAACCTGCTGCCGAGCGACCTGCCGACGCCGCCCGTCTACGCCAAGATCAACCCGGCCGACGCGCCGATCATGACGCTGGCGATCACCTCGGACACGATGAAGCTGACCGACCTCGAGGACATCGCCGAGACGCGGCTCGGCCAGAAGATCTCGCAGGAGAACGGCGTCGGCCTCGTCAGCGTCAGCGGCGGCCATCGCCCGGCGATCCGCGTGCAGCTCGACCCGCAGAAGCTCGCCGCGCACGGCATCGCCATCGACGACATCCGCACCGTGATCGGCAACGTCAACGTCAACACGCCGAAGGGCAATTTCGACGGACCGGCGCAGGCCTCGACGATCAACGCCAACGACCAGATCTACGATCCGAAGGAGCTCGGGCGCACGATCGTCGCCTACCGCAACGGCGATCCGGTGCGCCTCGACGACGTCGCGACGACGGTGAGCGGGCCGGAGAACGACAAGATCGCCGCCTGGGCCAACAGGACGCCGGCGATCCTGTTGAACATCCAGCGCCAGCCCGGCGCCAACGTCATCGAGGTGGTCGACCAGATCAAGGCGCTGCTGCCGAAGCTCGAGTCGGGCCTCCCCGCCGGGCTGAAGATCGACGTGCTGAGCGACCGCACGGTGACGATCCGCGCCTCGATCGCCGACGTCGAGTTCGAGCTCGGCCTTGCGATCGTGCTGGTCGTGCTGGTGATCTTCGTCTTCCTGCGCAACCTGCCGGCGACGATCATCCCGAGCCTCTCGGTGCCGCTGTCGCTCGTCGGCACGCTGGTCGCGATGTACCTGCTCGACTTCAGCCTCGACAATCTGTCCTTGATGGCGCTGACGATCTCGACCGGCTTCGTCGTCGACGACGCGATCGTGATGATCGAGAACATCGCCCGCTTCATCGAGGAGGGCGAGGAGCCGCTCGCCGCCGCGCTGAAGGGCTCCGAGCAGATCGGCTTCACGATCATCTCGCTCACGATCTCGCTGCTCGCCGTGCTCATCCCGCTGCTGTTCATGGGCGACGTGGTCGGGCGGCTGTTCCACGAATTCGCGATCACGCTGGCGGTCACCATCGTCATCTCCGCCGTGGTGTCGCTGACGCTGGTGCCGATGATGTGCGCCAAGCTGCTGCGCCACCGCCCGGAGAGCCAGCGCGGCTGGTTCGACAGGGGCGCGGAGGCGGTCATCGACGGGATCATCGCGCTCTACGCGCGCCTGCTGCGCATCGTGCTCGATCATCAGCCGCTCACGCTCGTCGTCGCGCTGGCGACGCTGGTGCTGACGGTGTTCCTCTACATCGACATCCCGAAGGGCTTCTTCCCGACGCAGGACACCGGCGAGATCGAGGCCGTCTCCGAGGCGGCGCAGACGATCTCCTATGCCGCGATGACGCAGAAGCAGCGCGCGCTCGCCGACGTCATCCTCGAGAACGACGCCGTCGAGAACGTCGAGTCCTTCGTCGGCGTCGACCAGAACAATTCGACGCCGAACACCGGGCGCGTGTTCATCACGCTGAAGCCGCTGGAGGTGCGCCGGCGCGGCGTCACGGCGGTCATCGCCGAGCTGCGCAGGGCCGTCGCCGCCGTGCCCGGCATCAGCCTCTACATGCAGCCGGTGCAGGACCTGACGATCGATTCGACGGTCACGCGCGCGCAATACCATTTCGTCATCGAGAACCCCGACATCGCCACGCTCTCGACCTGGGTGCCGCGCTTCGTCGACGCCCTGAAGGCGCGACCGGAGCTCGCCAACGTCGCCAGCGACCTCGCCGACGGCGGCAAGGCCGTCGACCTCACGATCGACCGGGCGACGGCGAGCCGCTTCGGCATCACGCCGGCCTCGATCGACAACATCCTCTACGACGCCTTCGGTCAGCGCATCGTCTCGACGATCTACACGCAGTCGAACCAGTACCGCGTGATCCTCGAAGTGGCGCCCGACCTGCAGAAGGATCTCGCCGCGCTGTCGATGTTCTACCTGCCCTCGTCGCTCTCGACGACCAACGGGCAGGTCGCGCTGAGCGAGCTCGTGCACGTGCACCAGCGTACCGGTCCGCTGCAGATCGCCCATTACAGCCAATTCCCGGCCGCCAACATCTCGTTCGACGTCGCACCGGGCGCGTCGCTCGGCGCCGCGGTCGCCGCGGTGCAGGAGGTGCAGCAGCAGCTCGACCTGCCGGCGAGCTTCGTCGTCTCGATGCAGGGCAGCGCGGCGGCCTTCAGCGCCTCGCTGAACAACCAGCTGGTGCTCATCATCGCCGCGATCGTGACGATGTATATCGTGCTCGGCGTGCTCTACGAGAGCTTCATCCACCCGATCACCATCCTCTCGACCCTGCCGTCGGCCGGCGTCGGCGCGCTGCTGGCGCTGCGGATCGTCGGCAGCGAGCTCGACGTCGTCGCGATCATCGGCATCATCCTGCTGATCGGCATCGTGAAGAAGAACGCGATCATGATGGTCGACTTCGCGCTCGAGGCCGAGCACGAGCAGGGCCTGCCCCCGCGCGAGGCGATCTACCAGGCCTGCCTCCTGCGCTTCCGGCCGATCCTGATGACCACGCTCGCCGCCATGCTCGGCGCGGTGCCGCTGATGCTCGGCACCGGCGTCGGCTCTGAGCTGCGGCGGCCGCTCGGCATCGCCATCGTCGGCGGTCTCACGGTCAGCCAGGTGCTGACGCTGTTCTCGACGCCGGTGATCTACCTCGCCTTCGAGCGTCTCGGCACGCGCTTCGGGCGCCGGCCGCCGCAGCCGCGGCTCGCCGCGGAGCCCGGCGAATGAACATCGCCAAGCTCTTCATCCTGCGGCCGGTGGCGACGACGCTGCTGACGATCGGCATCGCGATCTCCGGCATCATCGCCTTCCCGCTGCTGCCCGTCTCGCCGCTGCCGCAGATCGACTTCCCGACGATCCTCGTCACCGCGCAGCTGCCCGGCGCCAGCCCGGACACGGTGGCGAGCAGCGTCGCCGAACCGCTGGAGCGCCACCTCGGCCAGATCGCCGACGTCACCGAGATGACCTCGCAATCCTCGGTCGGCTCGACGCGCATCACGCTGCAGTTCGACCTGTCGCGCGACATCAACGGCGCCGCGCGCGACGTCGAGGCGGCGATCAACGCGGCGCGCGCCGACCTGCCGACCAACCTGCCGAGCAACCCGATCTACCGGAAGCTGAACCCGGCGGATGCGCCGATCCTCGTCTTCGCGCTGACCTCGCCGACCCTCACCCAGGGGCAAATCTACGATGTCGCGAGCAACGTGCTGCAGCAGCGCCTCTCGCAGCTCGACGGCGTCGGCCAGGTCGAGATCGGCGGCTCCTCGCTGCCGGCGGTGCGCGTCGAGCTGAACCCGCTGCAGCTCTACAAGTACGGGATCGGGCTCGAGGACGTCCGCGCCGCGCTCGCCTCGGCCAACGCCAACAGCCCCAAGGGCGCGATCGAGTCCGCCACCGATCGGATCCAGATCTACACCAACGACCAGGCGAGCAAGGCGGCCGACTACAAGGGCCTCGTCATCGCCTATCGCAACGGCGACCCCGTCTATCTCTCCGACGTCGCCCAGGTCGCCGACGGCGTGCAGGACATCCGCAACCGCGGGCTGGCCGGCGGCAAGCGCTCGATCCTCGTCATCATCTTCCGCCAGCCCGGCGCCAACATCATCGACACGATCAACACGATCAAAGGCGAGCTGACGCACCTGAAGGCGGCGATGCCGGCATCGATCGACGTCATCACCGCGATCGACCGCAGCACGACGATCGCCGCCTCGCTGCACGACACCGAGAGGACGCTGGTGATCGCCGTCGTCATGGTGATCGCGATCGTCGCGATCTTCCTACTCGACTGGCGCGCCACCCTGGTTCCGAGCGTCGCGGTGCCGATCTCGATCATCGGCACGTTCGGCATCATGTACCTGCTCGGCTTCAGCCTCGACATCTTCTCGCTGATGGCGCTGACGATCTCGACCGGCTTCGTCGTCGACGACGCGATCGTGGTGCTCGAGAACATCGCCCGCCACGTCGAGGAGGGCGTGCCGCGGCTCGAGGCGTCGCTGCGCGGCGCCCGCGAGGTCGCCTTCACGGTCATCTCGATCAGCCTGTCGCTGATCGCCGTGTTCACGCCGATCCTCCTGATGAGCGGCATCCTCGGCCGGCTGTTCCGCGAGTTCGCGCTGACGCTGACGGTGGCGATCCTCGTCTCGCTGGTCGTCTCGCTCACCACGACGCCGATGCTCTGCTCGCTGCTCCTCAAGCGGCGCGACGTCCCGCGCGACAAGCGGCGCTGGACGCCCTTCGCCTTGATCCTGCGCGGCTACGAGCACAGCCTGCTCTGGTCGCTGCGCCACCCCGTCGTCATGGTCTCGATCTTCCTCGCCACGATCGCGCTGACCGGCATCCTCTACGTCGCGATCCCGAAGGGCTTCTTTCCGGAAGAGGATACCGGGCGCCTCGTCGGCTCGATCCAGGCCGACCAGAGCATCTCGTTCCAGGCGATGGAGAAGAAGCTCGCGGCCCTCATGACGATCGTGCAGAAGGACCCGGCCGTGGCGACCGTCGTCGGCTTCACGGGCGTCGGCAGCGGCGGCGGCCCCAGCGCCGCGCTCAACACCGGCACGGTCTTCGTCTCGCTGAAGGACCTGTCGCAGCGCGACGCCACCGCCGACGAGGTGATCGCCCGCCTGCGCAGGCCGCTCGGCCGCATCCCCGGCGCCCGGCTCTACTTCCAGGCGGTGCAGGACGTCCGCATGGGCGGCCGCCAGTCCAACGCCGCCTATCAGTACACGCTGCAGGGCGACTCGACCGACGAGCTCTACGAATGGGCGCCGAAGCTGATGACCGAGCTGCAGAACAGCGCCCCCGCGCTCGCCGACGTCAGTTCGGACCAGCAGCAGAAAGGTTTGGAGACGGACCTGAAGCTCGACCGCGACGCCGTCGCCAGGCTCGGGCTGACCGAGAACGAGATCGACAACACGCTCTACGACGCCTTCGGCCAGCGCGAGGTGTCGACGATCTACAGCGCCGTCAACCAGTACCACGTCGTCATGGAGGCGGCGCCGCGCTTCTGGCAGTACCCTGACGCCCTGAAGCAGGTCTACGTCTCGACGTCGGGCGGAACGCCCAGCGGCACGGGAACGACGCAGGCGCCGTCCGGCACGGTGGTGACGAGCGAGACCACGTTGCCGAACGCCGCGACGACGATCACCTCGGCCGTGTCGACCGGCGCCACCGCGCCGATCGCCGCGACGAGCTTCGCCTCGCCGGTCACGATCACCAAGACATCGGCGACGTCGAGCGGCACCAGCGCGGTGAGCTCGGCACGCAACGCCGCCACCAACGCGATCGGCAGTTCCGGCAATGCCTCGGCCTCGGCCGGCTCGGCGGACAGCACCAGCGCCGAAACGATGGTGCCGCTCGCCGCCGTCTCGCGCTACGCGCCGGGGCACACGCCGCTGCAGATCTCGCATCAGGGCCCGTTCGTCGCGGCGACGATCTCGTTCAACCTCGCGTCGGGCGCCTCGCTCGGCGAAGCGGCGCAGCAGATCAAGGACGCCGAGGCCCGCCTCCGCCTGCCGGCGACGATCCGCGGCAGCCTCACCGGCACCGCACAGCTCTTCGCCAAGTCGCTGCAGGACGAGCCGATCCTCGTCGCCGCCGCGCTCATCGCCGTCTACATCGTGCTCGGCGTGCTCTACGAGAGCTACGTGCACCCGATCACCATCCTCTCGACGCTGCCGTCGGCCGGCGTCGGCGCGCTGATCACGCTGATGGCGTTCAGGAGCCAGTTCACGATCATCGCGCTGATCGGCGTCATCCTGCTGATCGGCATCGTCAAGAAGAACGCGATCCTGCTGATCGACTTCGCGATCGAGGCGGAGCGCGACGGCGACCTCACCGCGCGCGAGGCGATCTTCAAGGCCTGCCTGCTGCGCTTCCGGCCGATCCTGATGACGACGCTCGCCGCCATCGTCGGCGCCGTCCCGCTCGCCTTCAGCGGCGGCTACGGGGCGGAGATCCGCCGCCCCCTCGGCCTCGCCATCGTCGGCGGCCTCATTGTCAGCCAGCTGCTGACGCTCTACACGACGCCGGTGCTCTACCTGCTGCTGGACAAGCTCACGCATCGCCGCAAGCTGGCAGCATGATTGAGCCGGCGGAGCATCCCAATTCATGGCAGCGGCACAGCTCATCACCCTCGTGCTCATCGCGACGTCCGGCACCGGCTCGACGTCGCAACGGCTCGGCGATTTCTACGACATGGAGGCGTGCCGGGTCGCCGCCTCGCGGGCGACGCAGGTCGGCGCGAGCGGCGACGTGCACGTGAGCTTCGCCTGCGTGCCGCTGACGCCCGTCTCCTCGAGCCCGATGCTGCCGCGGCGGTGAGGGCCGGCTAGGCCCATTCCTGCCGCAGCCGCTCGCGGTGGCGCGCGAACCACGAGAGCACGATGACGGCCGGCGCGGATTCGATCTGCCCGGCATCGAGCCGCGCGATGGCCTCGGCGGCGTCGAAGACCTCGACGCGGATGTCCTCGTCCTCGTCGACGGCGCCGTGCACCCCGCCGGCCGCTTCGAGATCCGCCTCGCCGACGAAGGCGACGACCCGCTCTGACGAGCCGCCCGGCGTCGGCAGGAAGGCTTGCGCCTGGATCACCCGGCGCATCTCGCAGGCCGCCTCCTCCGCCGCCTCGCGACGCGCGGCGGCTTCCACCGCCTCGCCGTCGTCGACCATGCCGGCGATCACCTGCAACGGCCGCGGCGCCCGGCCGGCGACATAGGCGCCGACGAGGAATTGGCGGATCAGCAGCACGCGATCCGTTCGCGGGTCGTAGGGCAGGACGCAGACGGCGGTGCCGCGCTCGAGCAGCTCGCGCCGGAGCGTCGCCACGCTGCCGTCGAAGCGCGGGACGCGAAGCTGGTAATGGTCGACGGAGAGGAAGCCCGCGTAGGCCCGCTCGACGGCTTCGACCTCGACCGCGACGTCGTCGTCCGCGGGCCATCCTTCGCTCGACTGCATCATGTTCGCTCTATGCGCGATGACGAGGCGGCTACGCAATCGGCAAAGAGCCGAGACTCTTGTTGACGCCGGCCGGCAAGCTCAGCAGGCTCTGCGACATTCGCGCACGCCGACGCGCCTGCAACGGGATAGCCTGATGTCGAAGCCGCCCGGGTCGGCCGCCAAGCTGGGATCGCTCGCGCTGATCGGGGCGATCGTCGCGACCGCCGCCGGCGCCTTCCTGTACACCGCGGGCGCGTTCTCGCCGCACCGGCTGACGCCGGACAAGTTCGTCCAGGCCTTCGCGCCGCCCGGCGGCCCGGTGCTCGGCCATCGCCGCAACCACGCGAAGGGCATCTGCTTCACCGGAACCTTCGAGGCGAGCGGCGACGGCGCCGCCTTGTCGCGGGCCAGGATGCTCGCCAAGGGCACCTATCCGGTGGTCGGCCGCTTCAACCTCGGCACGCCGATGCCGACCGCCGCCGACGCCTCGGCGCGGATCCGCGGCCTCGGCCTGCAGATCACCGCCGGCGACCAGGTCTGGCGCATGGCGATGATCAACGCGCCGGTGTTCGCGGTATCGACGCCGAAGGCCTTCTACGAGCTGCTGAAGGCCCAGCGCAGCAAGGAGCCGGACGCGATGAAGACGTTCGCGGGCGCGCATCCGGAGATCGCCGGCTTCGCCGGCTGGGCCAAGACCGCGCCGTGGACCGCCAGCTACGCGGAAGATTCCTTCAACGGCCTGAACACGTTCCTCTTCGCCGATGGCGCCGGTGCCGTGCAGCCGGTCAGGTGGTCGTTCAAGCCGGCCGCGACGCCGGTGGCGGTCACGCCGGACGACCTCGCCAAGCAGGGACCGGACGCGCTCGAACACGAGATCACCGAGCGGATCGGCAAGGCGCCGCAGACCTGGACGATGGTGGCGCAGGTGGCCGGTCCCGGCGATCCGACCGCCGACCCGAGCAAGGCATGGCCGGCCGATCGCCGCGTGGTGACGCTCGGCACGCTGACGGCGCAGAAGATCGAGCCGGAGGCCGACGGTCCCTGCCGCGACATCAATTTCGATCCGACCGTTCTGCCGGACGGCGTCGCCGTGTCGGACGACCCGTTCCCGGCGGCGCGCTCGGCCGTCTACGCCAAGTCCTACGATCTGAGGTCGGCCGAGGAGAAGGACTATCCGCGGACCGCGTCGGGAGCCACGCCATGACCGAGCAATCCTTCGCCGGCTCGCAGAAGATCCTGCACTGGCTGATGGCGATCTGCATCATCGCGATGCTGTTCGTCGGCGTCGGCATGGAATCGACCGTGAGGCCGAAATATCTCGACCTCGTCGCCTTCCACAAATCGCTCGGCATCGCGATCCTCGTCCTGGTGGCGATCCGCCTCGTGCTACGGCTGACGCTCGGCGCGCCGCCGCTGCCGCGCGACCTGCCGGCGCCGATGAAGCTCGCGGCGACGCTTTCGCACGTCGCGCTCTACGGGCTGATGATCGTCATGCCGCTGCTCGGCTGGGCGATGCTGTCTGCGGCGAACTATCCGATCGTCCTGCTCGGCGGCCTCCGCCTGCCGCCGATCCTGCCGCCGAACGCCAGCCTCCACGCGGTGCTGTGGGACCTGCACGCCTCGTTGGCGCTGCTGTTCTACGCGCTGGTGCTGCTGCACGTCGCCGCCGGCCTGTTCCACGGGCTGGTGCGGCGCGACGGGGTGTTCCAGGCGATGGCGTCGTTCGGACGCAAGGCGCCGACGCC
>CAZZZM010000050.1:0-10981 GCA_964658465.1 uncultured Nakamurella sp.
GGATGCGGCGCCCGTGCGCTGGCTGCGCCTGTCGATCTTCCCGGACGGCGGCGTCGCCCGGCTGCGGGCTTACGGGACGACCGTTGCGGACGGAGCCGCCACCGAGGGGGACGACATCGAGCTGTCGGCGATCCGCTGGGGCGGGCGCATCCTCGGCTACAGCGACGCGCATTACGGAGACCCCTGGGTCATCCTGACCGAGGGGCGCGGCCGCGATATGGGCGACGGCTGGGAGACCCGCCGCCGCCGTGAGCCGGGCCACGACTGGATGGTGATCGCGCTCGGCCGGCCCGGGCTGGTGCGGCGGATCGAGATCGACACGGCGCACTTCAAGGGCAACTATCCCGACAAGGTCTCGCTGCAGGGGGCCCGCGTCGCGGCGGGCACCGACGAGTCGATCGTCACGCAGTCGATGTTCTGGCAAGACCTGATGGCGCCGCAGCCGGCGCAGCCGGACCACATCCATACTTTCGAGGGCGCTGCGCTCTCAGACCTCGGACCCCTGACCCACGTCAGGCTCAACATGCACCCCGACGGCGGGATCTCCCGATTCCGCGCCTTCGGCCGCCCGGCGCCATGATCGCGATCGAACCGCTGACGAAATCCGCGTTCGCGCCGTTCGGCGACGTGGTGGAGCGCGCCGGCGCCGAGCTTCGGGTGATCAACGGCGGCACGACGGATCGCCTGCATGGCCTCGCCGGCGTCGACGTCGGTGCGGGCGGTGGCCGGCCGATCGTCTCGATCTTCGCCGGACGCCGGCGGCCCTTCCCGCTCGAGATCGCGATGCTGGAGCGCCATCCGTTGGGCTCGCAATGCTTCTTTCCGCTGCAGCCGCACGACTGGCTCGTCGTCGTCGGGACGTTCGTCGAGGGCGCGCCGCACCTGCGCTGCTTCCGCGCCCGCGGCGACCAGGGCGTCAATTACGGCGTCGGCGTATGGCACCATCCGCTGCTGATCCTCGTGCAGACGCAGGATTTTCTGGTCGTCGATCGCGACGGGCCCGGCGCCAATTGCGATGAGGTCGCGTTTCCGACCGTTGTGATCGATCCGGCCGGCCTCGGTTAAGCCCGGCCCAGCAAATCTTCCAGCGCCGGCGACAGGCCGATCGAGCTTGCGGCCTTCACCCGCGGATCGCGCCCCGCCTTGCCCGCGCGGGCGGCCGCGACAGCCGCCTTCGTGCCAAGCTCGACCGCGCAGAGCACCGGCACCGGGACCCTATCCTGGACACGCGCCGCCAGGCCCGCCAGCGCGGCACCGCCGAGGATGACGGCCTGCGCCCCGTCTTCTCGCGCGCAGGCCGCGCCGGCGGCCGCGAGATCGGCGAGCGCCGCCGCGGGATCTCGCGCGATCTCGTCGCCGGTCGCAGCGACGACCCGGATGCTGGCCAGCCGATCGGCGAGACCGAGGCTCGCGACGTACTCGTGCAGCATCGCCTGCCAGAGCACGCCGCCCGTCACGATCGAGAAACGCCCGCACTCCGCCGCAACGCGGCAGGCCGCCTCCGCCATGCCGACGACGGGCACCGGCGACATCTCCTGCAGCGCCGGCAGGCCGGGGTCGCCGAAGCAGGCGAGGTAGACGGCGTCGCATTCCCCGACGTGCGCGGCGAGGGCCTCGAGCGCGGCATGGGCGGCGATCGTCGCGGCGGCGCGGGTCGAGATGTAGCGGGCACCGAAGCGCACCGTGACGGGGACGATGGTCGCGCCGCCGGCAATCTCGCCGGCAAAGGCGGCGAGGCGTTCGGTGATCGACGCCGTCGTGTTCGGATTGATCAAAAGGATGCGCAACAAGCTTGGCCCTTGCCGTTCGAACCATCCTAGCGGCGTCACGTCCGTCCGGGACCGCGCCGACGCAGCATCTTACGCGACGGGCGCCGTCGCCTGCCGCCGCGCCAGCGCGAGATAGATCGTGAAGCCGAGCGCCACGCCGATGAACCAGGTGAAGTTCGCGAGCATCGACAGCGCCGGCACCAAAGCGCAGACGATCGGCACCAGCGCCGAAGGGACGATCGCCATCACGGCGGCGGGGTTGTAGCCGTTCCTGTAGTAATAGGCGCCGCCGGGGCTCATCGTATAGAGATCGTCGACGATCACGCGCTGCTTCTTGATGACGAAGAAGTCGGCGATGAGCAGCCCGAACAGCGGACCGATGAAGGCGCCGAGCACGTCGAGCGTGTAATGGATCACCTCGGGGTTCTTGTAGAGGTTCCACGGCGTGATGAAGATCGAGCCGACGGCGGCGATCATGCCGCCCATCCGCCAACTGATGACGTTCGGCGCCACGTTCGAGAAGTCGAAGGCCGGCGAGACGAAGTTCGCGACGATGTTGATGCCGATCGTCGCCGTCATGAAGGTGAAGGCGCCGAGCACGACGGCGTAGATGTTGTCGAGCCGGCTCACCGTCTCGACGGGGTCGATGATCATCTCGCCGAACACCGGCAGCGTCGACGAGGTGGTAATCACGCAGAGCAGCGAGAAGCCGAGGAAGTTGACCGGCAATCCCCAGAAGTTGCCGGCCTTCACGGCATCGAACGACTTTCCGTAGCGCGAGAAGTCGCCGAAGTTGAGCATTGGGCCGGAGAAGTAGGAGACGACGAGCGCGGTCGCGCCGATCATCACGGGGACGGCGTCCCAGCCCTTGTACTTCACGTGGCCGAGCGTCAGCCCGACGTGCGAGATGCCGGCCCTGGCGACGAGATAGGCGGCGAGCGCGATCATCACGACGTAGACGGCGGGGCCGGCCCAGTCGATGAACTGCCGGATCGCCTCCATCCCGCGCCAGAACACGATCGCCTGCACGACCCAGAGGAACATGAAGCTCGCCCAGCCGAGCGTCGAAAGGCCGGCGAAGCCGGACTGCGCGACATCGGCATAGGCCTTCAGCGCCGGCATGAACTTCAGAGCCAGCACCATGAAGGCGACCGACGCGAGATACGTTTGAATGCCGTACCACGCGACCGCGATGAGGCCGCGGATGATCGCCGGAATGTTGGCGCCCCTGACGCCGAAGACCGCGCGGCATATCACCGGATATGGCGTGCCCGTCACCTGGCTCGGCTTGGCGACGAGGTTGCAGAACACCTGCACGATGAGGATGCCGACCACCAGGCTGACGAGCACCTGCCAGCTCGCGAGACCGAGGGAGAACAAACTGCCCGCGGTGACGTAGCCGCCGACGCTGTGCACGTCCGACATCCAGAAGGCGAAGATGTTGTAGCTCGTCCAGGTCTGCGCGCGGAGGGGTGCGAGATCCTCGTTGCAGAGCCGGCTGTCGTAGCTCGGCTTGATGACGACGGCCGGATGGGCCGACGGAAGGACGCCGCTGGAAACTTTGTCGTAGATCGGAGATGAGGCGTCGGCCACGGGCACCTCCAATCGGGCGGGATCGTGTGTGGCGGACGGCAGATGGCAGCGTGCAATCTGTATCCACTCGCTGCACGGGGCGGGCAGTACGGATCCGGCGCAGCGAAAGCCATGCCAGGGCCCGGGCCGTCGTCAAATCGCTAGGTGCACGCCTCTTTAAGGTCTACTGGGGCCCCATCGATGGGCGTGGGACGTGGTCGAGCAGAAGCTGAAACGGGCGGGCGACGGACCGGACCGGGTGTACAAGGCGCTGCGCGCCATCATCGTCGAACAGACCCTGGCTCTCGGCGCGCGCCTGCCGGAGGACGCCGTCGCGAGCCGCTTCGGCGTCAGCCGGACCGTGGTCCGCGCGGCACTGACCCGCCTCGTCGCCGACGGGCTCGTCGAGCGTCCGCGCAACCAGGTCGCTCGGGTCGCCTCGCCGACCCGCGAGGAGGCAGACGACTTGATGGCGGTGCGCTTGGAGCTCGAGACGAGCGTCGTCACGCGCCTCGCAAAAGCGGTTTCGTCGAAGCAGGTCCAGAAGCTGCGGGCGCACGTCCGCGAGGAGGAGGCGGCCTCGCGCGACCGCGGCAAGGCGGTCCGGCTGTCCGGCGAATTCCACGTCCTTCTCGCGGCCGCCACCGGCAGCAAGCTCCTCGAGCGCTACATGGTCGACATCATCGCGCGCTCCGCGCTTGTCTTCACGGCGCAGACGACGACGACCGCGCTGTGCTGCTCGCCGCGCGAGCATGCCGAGATCGTCGATGCGATCGCCAAGGGCGACGTCAAGGCCTCCACCGCGCGTATGCGCAGGCACCTCGCGGATTGCGCCGATCGGTCCCGCCAACGTTTCGGCCCGGCAGACAATTTCGCGGACCTGCCGGCGAGCGCGATCAAGCCGCTCGCCTAGGCGGCGGCTCGAGGGTCAGGGGCATCCGCCGGCCGCCACGACGAAGTGCGGCGACGGCAACAGGGCCGCGAGCTTCCGAATGTCGCCGCTGCGCTTCATGTCCGCCTTCGAAAGGGCAAGGCATGTCCGGTTGGACGTGTTGAACACGTGCCATTCGCTCTTGACCGGCGCGCAGGTCGCGCCCTGGCAGGCCGGCGGCGTACCGGCGGCGCCCGGTGCGGCGGGGACCGGTGGCGGAGCCGGCGGGGGTGCCGGCCTCGGCGCGCCGGGCATCACGTCGTCGGGGATTTGGATGATGACGCCGCGTGCTTGGGCGACAGCCACATCGGCATGCCCGAGTGCGGCTGCGAAAACAGCGAGCGCCGTCAAGGCGCCCGCTGTCGATATACGTCCAAGCTGAAGCATCTGCCTGCCCCCTACCAGCAGGGCAGGATAGCAAATTCCCGACCGAGTATCTGATCGGACGCGATGGCCGCTCAGTCCAGATCGCCGTCGGGGGCCGGAACGATCACGACCGTCCCGGCGGTGGCCGAGCGGCCCTCGTAGAGGTGTCGCGTGGCGGCCCAGCGGCGCTGCGTGCTCGCCGACCAGTCGATCGGCGGCTGTGCCGCGTTCTCGGAGCCGGCGGGCAGCATGCGGCTCTGGGCGAAGGCGGGGCTGGCGACGCTGGCAAGCAGCGCCAGCGTGACGAATAAATGACGCATGATTATCTCCATCTGTGCGTTCGGCGTGATAATGCCTAGCTAGGCCGTGCCTCGTGATCGCGTTACCGCTGCGCAGCGCACAATATAATTGCAAAAAGTGGATTAATGGATGGGCGACGAGGTCGGCGACCTACGCTTTTTTGTCCGCCTCGTTGCGGCCGGCGGCCTCTCCGCCGCAGCACGCGACCTCGGCTCCTCCCCGGCGGCGATGAGCCGGCGATTGGCGGCGCTCGAGGCACGCCTCGGCGTACGCCTCGTGCAGCGCACCACACGCTCCTTCGATCTCACCGCAGAGGGCAGCCTGTTCCACGAGCGCTGCCTGCGCATCGTGGACGAGATCGACGAAGCGGAAGCCGAGGCGGCGGCTGGGGGTGTCACGCCGCGCGGCCTGCTGCGGATCGGCGTGCCGCTCGAGATCGGCCGACGCCGCATTGCGCCACTCGTTGCCGACTTCGTCGCGCTGCATCCGAAGGTCGAGGCGCATCTGATGCTGTCGGACGCCGTCCTCGACGTGGTGAGCGATGCGTTGGATGTCGTGCTCTACATCGGGACGCCGACGGAACAGGGCGTCATCACGAGCAAGATCCTGTCGAGCGATCTCGTCGTCTGCGCCTCGCCCGCCTACCTCGCACGGCACGGCACGCCGGCGGTGCCGCGGGACATTCTCGACCACGACTGCATCCGCCTCGTGCGGGGGCGAAGGGTGCTCGACACCTGGACCTTCGTCGTCGACGGCGTATCGCAGGAGTTGCGCATAGCGGGGAGCCTGTCGTCGACGTCCGCCGAGGTCGTCCACGACTGGGCGCTGGCCGGCAGGGGCGTCGCCTTGAAGGCGCAGTGGGACGTGGCCGAAGACCTCGAGGCCGGGCGCCTCGTGCGGATCCTGGCGCCCTACCGTCGTGCCGAGATCACGCTGAGCGCCGTCTATCTCGCCCGCCAGCATCTGGCGCCGCGCATCCGGCTGTTTCTCGATTTCATCCGCACGCATCTACGGCAAGCTTGAGCGATGCCGCAGCGTTCTGTCGCAGACATGTCACAGCGGCGTTTCGATTCGAACGCGATCAAACGAGCGTGATGGAAATCTGAGCACAAACTGTACCCACTTTTCCGAGGGCGCATGCTGCTCCGTCAGTTCAACTGCCCCTTTTGTCATCTGATGCCGCATATTATTTGCGCTTAGTCGTTCGGAACTCCTTTTCTACAGAAGATGTCGGGTCTCAAACCGGGGGGTTCTATGAGACGGATATTGCTGGCCGGCACGACCGGACTAATCTTTGGCTTGTCTTCGCTCGCCGCCGTCGATGCTGCCGACCTGCCGCAAGCCCAGACGCCTGCCGCGGCAGCGCCGCTGCCGTTCTTCCTCTTCACCAGCACCGTGCTGGAATATCGCTTCGAGCCGCAGGGCACGGATCCCGGCTTTCCGCATTTCTTTCCCAAGCAGATCGCCAACATCACGCACGTCGATGCCTACCAGTACGGCACCAACTTCATCAGCGTCGACGTGCTGAAGTCCACCGGCGCGGATCCGGCGGCGCCGGCCACGACCTCGTTCACGGGCGAGGGCTCGACAGAGGTGTTCGCCACCTATCGTGCGACCTTCAGCGGCAACGCGGTGACGCATTCGCACACGTTCAGCTACGGCTTTATCAAGGACGTCTCGCTCGAGTACGGCGGCGACCTTGAATCTCAGAACACAGCGTTCGCGCCGCAGCAGACCGACTTCGTCGTCGGCCCGCAGCTCTCCTTCGACGTGCCGGGCGTCTTCACGCTCTCCGCCATGCTCTACAAGGAATACAATCACAACGGCATCGCCCAGGGTCTCGGCCTGCCGAACAACCCCGACTACAACGCCGCGAGCGGCCGCGTCAGCTTCCAGCCGACGGTGCAGTTCGAGGCGGTCTATCTGCAGCCCCTCAACAAATGGACGGGCCTGCCGCTCACCTTCAACGGCTTCACCATCGCCAACCTGCCGAAGGGCGTCGACGGGTTCAACGTCCAGACGCGCACCGAGGTGCTGACGTCGAACCGCCTGACGCTCGACGTCGGCTCCTACTTCGGCCATCCGAAGGTCATCGACGGCTTCGTCGGCTACAAGTTCTGGCTCAACAAGTTTGGCTCCAACGCGACCTACGGCTCGACCGGGTTCACGCCGGGCTCCTACGAGAACCAGGCCTACGTCGGGTTCGACTATCATCTGAACTAGCGTCGACGGCAACGCGGCAGGGCGGCCCGGCATCGACCTTGCCACGGCCCGTCAGGCTCGCTTGGAGGACAGATCCATGATCACCCGCAGGTCGTTCAACACGGCGCTCGGCGCCGGCGCGCTCCTCGGCACCGCGCCGGGGCTCATCGGGCGCGCCGAGGCCGCCAGCGCCAAGGCCGCCTGGGTCTATCTCGGACCGATCGGCGACTTCGGCTGGACCTACCAGCACGAACTCGGCCGCAAGGCCGTGGTCGAGAAGTTCGGCGACAAGATCGAGACGACCTACGTCGAGAACGTGCCGGAGGGCGCCGACGCGGAGCGCGTGATCTCGGCGCTCGGCCACAAAGGCTACAATCTCATCTTCACCACCTCGTTCGGCTACATGAACCCGACGGTGAAGGTGGCGAGGATGATGCCGAAGACCTTCTTCGAGCATTGCGCCGGCTACAAGCACGCGGCCAACCTCGGCGTCTACAACATCCGCTTCTACGAAGGCCGCTACATCCAGGGCGTGATCGCCGGCAAGATGTCGAAGGCCGGCATGATCGGCTACATCGGCTCGGTGCCGATCCCCGAGGTGGTGATGGGCATGAACGCCACCATGCTCGGCATGCAGAGCGTCAATCCGAACGCCAAGATGAAGTTCGTCTTCATCAACAGCTGGTACGACCCGGGCAAGGAGGGCGACGCCGCGAAGGCGCTGCTCGACCAGGGCTGCGATATCATCACCCAGCACACGGACTCGCCGGCGCCGCTCCAGGTCTGCGAGCAGCGCGGCCTGAAGGCCTTCGGCGAAGCGACCGACATGATCAAGTTCGCGCCGAAGGCCCAGCTTACCGCCCCGATCAACAATTGGGGTCCCTACTACATCAAGCGCGTGCAGGCCCTGCTCGACGGCTCGTGGAAACCCGACGACGTGTGGGGCGGCCTCGCCTCAGACATGCTGGTGATGGCGCCGTACACCAACATGCCGGACGACGTCGTCGCGCTCGCCAGGAAGACCGAGGCGGACATCAAGAGCGGCAAGCTGCTGCCGTTCGGCGGCGCGATCAAGGACCAGTCGGGCGAGGTCAAGTCGAAGCTCGACGATGGGCAGATCGCCTCGATGAACTGGCTGGTGCAGGGCGTCGAGGGCAAGCTGCCGGCGTGAGCCCGTGGCGATGAGGTCGCACGCCGAAGACGAGCGCTTCCTGCGCCTCGCCTTCGCCGTCGCCGAGCGTTCGCGCGCCGGCGGCGACCACCCCTTCGGCGCGATCCTCATCGACGCCGACGGCACGGTCCTGCTCGAGGCCGGCAACGGCTTCTCGAGCGAGGGCGGCGACCGCACCGCGCATGCCGAGCGCCTGCTCGCCTCGCGCGCCAAAACGATCCCCCAGGACGTGCTGGCCGCCTGCACGCTCTATTCGTCGGCCGAGCCGTGCGCCATGTGTGCGGGCGCGATCTACTGGTCGGGCATCGGCCGGCTCGTCTACGGGCAGAGCGAGGCCGACCTCAAACGTGCGACGGGCGACCATCCGGAGAACCCGACGCTTGCCCTGCCCTGCCGTGCCGTGTTCGCCGCCGGGCAGCGCCAGGTCGAGGTCGTGGGGCCGCTGCTGGAGGACGAAGCCGCCGCCCTGCAGGAGCGCTTCTGGCGCGAGAGGTAGGGCGCCCGGCATCCCTTCTCCCGCTCGCGCGAGAAGGTGGCCCCGCGAAGCGGGGTCGGATGAGGGATGTCGGGCGAAGGCCTCTTAGGTGCGAGCTTGTGCTGGAACGCCCCTCATCCGACCCGACTTCGTCGGGCCACCTTCTCCCGCAAGCGGGAGAAGGAGGGGCGAGGCTTCACGAAAAGACCGCCGCCGCCTTTCCGTGCGCGTCCAGCAGCGCCCGCAGGTCCAGTCCGACCACGGCGCCATCGACGACGCGCCAGTCGCCGCCGACCATGACACGATCGGCGCGCGTGGCGCCGCAGATCACCAGCGCCGCCAGCGGATCGTGGTGGCCGGAGAAGCGCGGCTCGTCCAGCGTGAACAGCGCGAGGTCGGCCTGATAGCCGGGCGCGATCACGCCGATGTCCTCGCGGCCCAGGCAAAGCGCCGAGCCCTGCGTGCCCCAGCGCAGCACGTCGAGATGCGACAGCGCCGCGGCGCCGTACCTGAGACGTCCGAGCATCAGCGAGTGGCGCAGCGCCTCCATCATGTTCGACGCATCGTTCGATGCCGACCCATCGACGCCGAGCCCGACCTTGCAGCCCGCGGCCTCCAACTCGCGCGTCGCGCAGGTGCCGGATGCGAGAAGCATGTTCGAGGTCGCGCAGTGGCAGATGCCGACGCCGTGGCGTCCCAGGCGCCCGATCTCGCCCGCGTCGAAGTGGATACCATGCGCGAGCCAGGTGCGGCCGTGCAGCCAGCCCGTCTCCTCGAGCAGATCGACCGGGCGGCACTGGTAGAGCGACTGGCAGTAGGCCTCCTCGTCGCGGGTCTCGCCGAGATGCGTGTGCAGTGGAGCGTCATAGCGCGCGGCGAGCGCCGCCGTTGCCGTCATCAGCTCGGGCGTGATCGAGAACGGCGAGCACGGCGCGAGGCCGATCTGGATGCGGCTGCCGGACGCGGGATCGTGGTAGCGCGAGAGGACGCGCTCGCTGTCGTCGAGGATCGTCGCGGCGTCCTGCACGACGCCGTCCGGCGGCAGGCCGCCGTCCTTGCGGGACCGGTTCATCGAGCCGCGCGTCACCGTCATGCGGATTCCCAGCGCCAGAGCCTCCTCGACCTCGATGTCGATGGCCTGCTCGAGCCCCGCGGGAAAGAGATAGTGATGGTCGGCGGCCGTCGTACATCCGGAGAGCAGCAGCTCGGCGAGCGCGAGACGAACGGCGACGCGGAACGTGTCCGGCGTCAGCCGCGCCCAGATCGGATACAGCGCCTCGAGCCAGGCGAACAATTCCTTGCCCAGCGCGGCGGGATGCGTCCGCGTCAAGGTCTGGTAGAAATGATGATGGGCGTTGACGAGGCCCGGGATCACGACATGCCGGCGGGCATCGAAGCTCGCGGCGCACGCCTGCGCCGGCGATCGTCCCGCGGCGATGAGCTCGACGATCCTGCCATTCTCGACGACCACGCCGCCGCCGGCATTCTCGGCGAGGATCGCCAGCGGATCGCGGATCCACAGCCGGGTATTATTCGGCAAGGCGCACTCTCCGTGTTCGGCAGGCTAAAACATAGGCACTAATCATGTTTCGCTTTTGTCTGTCGCCGCGCTGTGAACTTTCCGATATCGACACTTGTTGATAAGTGGATACAAGCTTTGCCGCTACCGAGGAGACCTGGATGCGCACTCGTACTGTTCTTCTGACCGTCCTGACGATCACGACGATGGTCGGCGCGACGGAAGCTTATGCGCAGTCGCGATCGCTGCCGAAGGGCTCTTCGCTGGCCGCGACGCCGCCGATCGACCAGCGCGGCAAGCAGTTCCACGCTCTGTCGCGGACGCAGCAGCTTCGCTACCTCCGCGAGGGGTACCGGCCGCATCACCATCCCTACTGATCGTCGACGGTGATCGATCGCGGCGCTCACGCCGACGCCGCGATCGCCTCGAGCCTCAACCACCCGATTTTTTTGATTTCGCGGACAGCGTGTTCGAGCTCGACGGCGGGCTCGTGTCCGAGTCTCTCGTCGAAGGCCGCTAGTATGGCCGCCTTGTCGCTCTTGCGTACCGCCATCACGAACGGAAAGCCGAACTTCGCCTTATAGGCATCGTTCAGTTGCGTGAAACGCGCGAGCTCTTCCGCGGTCAGGCTGGAAAGACCCGAGGCCTGCTGCTCGACTCGCGATTCCGGCGCGAT
>CAZZZM010000050.1:11081-14506 GCA_964658465.1 uncultured Nakamurella sp.
TCGATGCCGAACGGCTTCAGGTTCATCGGCAGGTAGTGCTTGTTCGGCGCGGCCAGCGACACCGTCGCGATCTCCGGCACCGCTTCGAGCGCCGCCGTCCCCATGCGGTAGAGCGAATCCTGCATGCTGTTCGAGTACGTGGTCGCGAAGACCTTGATCATCGTATCGAGGATCGTTGTGTTGGCGGTCGGGTACTCGGCAGGCGCCCTGATCCAGTCCCAGGAGGCGACGAGGCTCGTCGACGCCATGCGATCGGTGGCCGGGGGGATCGTCGTCAACGGATCCTGGTAGAAGTTGGCCCAGCCGGAGTCCGTCGTCTTCAGGAACGTGAAGCCCTCGATGCCCGACACCGTCTTGGCGCCCTCCCGGGTCGCGGTGACGACGGCAAAGGGCTTGCCGTTCGAATCAAGCGTGAAGCTGTGCGGATGCTCCTCGCCGTCGAAGACGAGACGGGTCCATTTCGTTTCCTTCGCCGTCACCGTGCACTTCTCGACCTGCGGATAGTCGTGGAAGAAGCGCTCGGTCACCGCCCTGCAGAATAGCTCGGTCGACAGGTCGAGATTGTCGTGCGCGACGACGTTGATGAGGTTCTTCGTCGTGTCGGTCGAGACCGATGTCGAATTATCGCCGGACGTATAGGCCTTGGCGAAGTCGCCCTCGATGATCGCCTCGACGGTCAGCTCGCGCGCCTCGTGGCGCGGCGTGTCGCGCTTGACCCGCATCACGCGTACGCGGCTCTTGCCGTAGCGGTTCATGAGGAGTGTCATCGTCCTCGCTCCTATTCCAGGGCCGCCCGCCGGCGGTCGCATCGGGCCGCAATCAAGTTCCGGGCCGAAGTCAGCTCCCGCGGTAGGTCGAGTAGGCCCAGGGCGTCACCAGAAGCGGCACGTGATAGTGCAGATGCGAGTCGGCGACCCCGAAGCGCAGCGGCACCACATCCAGGAAGCGCGCGTGCGGCGCCAGCGGCATCGTCTTCGCGAAATAATCCCCGATGTGGAATGTGAGCTCGTAGACGCCGGGGACGAGGTCGCCGACGGCGATCAACGGCGCATCGACGCGGCCATCCGCGTTGGTGTCGACCGAGCCGATCGGCTGGGCCGCCCCGTCGACGATGCGGGCGACGCCGATGCGAACGCCTGCGGCCGGCTTGCCGGTGACGAGATCGAGTACATGGGTCGTCAGTCCGCTCATTGCCTCGATCCTGTGCGTGACGTGAATACACTAGGCAGCAACGCATGTGCCAGTGCCCACGCGGACGATCGCGGCGATGGCATGCGGATTGAATGGACGGCTGTGTCCACTCGCCGGACAACGGAGACGAGCGCCATGTCCGAGCAGCCGCATGCCGTCGACGAGATGTTCCCCGCGCCGCGCCTGCTGACGCTCGGGCTGCAGCACGTCCTCGTCATGTATGCCGGCGCCGTCGCCGTGCCGCTGATCATCGGTCGCGCGCTCAAGCTACCGCCCGAGGACGTCGCTTTTCTCATCTCGGCCGATCTCTTCACCTGCGGCCTGGCCAGCGTGATCCAGAGCTACGGTCTCCCGCATATCGGCATCCGTCTGCCGGTGATGATGGGCGTGACCTTCGCCGCCGTCGGCCCGATGCTCTCGATGGCGAGCACGCCGGAGATCGGCGTGCTCGGCATCTACGGCTCGGTGATCGGCGCCGGCCTCTTCGGCATTCTCATCGCGCCGTTCGTCAGTCGCCTGCTGCCGCTCTTTCCGCCGGTGGTCACCGGCACGATCATCCTGGTCATCGGCGTTTCGCTGATGCGCGTCGCGATCAACTGGGCCGCCGGCGGCCAGCCGACGATCACGAAGATCGTCGATGGCGTTCCCGGGCAGTTTCCCAACCCCGCTTACGGGGGCCTGCAGGGTCTCGGCCTCGCGCTGTTCACGCTTGTCCTCATCCTCGCGCTGATCCGCTGGGGCAGCGGCTTCATCGCCAACGTCTCCGTGCTACTCGGGATCGTCGGCGGCGCCATCCTCGCCGTCGCGCTTGGGCTGATGCATTTCGACAAGGTCGGCCACGCGTCCTGGTTCGCGCTCGTCACGCCGTTCCATTTCGGCCTTCCGCAATTCCACCTGATCCCGATCCTCACCATGTGCGTCGTCATGATCGTCGTGATGATCGAGTCGCTCGGAATGTTTCTGGCGCTCAGCGAAATGACCGGGAAGGTGATCGACCAGACCGAACTGGCGCGCGGGTTGCGCGCCGACGGCCTCGGCACACTGCTCGGCGGCATCTTCAACACGTTTCCCTATTCGTCGTTCTCCCAGAACGTCGGCCTCGTCGGCATCACCGGGGTCCGATCGCGCTGGGTGACGGTCACCGGCGGCTGCATCATGATCGTGCTCGGGCTGCTGCCGAAGTCGGCCGCCCTCGTCGAGGCGATCCCGCAGACCGTGCTCGGCGGCGCCGGCATCGTGATGTTCGGCATGGTCGCCGCCACGGGGGCGCGCATCCTCACCGAGGTGAACTTCCGCGACAACCGCTTCAACCTTTACATCGTCGCGATCTCGGTCGGCTTCGGGACCATCACGATGGTGTCGCCGAACTTCTTCAGGAACACGCCGGCGGCGATCCATCCGCTGCTCGATTCCGGCATTCTTCTGGCGGCGCTGGTGTCGGTGGTCCTCAACCTTTTCTTCAACGGCGTCGGCTCGGTCGAGGAGGCGCGGACGCAGGCCACGCTCACGGCCGCGTCGGCCGAGCATGTGTGAGCCGGCGTGACCCGCAGCGCCGAGCCTGATCTCCTGCGGCTGCGCGGGATCACCAAGCAATATCCGATGACGCTCGCCAACGATCGCGTCGACCTGACGATCGGCAGGCGCGAGATTCACGCGCTGCTCGGCGAGAACGGGGCCGGGAAATCCACGCTCGTCAAGATCATCTACGGCGTCGTGCGGCCCGACGCCGGCGAGATCGTCTGGGACGGCGCGCCGGTTTCGATCGCAAACCCGCATGCCGCGCGTGCGCTTGGCGTCGGCATGGTCTTTCAGCATTTCTCGCTCTTCGAAGGCCTCACCGTCGCCGAGAACCTCGCGCTCGGCATGAACGAGCGTAAGTCGCGCAAGGCGCTGCGCGACGAGGTCGCGTCGATCTCGCAGCGCTACGGCCTGCCGCTCGACCCCGACAAGCACGTGTCGGATCTGTCGCTCGGCGAGCGCCAGCGCATCGAGATCGTGCGCTGCCTCATGCAGTCGCCGCGACTTCTCATCATGGACGAGCCGACCTCCGTGCTGACCCCGCAGGAGGTTGAAAAGCTCTTCGAAACCCTGCGCCAGCTCGCCGACCAGGGCTGCTCGATCCTCTACATTTCCCACAAGCTGAAGGAGATTCGCGCGCTCTGCCACGCCGCGACCGTGATGCGCGCCGGCCGGGTCGTGGCGCATTGCGATCCGCGCCGCGAGACGACGACGCG
>CAZZZM010000051.1:0-4084 GCA_964658465.1 uncultured Nakamurella sp.
CGCCGGCAGACCTCGCTGACCGGGCGGCCGCTTTTCTTGATGAGCGCCATCACCTGCAGCGCGGCGACGAGGCCGTCGCCGGTGGTCGCGTAGTCGGAGAGGATGATGTGGCCGGACTGCTCGCCGCCGAGATTGTAGCCGTGCCGGCGCATGTGCTCGAGCACGTAGCGGTCGCCGACCGCGGTGCGGGCGAGCGACAGGCCGATCGAATGGAGGTAGCGCTCGAGCCCGAGGTTCGACATCAGCGTGGCGACGATGCCGGGCTGCGAGAGCTTGCCGTCGGCGTTCCAGGATTCGGCGACCGCCGCCATCAGCTGGTCGCCGTCGACCTTCCGGCCCTTCTCGTCGACGATGAGCACGCGGTCCGCGTCGCCGTCGAGGGCGATGCCGATGTCGGCGCGCATCTCGCGCACCTTGGCGACCAGCGCCTCGGGCGCCGTCGAGCCGACGCGGCGGTTGATGTTGAAGCCGTCCGGCTCGACGCCGATCGAGAAGACCTCTGCGCCGAGCTCCCACAGCGTCTCCGGCGCGACCTTGTAGGCGGCGCCGTTGGCGCAGTCGACGACGACGCGCAGGCCCTCGAAGGACATGTGCCGCGGCAGCGTCATCTTGGCGAACTCGATGTAGCGCGCCATCACGTCGTCGACGCGCTTGGCGCGGCCGAGCGCCTCTGATTTCGCCAGGCGGATCTCGCCGTCGATCAGCTTCTCGATCCGCGCCTCGATCTCGTCGGAGAGCTTGTAGCCGTCCGGCCCGAACAGCTTGATGCCGTTGTCCTCGTACTGGTTGTGCGAGGCGGAGATCATCACGCCGACGTCGGCGCGCATCGAGCGGGTCAGCATGGCGACGGCCGGCGTCGGCATCGGGCCGAGCAGCAGCACGTCCATGCCGACGGAGGTGAAGCCGCCGACCATCGCGTATTCGATCATGTAGCCCGAGAGCCGCGTGTCCTTGCCGATGACGACGCGATGGCGGTGGTCGCCGCGCTGGAAGACGTGGCCCGTCGCCTGCGCGACCTTCATCGCCAGGTCGGGCGTGATCACCCCGTTGGCCTTGCCGCGAATGCCATCGGTGCCGAAATGCTTGCGTGTCATGCGCGTCTTCTGCTGCGAGGAAGGCGACAATAGCATGGCACGGCGACCCGACGCCTCCGGCGATGGCGATATGGTTGCCGCTAGGAGAAGAGGCCGGCGATCCCGGAATACAGTCCGAGCAGGGTGGTCGCGAGCATGACGAGGCCGATGGCCCAGGCCTTGGCGCCGGCGAGCCGGTAGGGCTCCGGCAGGCGCCGCGCCAGAAGGAACAGGAAGCCGAGGACGATCGGCAGCAGCATCGCGTTCATGACCTGCACGCCGACCGACAGCGTGACGACGTTGGCCCCCGACAGCACGATGGCCGCGCCGGCGACGAGGGTCGCCGCGTAGACGGTGTAGAACAGCGGCGCCTCGGTGAGGTCGTTGCGCAGCTCGTGGCGGTAGCCGATCAGTTCGCCGAGCGTCCGCGCGGCGGTGAGGGTGACGACGATGGCGGCGACCATCGCCGCGCCGGCGACGCCGAGGCCGAAGCAGAGGCGCCCGACGGTGGTGCCGAGCACCGCCGTCAGCGCGCCGGCGATCTCCTGCACCGTGTCGAGCGAGCGCGCCGGCCCGCGCCAGAGCGCCGCCGCCGCGGCGACCAGCACGGCCGCCATGATCAGCTGGGTGATCACCGAGCCGACGGCCGTGTCGAGGCGGGCGGCGCGCAGGTCCGAAACCGTCAGGCCTTTCTCGATGACCGCCGACTGCTGGTAGAACACCATCCACGGCATGATGACCGCGCCGATGTTCGCCGAGACGAGCAGGAGGTACTTCGGATCGGTGATCGGGATCCGGACGGAATCGTGGGCGATCTCGCTGAAGCTCGGGTGCGCGACGACCGCCACCGCGACGAAGATCAGCTCGAAGGCGCCGATCGCCAGCGCGATGCGCTCGACGCTCCTGTAGGAGCCGGTGACCGCGATCGCGACGAGGCCGACGACGACGAGCGTCATCGTCACCGCCTGCGGAATCCCGAAGAGCGAGCCGATGCCGGCGAGGCCGCTGAGCTCGGTGAGCAGCGCGCCGAGGCAGGCGAGCACCAGGGTGGCGACCGACAGCGACGCCCAGCCGCGGCCGTAGTGCCGCATGATCAGCGCCGCGTGGCCCTGCCCGGTCACGACGCCGAGGCGCACGGTGAGCTCCTGCACGACGTAGAGCACCGGGATGAGCAGGACCTGGAAGAGGAGGAGCTTGTATCCCCATTGGGCGCCGCTCTGGGCGGCGGTGACGACGCTTCCGGCGTCGGTGTCCGCGAGCATGACGACGAGCCCGGGACCCGCGACCGCGAGGACGTGACGCAAGCTCAGTCTGCCGAAGGTCGGTCGTGCCGCCGGCAGCGGCGCCTGCGCGAGAGCGTCGGTCGTCATGGTTCCTCCTGGAGACAGTCCGTTACGAAGGCGCAGCACCGGCGTCCAGGTGAACGGCGCAGATTATAGCTGTTCTGAGCTGGGGCCTGGCGACGCGGGCATCCGCGCCGGCGTGTAGACCTAAGTCCGACAGACGGTCGCAACCTTGGATTGTACGGTGCGGATCGGAGGGCCAGCTTCGATGGGTCAGCTCGCTTACGGCGCGATCTTCTCGCAGGAATCGATCGGCTTCCGCGTCCGGGCGCCTGCGGCCGAACGCGTCGAGCTGTGGCTCTACGCGGCGGCCGTCGGCGCCGAACCGGTGCAGACGGCGACGATGGACCCGGTCGGCGACGGCACGTTCGAGGTGAACCTGCCGCGCGGCGCGACGATCGGCGCCGGCGCGATCTGCTACGGCTATCGCGCCTTCGGCCCGAACTGGCGCTACGACCCCGCCTGGACGCCGGGCTCCGCCGCCGGCTTCCTCGCCGACGTCGACGAGGCCGGCAATCGTTTCAATCCCAACAAGCTGCTGCTCGACCCCTACGCGCGGGAGATCAGCCATTGCCCGCAGACGCCGACGCATCCGCACCGCGATCCCTACCGCTCGGGCGCGGCGAACCGGCTCGTCGACACCGGCCCGATCGCGCCGAAGGGCGTGCTGTGGGCGGATCCCGGCGGCGACGTCGGCCCCAAGCCTACGCATCCGCTGAAGGACGACATCGTCTACGAGGTGCACGTGCGCGGCCTCACCAAGGCCGACCCGGACGTGCCGGAGGCGCTGCGCGGCACCTATGCGGGGGCCGCGTTGCGGGCGCCCTACCTGCGCGATCTCGGCATCACCGCCGTCGAGTTCCTGCCTGTGCACCAGACCCAGAACGCGCTCAACGACGACCGCGCCTTCGCCGATCCGCCCTCGCTGCAGAACTACTGGGGCTATCAGACGGTGGGGTTCTTCGCGCCCGACCGGCGCCACGCCTCGGACCAGTCGCCGGGCGGCCCGATCCGCGAGTTCCGGGCGATGGTGAAGGCCTTCCACGACGCCGGGCTCAAGGTCTTCCTCGACGTCGTTTACAATCACACCGAGGAAGCCGGCGCGGCCGAAACCCGCGACGCCGCGACGATCTACTCGTTCCGCGGCCTCGACAACGACCGCTACTACGAGACCGAGCGCCGCTTCGGCGATGCCGCCAGCTTCCAGAACAACTCCGGCGTCGGCCCGAACTTCGACGCGGCCGACCCGCTGACGCGCGACCTGGTGCTCGATTCGCTCCGCTACTGGGCGGACGAGATGGGCGTCGACGGCTTCCGGTTCGACCTCGCCGCGGTGCTCGGCAACGCGCAGACGGCCGGCGGCTTCACCTTCGATCGCGACGATCCCGCAAACATCCTCAACCGTGCCGTCAGCGAACTGCCGGTGCGCCCGGCGTCGGGCGGGCCCGGCGTCGACCTCATCGCCGAGCCTTATGCGGTGAACGACGGCGGCGCCTACCAGCTCGGCAACTTCCCGATGGGCTGGGCGGAATGGAACGACCAGTACCGCGACACGATCCGCGCCTCGCAGAACAAGCTCGGCTTCAAGCAGGTGACGCCGGGCCAGCTGGCGACGCGCGTCGCCGGCTCGCAGGACCTGTTCGGCGCGCGGGGGCGCGCGCCCTGGGC
>CAZZZM010000051.1:4184-14363 GCA_964658465.1 uncultured Nakamurella sp.
CTCGACACGCCGGTCAACTGGCTCGACTGGTCGCTCGCGCAGACCCATGCGGGGCTCGTCGCCTTCACGCGGCGGCTGCTGCGGTTCCGCGGCGCGCATCCGGCGCTGCGGCCGGCCGCCTTCTTCACCGGCGCGCCGCGCGAGGGACGCGACATCAAGGACATCACCTGGCTGCGCGACGACGGCCGGGAGATCGACGCCGCCTATTTCGAGGATGCCGGCAACCACTTCCTCGCCTGGCAGCTCGACGGGGTGAGCGTCGGCGACCCGGCGACGCGGCTCTACGTCGCCTACAACGGCTGGGTCTCGCCCATCGCCGCGACCTTGCCGCCGCTGCCAGAGGGCGAGGCGTGGTCGCTGGTCATCGACACCGCCGCCGATGCGGCCGACAGCGAAGCCGGGACGCCGATCGACGGGCCGATATCCGTCGACGGCCGCAGCGTCATCGCGGCGATCGCCCAGCGCGTGCGCTAGTCGAGCGCGGCCCCCGAGGCGGCGCTCTCCGGCTCGCCGACGGGGCGGCGGCGCGGACGCTCCTCCATCTTCATGGCGGTGCCCTTCCAGGTGAACGACCGGCCGGTGAAGGCGCCGACCCAGATCGCCGGCATCATCAGGTCGCGCGCGACGAGCGCCGGCAGGCTCGCCCAGCCGACCGGCCAGCGGCAGGCGGCGGCGGTGGCGATCTCGGCCGCGTACCACACGCCGACATAGGCGAGGGTCGAGGCGGCGACCGGCAGGCCGAGCGCCGTCGCGGCGCAGGCGGCGGTGATCGTCGGCACCAGCGTGCCGGCGATGATCTCGGGCAGGAACTCGATCGGGAAGGTCGCGCGGCGCAGGCGCGCCCAGCGCAGCTGCCGGCTCCACACCTCGGCCACCTTGCGCGGCCCGAGCGGTTGCGGCGAGGGCGGCGCCAGGCGGACGCGCAGCCCCATGGCGCGCACCATCTTGGTCGTCGCGGCGTCCTCCGCCGGCTCGGTGGCGAGCTCGCGCAGGCCCGACCGGTCGAGGTCGCTCTTGCGGTAGAGCAGCGTCTTGCCCTGAGCGAACCCGCTGGCGAACGTGTCGACCACGTATTGCCAGCGCGCCTCGAACGTATTGAGGAACGCGCATTCGACGTGGCCGCCGAAGTTCTGCGGGCGCGTGCCGACGGGGGGCGCGGCGACGCAGCCGGTGTCGTCGCGCCAGCTGGCGACGAGCCGGTGCACGAAGTCCGGCGGCACCAGCACGTTCGAATCGATGAAGGCGATGCGCTCGTAGGCCGCCGCGCGCCAGCCCTTCACCATGTTGTTGAGCTTGGGGTTGATCGAGATCGGGTCGTCGCCGACCAGCACGCGCGCCTTCACCTGCGGATGCGCGGCGATCGCGGCCTCGGCGAGCGGGATGATCGGGTCGTCGCCGCGTGCGACGCAGAACAGCAGCTCGAAGACTGGATAATCCAGCGCGAAGGAGGCATGGAGCGTCTCGCGGCTGAAGGTCTCGAGGCCGCACAGCGGGCGCACCACCGTCACGGGGGGCAGCGCATCGTCCGGCAGGCGCCGCGCGGCGGCCGGGCGGCAGCGCCACCAGGCGACGACGAGAGTGGTCAGCTGGACGGTCAGGAAGAAGCCGGCAAGCGCGCCGAGGAGGATTGGCAGCATGATGGTCCACGCTAGGTGCTGTCCGTGTAATCGGCATGACAGCCGCCGTGCCGGAGAGCAAGACGGCGCATGCCGTCCCCGGCGATCCGGTGCGCGAGGCCTGGCCCTGGCCGTGGTCGCGCTGCTGGCCGCGCCGGCCGCCCAGGCCGCGAGCCTCGTCGATGCGGCGCAGCGCAAGGTCGAGGTCCCGGCCCATGTCGAGAAGGTCGTGCCGGCGGGCGCGCCGGCCCAGGTGCTGCTGCAGGCGCTGGCGCCGGACAAGCTCGCCGGCGTCGTCGAGGGGTTCAAGCCCGAGCACGCGATGTACGTCGATCCGGCGCTCGTTCGGCTCCAGCAGATCCCGCAGCTGACTCGGACGGACGCGCCCGGCGACGTCGCCGCCGTCAAGGCGCTGAAGCCTTCCATGGTGCTCGACTACGGCAACGTCTCGGCCCGCTACGTCGCCGCCGACGAGAAGATCCAGTCCGAGCTCGGCGTGCCGACGCTGCTCTACGGCGGCGCGCTCGCGCAGGTCGGCGACGTGGTGCGCACACTGGGCGACGTGCTCGACGCGAAGCCGCGCGCCGCCGCCATCGCCTCCGCCGCGGCCGCCGTGCTCGCCCGCGCAAAACCTTGTTCCGACCTGTCCGACGCCGAGCGGGTGCCGGTCTACGCCGCCCGCGGCCAGGACGGCCTGCTCGCGATGCGCGGCGGCACCTCCCTCGACGAGCCGATCCGCCTCGCCGGCGGGCGCAACGTCGTCGCGGCGACGGGCGGCACCTTCCAGCCGATGACGGTCGCGGCGGTCGTCGCGCTGAAGCCGAAGGTGGTCATCTTCGGCGAGGAGGAGGCGCTGTCGTCGCCGCTGCGCCAGGCGCTGCCGGCGGGGACGATCGTCGTGCTCGACGCGGGCGAGCCCTACAAGGCGCTGACCGGGCCGCCGTCGCTCAACCGCCTCGTCGGCCTCGCGGCGCTGCCGTCGATCCTGCATCCGGACCGGGTGAAGGCCGATCCGGACGTCGCGACGCACATCGAGGCCACCCTGTTCCCGGTGCCGCCCGGCGTCGCGCTGCCGGCGCCGCTGCAGACGCGGTAGCGCGAGCGGCGCTCTCCGGCGCTCGGGCTAGTCCTTCTTGTCGCTGGCCCTGGCTGCGCCGTCGGCGTTGGGCGGCCCCTTCACCTTGTCGCTGCCCGCCTGCTCGGACGGGGCCGGCGCCTTGTCGCCCTTGCTCATGCCGGCGGCATTGGGCGAGCCCTGCATCTTCTCGCCCGTCGCCTGGGCGTTCGCGGCGAGGGGCGCGAAGGCGAGTAGCCCGGCCGCAGCTGCGATGATCGCGATCTTCATTTTCGATCCTCCCTGAGACGTCGCGAACCGTCGTTTTCGGGAAGCGGTTCCTGGTCCGAACGGGAGAGCGCGGCCCTCACGCGGCGCGGGCGTCGGTCCGGAAGCTGCCGACGAGCTCGGCGAGACGCTCGGTCTCGCGGCTGAGCCGGTGCGCGGCACCGGTCACGTCCTCGACCATCGAGACGTTCTGCTGGATCACCAGGTCCATCTGTCCGAACGCGTCGTTGGTCTCGAACAGCTTTTCCGTCTGCATCGCCACGTCGCCGGCGATGCCGCCGATGGCGACGTTGGTGTCGCCGACATGCGCCACGATCCGCTCGAGCGCCCGGCCCGTCTCGCCCACCAGCTCGGAGCCGAACCCAACCTGTTTCGTCGCCGCCGAGATCAGCGCCCTGATCTGCTGGGCGGAATCGGTGGAATGCTTGGCGAGGTCGCGGACCTCGGCGGCGACGACCGCGAAGCCGCGGCCGGACTCGCCGGCCCGCGCCGCCTCGATCGCCGCATTGAGGGCGAGCAGGTTGGTCTGCGCGGCGATCCTGTCGATATAGGCGATGATCTCCTCGATCTTCGCCGAGGATTGCTCGATGACGGTCATCGCCGTGATCGCGTCGCGGACCACGTGCTCGCTGCGCTCGGCCTCGGTCTTCGCATGGGCGACGATGCCCTGTGCGCGGGTGGCGCCGCCGGCCGACCGGTCGATCGACTCGTTGAGCTCGCGCAACGCGCCGGCCGACGTCTCCAGCGCCGAGGTCTGCTGCGCCGTGCGGCTCGCGAGGTCGGTCGTCGCCTCGGCGATGTCGGCGGTGCCGAGCCGGATCACCTCGGTGCTCTCGGCGATCGTGCGCATCGTGTTGCGCAGCGTGACGACCGTGGCGTTGAAGTCGATGCGGATCGGCTCGAGGTCGGGCGGGAACGGCGTCGACAGCTCCGCGGTGAGGTCGCCGCTGGCCAGCTTCTCGAGCCCGGACGCGACGGTGCGCACCACGGCGGCCTGCTGCTGGGCGAGATCCTTCTCGTCCTGCAGCGCGGCGCGGGCCTCGACGTTCTGCTTGAAGAGCACCAGCGTCCGCGCGATGGCGCCGGTCTCGTGCTTGTCGGTGAGATACGGGATCTCGGTCGTGACGTCGTTGCCGGCGAGCTTGTCCATGGCGGCGACGAGGCGGCGCATGCGGCGCGACAGCCCGCTCGAGATGATCTTCGACATCGTGTAGGCGATGACGAGCGAGACGCCGGCGAAGATCAGGCTGGTCGTCAGCTTCTGGTAGAAGCCGGCGATGCGCACCTCGAGGAGCCGCTCCAGCTCGGTGTTGGTCGCCCCCCAGGTCGTGTCGACCTGTTTCAGCACCTCGCCCTGGGCGGCGGCGAGATCGCCCACCGTCCCGCCATCGAGCAATCTGTAGCCGCGTGCGGCGAGCGCGCTCGACACGGTGCGCAGCGACCGCGTGTCCTCGTCGAGCGCCTTGCGGGTGAGGCCGGCGGCATTGTCCTTCATCGCCGCGCTCAGCGACGAGTCCGCGTCGCCCGAGGAGATTTCGAGGCTCTTCACCGCGAAGGCGATGTCGATCAGCCGCTTCGAGCCCGGCGGCTCGGCGGCGGCCTTGCCGAGGGCCACCGCGGCGACCGCCAGGCCCGGCAGGCGCACGGTCGCCGCGTCCATCGCGTAATAGCTGTCGAGATCGGGGTCGAGCGTCAGGTTGGAGCCGTCGGCGACCGCGCCGATCAGCGCCTTGCCGGTGTCGAGGCGATCGGCGATCGTCGTCGAGGCGACATAGGCCTTCGAGGCGTCGGTCGCGCTGAACTTCGCGTCGGCCTCGGCATCGACCGCCAGCGGCGCATCCAGCCTGCCGGTGCGCGCCGTGTCGATGAACGGCCGCCACAGCTTGGCGATATAGGCGCAGCCGTCGTCCTCCTTCTGCGCGAAGGAGATGTCGAGCATCGACTGCTTGATGAACAGCGCCGTCAGCACAACGTCGGGCACGGCCGACAGCGTCACCATCAGCCACAGCCGCGCGGGGATCGACAGCTTCGAGTTGATGAACCTGATCATTCGCGCGCGGTACCGGACGGATTTCGACCAACCGCAAGTGTCGGCGCTTATGGTTAACGCCCGATTGCGCGAGCCCGCTGATTTATCGTGCATTTCTGCTCGGACTTGCGGGTTCTGTGTGCAAGTGCGGCGGGCTTGGTGCACCACGGCCGTATACCGCGCCGCGGATGCGGCCCCCTGCAAGCCAAGGCGCACGCCCCGCGGTAGTCCGATCGGCGCCGGCAACTCGGGGTCGAGGCGGTGCGGCCGTCGCTCGATTCCTGACATCCCCGCCGCGCGACTTCCGAGGCCGGAGCCTTTCAGCCCTCTCGCATTTGGCCCGGACGTGGCGCTAGAACGGATGGCGGCGCGCACCTGCGCCGCAAGGAAGACCGTCCATGTCGCGCCCGGCCGTCGCGCCCTATCTCACCTGCTCCCCCGCTCTGGCGGCGATCGCCTTCTACACGCAGGTCTTCAAGGCCGAGCAGAAGGCCTTCATGCCGGCGCTCGACGGCCTGCGCGTCATGCATTGCGAGCTCGCGCTCAACGGCGGCGCGGTGATGGTCGCCGACGCCTTCCCGGAATTCGGCCAGACCCGCATCGGCATCCCCGGCGAGCCCGTCACCGTCTCGGTGAGCCTGGAGTTCGGCAAGAAGGAGAAGGTCGACGAGGTGTTCGCCAAGGCGCTGGCGTTCGGCGCCAAGGCGGAGACGCAGCCGACCAATTCGTTCTGGGGCACGCGGCTGGCGACCTTCCGCGATCCCTTCGGCCACCGCTGGATCCTCAACGCCCCCCTCTCGTCAGGTTGACAGGAGCGGCGCAATGTTTACGTCGTACGCATTCTTGCCGTCCCAGGCCCGTTTGAAGGAGCGACCATGACCCTCCCGCCCGTGCTCGCGAAGCGGTTGCGCCTGCCGGTGATCGGCGCGCCGCTGTTCATCATCTCGGGACCCGAGATGGTGATCGCGCAATGCAAGGCGGGCATCGTCGGCGCCTTCCCGGCGCTCAATGCGCGGCCGGCCTCGCAGCTCGACGAATGGCTGCACCAGATCCGCGAGGCGCTCGACGCGCACGACCGCGCCAATCCCGACCGGCCGGCGGCCCCGTTCGCCGTCAACCAGATCGTCCACAAGAGCAACGACCGGCTCGAGCAGGACGTGGCGCTCTGCGTGAAGTACCAGGTGCCGATCGTCATCACCTCGCTCGGCGCGCGCGAGGAGGTGAACCAGGCGATCCAGGGCTACGGCGGGATCACGCTGCACGACATCATCAACGACCGCTTCGCCCACAAGGCGGTGGAGAAGGGCGCGACCGGGCTCATCGCCGTCGCGGCGGGCGCCGGCGGCCATGCCGGCACGCTCTCGCCGTTCGCGCTGATCCAGGAGATCCGCACCTGGTTCGACGGCCCACTGGCGCTGTCCGGCTCGATCGCCTCGGGGGCCGCGATCCTCGCCGCGTGCGCCGCGGGCGCCGACCTCGCCTACATCGGCTCGGCCTTCATCGCCACGCGCGAGGCCCGCGCCGCTGACGGCTACAAGCAGATGATCGTCGACTCGCGCGCCGACGACATCATCTACACCAACCTCTTCACCGGCGTGCTCGGCAATTACCTGAAGCCGTCGATCGTCGCCGCCGGGCTCGATCCCGACAACCTGCCGAGCAGCGACGCCTCGAAGATGAACTTCGGCTCGGGCGGCGAGAGCCGCGCCAAGGCGTGGCGCGACATCTGGGGCTGCGGCCAGGGCATCGGCGCGATCGACCGCGTGCTCTCGATCGCCGAGCGCGTCGATGCGCTCGCGCACGAGTACGAGGCGGCCTTGGCCCGCGTCGCCGGCGGCCACGTCTCGTCCTGGGCGCGGCAGGACGCGGCGGTGGCGTGAGCCGCATCCTCTCCGGCGACCGCGTGCTGGAGCGCGCGGCGCTCGGCGAGCGGATCGCCGACGCAGTGAAGGCTCTGCACGCCGCCGGCGTCGCGCCGGGCCAGTCCGTCGCGCTGCTGCTGCGCAACGACTTCGCCTTCTTCGAGGCGTCCGTTGCGGCCCAAACCATCGGCGCCTACGCGACGCCGATCAACTGGCACAACACGCCGGACGAGATCGGCTACGTGCTGCGCGACTGCGGCGCCACGGTGCTGGTCGGGCACGACGACCTGCTCGCAAAGCTCGGCGACGCGCTGCCGGCGGGCACGATCGTGCTCGCGGTGGCGACGCCGCCGGAGATCGCCGCCGCCTACGGCGTGCCGGCCGGCGCGACGCTCGCCGGGCGCCGCGACTGGGACGAATGGCTCGCCGCCGCCGCCGACAGGCCCGCGCCACCGCCGGCCCCGCAGACCGGCTCGATGATCTACACGTCGGGCACGACCGGCCGCCCCAAGGGCGTGAAGCGCCAGCCGACCGCCGAGCACGAGCGCGAGGCGCGCCACGCCAATACCGAGCGGGCCTATGGCCTCGGCGACGGCGACGGCGCGCAGGCCGTCGTGCTGATGAACGGGCCGATGTACCATTCGGCCCCAAACGGTTACGGCCTCACCGCCGTCCGCGTCGGCGCCACCATCGTGCTCGAGCCGCGCTTCGATCCGGAAGAGATGCTGCAGCTGATCGAGCGGCACCGCATCAGCCACATGCACGTGGTGCCGACGATGTTCACGCGGCTGCTGCGCCTGCCGGATGCGACCAAGGCCCGCTACGATCTCTCCTCGCTGCGCTTCGTCGTGCATGGCGCCGCGCCCTGCCCGCCGCCGCTGAAGCGCGCGATGATCGAGTGGTGGGGCCCGGTCATCAACGAATATTACGGGTCGACCGAGACCGGCATCCCGGTCTGGCATTCGTCGGAAGAGGCGCTGCGCAAGCCCGGCACCGTCGGCCGCGCGCTGCCGGGCGGCGAGGTCGCGGCCTACGGCGAGGACGGCAGGCGCCTGCCGCCGGGCGAGATCGGCGAGATCTTTATGCGCGCCGGCGGGATGGCGGATTTCACCTACCACGGCCGCGACGACGAGCGCGCCGCCATCGGCCGCGACGGGCTCGTCACCGTCGGCGACGTCGGCTGGATCGACGACGACGGCTACGTGTTCCTCTGCGACCGCAAGCGCGACATGATCATCTCCGGCGGCGTCAACATCTACCCCGCCGAGATCGAGGCGGTGCTGATGCAGGTGCCGGGCGTGCGCGACTGCGCCGTCTTCGGCATCCCCGACGGCGAGTACGGCGAGGCCGTCTGCGCGCATGTCGAGGCCGACGCCGACGCCAGCCTGACGCGCGAGACCGTGCGCGAGGCGCTGGGCCGGACGCTGGCGCGCTACAAGCTGCCGAAGGTGGTGGAATTCGCGGACGCTCTGCCGCGCGAGGATTCGGGCAAGATCTTCAAGCGCAAGCTCCGCGCGCCGTATTGGGAGTCCGAGGGGCGCAGCATCTAGCGCGCGCGTCAGCCGGTCACGTCTCCGCCAGCAGCCGCCCCGCCGCCGCGCGCGCCTCGTCGGTCACCGTGGCGCCGGCCAGCATGCGGGCGATCTCCTCGCGCCGCGCGGCGGGCTCCAGCGGCGTGACGCGGGTGGCGACGCGCTTGCCGCGCTCGGTCGAATCCTTGGCGATGCGGAAATGGCCGGACGCCCGAGCCGCCACCTGCGGCGCGTGCGTCACGGCGAGCACCTGCGCGCCTTCGGCGAGCCGGGCGAGGCGCTGGCCCATCGCGTCGGCCACGGCGCCGCCGACGCCGGTGTCGATCTCGTCGAAGACCAGCGTCGGCGTCGAGCCCTTCGCGGCGAGCGCGACCTTGAGGGCGAGCATGAAGCGCGCGAGCTCGCCGCCAGAGGCGATCTTCATCAGCGGGCCCGGCCGCGTGCCGGGGTTGGTGGCGACCCAGAAGCTCACCGAATCGATGCCGTCGGGGCCGGCCGCCTCCGGCTGCACCTCGGTCGTGAAGCGCGCCCGCTCGAGCTTCAGCGGCGCCAGTTCGGCGTTGACCGCCTTGTCGAGCGCGGTCGCCGTGCGCTTGCGTGCCGCCGACAGCGCCGCCGCCGCGGCGGCATAGCGCGCCTCGGCCTCGACGCAGGCGCGGCCGAGCGCGACGAGCTTCGCCTCGTCGGCATCGAGCGCGGCGAGCGTCGCGGCATGCTGCGCGGCGAGAGCCGGCAGCGCGTCCGCCGCGACGTTGTACTTGCGCGCCGCACCGCGGATCGCGAAGAGCCGCTCCTCGAGCTGCTCCAGCTCGGCGGGATCGAACTCGGCGTCGCGGATCGCCTGGTCGACCGCGTCGCGGGCGGCGTCGAGCGCGACCAGCGCCGCGTCGATCGCCTGCAGGCTCGGATCGACGAGATTGGGTGCCTGCGCCTGCCGCCGGTCGAGCCGGCGCAGCGCGCCGTTGAGGCCGGAGACGAAGCCTTCGGCCGCCAGCACCTCCTGCGTGTCGCGCAGGTCGACGACCACCTTCTCGGCAGCCTGCAAGTCCTGGCGGCGCTCGGCGAGCATCGCCTCCTCGCCGGGCTCGACGGCGAGCGCCGTCAGCTCATCGTGGGCGTGGCGCAGATAGTCGGCCTCCGCCCGGATGGCGGCGATGCGCGCCTCCTCGGAGACGCGCTCGCTCTCGAGCGCCCGCGCGCGGGCATGCGCCGTGCGCACTTCGGCCAGCGGGCCGCCCAACGCGCCGAAGGCATCGACGAGCTGGCGATGCGTCGCCGCCTCGACCATCGCGCGGTCGTCGTGCTGGCCGTGGATCTCGACCAGCGCCCGGCCGATCGCCCGCAGCACCTGCGCCGAGACGGGCTGGTCGTTGAGGAAGGCGCGGGTGCGGCCGTCGGCGGTCTGCACGCGGCGCAGGATCAGCTCGCCGTCCGCGTCGATGTCCTGCGCGGCGGCCAGCGATCGGGCGGCATGGTCCGGGCCGACGTCGAAGACGGCGGTGACCTGCCCCTGCGCCTGGCCCTGGCGCACCAGCGCGCCGTCGCCGCGCGCGCCGAGCGCGAGGGAGAAGGCATCGAGCAGGATCGACTTGCCGGCGCCCGTCTCGCCGGTGAGCACCGTGAGCCCGGCCCCGAGCGCGAGGTCGAGCTTGTCGATGAGGACGATGTCGCGGATGGACAGCTGGACGAGCACGCCGGAGGCTCTTCGTCGACGCTTCGGTCAGGGGCCGCCAGCGGTGGCAACAAAAGCCGCCAGCGTCAAGGCTCGGCCCCGCGCTTGCTGGCCCATCGCTTTTGC
>CAZZZM010000052.1:0-14273 GCA_964658465.1 uncultured Nakamurella sp.
CTCAGCGGCGGTAGCAGCTCCAGGGGTCGCGGCTGTCGGCGCAATGCCGCTCTTCGGGCTGCTCGATGACCCGCGCGGGCGGCTGCGTCTGCGGCGCCATGTCGGCCGCCGTCTCGGCGTCGGTCGAAGCCGGCTCCGCACCGCCTTCGGACCGCTCCGGTTTCGAACCGCCGTAATAGAGATCGCACAGCGTGCCTTCGCAACGCTCCTGCGGCGCGCCTCGCATCATCCCGAGCAGGCCGCCGCCCTGGACGGCGACGAGCGGCTTTTTCGCCGGCGCGCTGCCGTCGGCGGGCTGTTGCTGGCCTTGCGCCTGCGACGAGCCGCCGAAGAAATCACCGAACAGCGTGCGCTTCGGCACGACCAGCGGCGTGGCGCCCTCAGGTTGCGCGGCGGGGGCCGGGGCCGGCGGCGGCTTGTTGGCGTAGTAGAGGTCGCAGAGCGTGCCTTCGCAGCGGTCCTGCGCGAGCGCCGAGGCCGCCGAGAGCGCGACGGCAGCGCCCAGGGCCAAGCCGATGAGATCGGTACGCGATTGACGAGACAGCATCCGACGCGCCCCCGCTGCGGAGGTCGGACCTGTAGCATCTCCTCCAGCGGGTCGCTAGACGCGCGGGCGTCTTGCGGCCGGCTGTTGCCGTCGTGCCGCGGTCGAGCGGCCGCTAGTTGCGGAGCGGATCGACGCCGCGCGCCGCGACGATCATCGCGAGCGTCACCGCCGCGGCGACACCGACGAACGCGAAGGCGGTCCCCGTCGAGACGCGACCGGCGGCAGCGGCCGCGAGCTCGGTCGGGATGAGCACGACGCTGGCGGCGGCGACCACGAAGGCCATCAGGCGCACGACGACGGCGGCCTGGCGCTGCGTCGCGCGGGAAGACGTACGAATGCCGATCATCGCAACCTCGTGAGTAATCGTCAGCTTATGACGCACTGCAATATGATGCGACGTGCTGATTTGCCAAGGCTTTAACGCGCCGGCGCTGCGAAGGCAGGGCTGCATTTATTGCAACGCAACAAAATATGAGAGCCGTCTAAATTTTATTTGCGGCTGGCGACGTCGTCGACGCCGGCTCGCGCCTCAGGCGTCGATCCGCTCCCAGCCGTTCATGCCCAGCCGCTCCTGCGGCAGGTAGCGCGCCTTGTAGGCCATCTTGCGCGAGCCCTCGACCCAGTAGCCGAGGTAGAGGTGCGGCAGCCCGAGCTTCCGCGCCCGCTCGACGTGATCGAGGATCATGTAGCTGCCGAGCGACCGCGCCTGCAGGGCGGGATCGAAGAACGAGTAGACCATGGACAGGCCGTCGGCGAGCACGTCGGTGAGGCAGACCGCCGCGAGACGGCCGGCCGAGCCCGCACTGGTCGGACCGACCCGGTACTCGACCAGTCGCGTCTCGACGTGGCTGTCTTCGACCATCATCGAATAGTCGAGCACGGTCATGTCGGCCATGCCGCCGTCGGCGTGGCGGGCGTCGAGGTAGGTGCGAAACAGCGCGTATTGCTCGGAGGTCGGATCGGAGCGGACCACCGTGCCGCGCACGTCGGCGTTGCGCTCGAGCACGCGGCGGAGGCTGCGGGTGACCACGAGTTCGTGCGTCTTGACGCGCACGGAGACGCAGGCGCGGCAGGATTCGCAGGCCGGCCGGTAGGCGATCGTCTGCGAGCGGCGGAAGCCGGATTGCGTCAGGGTGTCGTTGAGCGCGGCGGCGCGGCGCCCGATCAGATGAGTGAAGACCTTCCGCTCCTCGCGGCGCGGCAGGTAGGGGCAGGGCGACGGCGCCGTCAGATAGAACTGCGGGGCGTCGCGCGGCTCTCTCGACACTCAGGGGTCCCTCTTGGAGTCGGTACCGCAGCTTACCGCGCCGCGGCGCGCCCGCAAGCGCGCTCTGGGGACAAGTTGAAGCGCCGACGCGCCCCAGCGTTCGCTCGAGGGGTCGCGGGTGATCGGGCCGGCCCCTTGGGCACGTCGGCGTAAGGACGATTTCGCCGCAGGCTCGTTAACGAAACCTTACCTGGCTCTGCGTCACTTGCCTGACTTCCGCGGGGTGGTTGCCAAAGCGCAACGCGCGGCGCCGAAACGGCCTTGTGGAGCCGTGAGGGGCGTGCCTAAAGAGGCCGCGCAACAGGAGACCGCCATGGCCGAGACGCTGGTTCGCACGGGCAAGCTCGTCACCGTCTTCGGCGGCTCGGGCTTCGTCGGGCGTTACGTGTCGAAGGCCCTGGCCGAGCACGGCTGGCGCGTCCGCGTCGCCGTGCGGCGTCCCGGCTCCGCCTTCGCGCAGCAGCCGTCAGGCCTCGTCGGCCAGATCCATGCCGTGCAGGCGAACCTGCGCTACCCCGACTCGGTCGCTCGCGCGGTGCGCGACGCGGACGCCGTCATCAATCTCGTCGGCCTCCTGTCCAAGGCCGGCCCGCAGACCTTCTCCGCGATCCACGTCGAGGGCACGCGCACCATCGTCGAGGCGACGAAGGCCGCCGGCATCACGCGCTACGTGCAGATGTCGGCGATCGGCGCCGATCCGAACTCGCCGGCCGAATACGGGCGCACCAAGGCCGAGGCCGAGGCGATCGTGCTGGCGGCGCTGCCGGAGGCGGTCATCGTGCGGCCGTCGATCGTCTTCGGGCCGGAGGACAAGTTCTTCAACCGCTTCGCCGCCATGGCGCGGATCGCCCCGGCGCTGCCGCTGATCGGCGGCGGCAAGAGCCTGCTGCAGCCGGTCTTCGTCGGCGACGTGGCCGAGGCGATCGCGCTCGCCGCCGACGGCCAGGCGAGGCCGGGCACGATCTACGAGCTCGGCGGCCCGGAGGCCCGCTCCTTCAAGGCGATCATGGCCTTCATCCTGGAGACGATCGGCCGGCGTCGCGCGCTGGTGCCGCTGCCGCTGCCGGCCGCTCTCGCCATGGGGCGCGGGACGGAGGCGATAAAGAAGCTCGCCTTCGGCTTCTTCCCCGAGATGCTCGACATGACCGAGGATCAGGTGAAGCTCCTGCAGGTCGACAACGTGGTCTCGGCGGCGGCGAAGAGCGACGGCCGCACCCTCCAGGGTCTCGGCATCAAGCCGGAGAGCTTCGAGGCCTACGTGCCGCTCTACCTGTCGCGCTTCCGCAAGACCGGGCAGTTCGCGGCCTACTCGAGCTGACGCGCTTGCGTCTCCCGTAGGCGACGGACGGGAGCGGTGCGGACGATCGGCTGCGCGACGCGCACCAGCAGCGCGGTGGCGAAGAGCGGCGTCAGCAGGTTCACGAGCGGCACCGCGGCGAGCGCCGCGCAGAGACACCCGGCGAGGAAGATGCGCAGGCCGTGGCGGCGGCGCAGCTCGCGCACCTCGTCGATGTCGCGATAGCGCAGGGCGGCCAGCTCGAAGAAGCCGCGTCCGATCAGGTAGGCGTTGGCGCCGAAGAAGGCGATCGCGTTGACGCCCGGCAGCAGGAGCAGCAGCAGCGCGACCGCGTTCACGACGAGGCTGATCGCGCCGAACTTGAGTCCGACCCAGAGCGCCGGGCCGATCGCCATCGCGCGCCCGCGGCCCGCCGGCCCGGCGATCTCCGCCTCGACGTGATCGGCGAGCTCGTCGAAGAAGAAGCCCGCGACGACGAACGAGGCCGGGGTCACCAGGAAGACCAGGCCGACGACGAGCCCGAGCCCGGCAACGACGTGCAGCGTCGTCGCGAGCCATGCCGCATGCGGCAACGCGACATAGGCGATGACGAGCTTTTCGGCCGCGACGCCGAGCAGCGCCAGCATGAGGACCGTCAGGCCGAGGGTCTTCCAGAGGACGCTGCGGAACGGGGGAGAGAAGATCTGCCCGGCGGCAGCGACGGCGGCTTTGATCATGCGCCCTTTGGCCATAGCGTCGCCCGTCGCGCAATGCGGATCGCGGGCCGCCTCGGAGCGGTCGGCATGGACGGCTTGCCGCGTTGCGGCGCGACGGCTCATATGTTGGAAACCGATCGTCGCCAGCACGCGAAAGCACTCTCCCATGGCCGCCACCGGCGCGCTCTTCTCGGACCTCTTCACCTCGATCACCGAGCGCGGGCGCAGCTGGATCGGGCGCAAGCCCGCCGCGGAGCCGGAGGCGGCGAGCCCGACGCGCTTCATCGCCTGCTGCGACCAGCTGCTGTCGGGGCGCGGCGAGGCCTCGGGCACGGCGCTCGCGGCGGAGCTGATAGAGCGCTACGAGGCGCTCGACGCCGAGGGCAAGCACGCGGTCTTTCGCGCGCTGCTCGACGAGTTCGGGCCCGACAAGGAGCGGCTCGCGGCGCTCGCCAGGCAATGGCTGGCCGAGAAGACGGACGCGACGGCGGCCGAGCTGCATTTTTCGTCGGAGCCGCGGCGGCAGGAGCTGATGCGGCGGATCAACCGCGCGCCCGGCGGCACCAGGGCGCTCGTCGCGATGCGCGCCGACCTGCTGGCCGCGTTGAAGAAGGACAAGTCGCTGGCGCCGGTCGACCGCGACTTCGCGCATCTGCTCTCGTCCTGGTTCAACCGCGGCTTTCTCGTGCTGCGCTCGATCGACTGGTCGACGCCGGCCATCGTGCTCGAGAAGATCATCCGCTACGAGGCGGTGCACGAGATCAGCGATTTCCCGAGCCTGCGCCTGCGCATCGATCCGCCGGACCGGCGCTGCTATGGCTTCTTCCATCCCGCGCTGCCGGACGAGCCGCTGATCTTTGTCGAGGTCGCCCTGACGGATTCGATTCCCGCGGCGATCGGCCCGCTGCTCGATGCCGACCGCAAGCCGGTGACGCCCGACAAGGCGAAGGTCGCCGTCTTCTACTCGATCTCGAACTGCCAGAGGGGGCTCGGCGGTATCTCGTTCGGCAATTTCCTGATCAAGCAGGTGGTGCAGGAGCTGCGCCGCGACTTCCCGCGCATCGAGACCTTCGTCACGCTGTCGCCGGTGCCCGGCTTCACGCGCTGGCTCGGCGGCATCGATCTGTCGGTGCTGTCGGTCGAGGATCGCCAGCTCCTCGCCAAGCTGGGGACCTCGGCGTGGCGCGAGGAGGCGGGCGTGCCGGAGCGCGTGCGCAAGCTCGTCGAGCCGCTGGCCGCCGCCTATTTCCTCACCGCCAAGCGGCCGGACGGGCGCCCCGTCGACCCGGTCGCCGGCTTCCATCTCGGCAACGGCGCCCGGCTCGAGCGTTTGAACTGGCT
The DNA here is from genome assembly GCA_964658465.1 of uncultured Nakamurella sp. Lineage (GTDB taxonomy): Bacteria > Pseudomonadota > Alphaproteobacteria > Rhizobiales > Beijerinckiaceae > RH-AL1. Next base: position 5,148 of record CAZZZM010000052.1, read on the forward strand.
CGGCGACACGTCCGAGAAGGGCATGCGCGATTCGGCCGGGCTGATGGTCAACTACCTCTACGATCTCGACGACATCGAGAGGAACCACGAGGCCTTCGCCAACCAGGCCGAGGTCGTCGCGGCGCCGGCAGTGCGCAGGCTGCTGCGGGCCGAGGCCAAGGTCGCGGAGCCGGCGCGCTGACGCCTACTCGTCGTTCGCCGAGCTGAGGTCCTCGTCGGGGATGGCGCGGCCGCCGTCCTCGCGCTCGTCGTAGTTCGGCGCGTCCTGCTTGCCCTTGTCGGGCTTCGGCGCATTGCCGCCGGGCCGCGGCGCATGATCGGCGGCATCGTCGCCGCGCTTCTGGTCGTCCATGCCTGTTTCCTCCGTCCGGCGGTGGAATGCCCGTGCCGGCAAAGGGTTCGCCCCTTCTCATACGGGCCGACCTGCGCGACAATGCCGCCGAGCAGGGCATTGGCATGAGATCGATCCTCGTCCCGGTGGAAGACCACGACCGCATGGAGGGCGTCCTCGAGACGGCGCTGGTCTTCGCGCGCCGGTTCGATTCCTACGTCGAGGGGATACCGCTCGGGCCGGACATCGCCGAGATGGTGGCGGCCGACTTCTCGATGAGCGGCGTCATCTTCGACGATCGCACGCGTCGCGAATTCCTCCGCAACGCGGCCGAGACCTTCGAAGGCTTCATGACGCGCCGGGCCGTCCCGCGTCGCTCCGACACGACGCAGGGGCCGAGCTTCGGCTGGATGGGCGAGGCCTTGGTGTCGCCGACCAGCGTCGGCGAATACGGCCGCGTCTTCGACATCATCGTCGTCGGGCGGCCTGGCTCGGCCTCGAACGAGCCGCACCGCTCGACGCTCGAGACGGCGCTGTTCGAGAGCGGGCGCCCGCTGCTCATCGCGCCGCCGGAGCCGGCGACGACGATCGGCGAGACGGTCGCGATCGCCTGGAACGGCTCCAGCGAGACGGCGCGCACCATCGCCTTCGCGATGCCGCTCCTGCTCAAGGCGCGCGACGTGATCGTGCTCGCCGTGCCGGGGCTGCGCCTGCCGGGCCCGTCCGACGCGCAGATCGCCCGCTCGCTCCAGCGGCACGGGATCGCCGCGCGCGCCGTCGAGGTGCGCGAGGAGGGCCGCACGCCCGGCCGTGCGCTGCTCGCCGCCGCGCACGACCTCGGCGCCGACCTGATGCTCAAGGGCGGCTACACCCAGAGCCGCATCCGCCAGATGATCTTCGGCGGGGTGACGTCGGACATCCTCGCCGAGGCCGTGCTGCCGGTCTTCATGGCGCACTGAAGGTCGGTCGCCGGCTGACAGCCGCCCGCACGGCACGCTTTGCCTCGGCATCGTCGGCAAGCTCGGCCTTCGCGGCCGGCCGCTTCGCCCTGAGACGAAGCACGGCGTCACGAAAAGACATGGCCTGACGCGGCGCGTCTGGTACGAGCACTCCGAGATGATCACGGATGCAATCCAGCGCGCACGCACGACGAGGCACCGGTCGCGGGCCGTGACGGCCGGAGCGCCGCAGCGGCGGCGCGTCGACGGACGGGCCACGCCCGGCCGTGACGGTAAAGAGTTGCTCGGTCATCGAGCAAGGCGTCGGTGACGCACCTGACCGACCTGTCCCCCTTCGATGCCGCGGCGATCGTCGTCGTCCTCACCGCGCTCTTCGCGACGATCAATGCGCGCTTCATCAAGCTGCCGCCGGCGATCGGGCTGACGATCCTCGGTGCCCTGGCGTCGGCGGCGATCGTCGTCGCCTCGCGCCTGGCGCCCGGCCTGCAACTGCATCGTTTCGCGAAGAGCTTCGTCGACCAGCTCGACTTCAAGACGACGCTGCTCGACGGCATGCTGTCGTTCCTTCTCTTCGCCGGCGCCTTCCACATCGACTGGCGCGACATGCGCGAGGGGCGCTGGGCGATCCTCGCGCTCGCCACCTTCGGCACGCTCCTGTCGACGCTGCTGGTCGGCTGCGGCCTCAAGGGCCTGCTGCTCGTCGTCGGCCACGACATGCCGCTCGTCTGGTGCCTCGTGTTCGGCGCGCTGATCAGCCCGACCGACCCCGTCGCCGTCATCGCGATCCTCAAGGACGCATGGCTGCCGCCGTCGATCCAGGCGACGATCGCCACGGAGAGCCTGTTCAACGACGGGGTCGGCGTCGTCGTCTTCACGATCGTCTTCGCGGCCGCCACGGGCCAGCAGGAGATGACCCTCGGCACCGCCGCGCGCCTTTTCGCGCTCGAGGCCGGCGGCGGCATCGCCTTCGGCGCGATCGTCGGCGGCATCGCCTTCTGGCTCATGCGCGGCATCGCCGACCTCGTCGCCGAGGTCCTGATCACGCTGGCGGTGGTGATGGGCGGCTATGCGGCGGCGCAGGCGATGGGCGTGTCCGGCCCCGTGGCGATGGCGGTCGCCGGGCTCATCATGGGCAACCAGGGCGTCAAATACGCGCTCAGCGAACGGTCCCGCGACTATGTGGTCAGCTTCTGGTTGCTGGTCGACGAGATCCTCAACGCGGTGCTCTTCCTGCTCGTCGGGCTCGAGGCCATCGTCGTGTGGCGCGAGACCGCGATCATGCTCGTCGCGCTCGCCGTCGTGCCGATCGTGCTCGTCGCCCGGCTCGTCTCGGTCGGCGGCCCGCTGCTCGTGCTCTACCGCATCTCCAGCCTCGGCCGCGGGGCGGTGCCGATCCTCGTGTGGGGCGGCCTGCGCGGCGGCATCTCGATCGCGCTCGCGCTGTCGATCCCGAAGGGCCCGAACCAGGAGCTGATCCTGGCGGCGACCTATGCGGTGGTGTTCTTCTCGGTGCTGGTCCAGGGCTCGACGATCGGGCGGCTCGCGCAGCGCTACAAGCCCGACGACGAGGCTCCGGAAGGCGAGGCCGTCGGTGCCGCGTGATCGCGCCGGCCCCGCTCCCGCCCCGTTTGCGCCTTATCCGGTCGTCGCATGAACTTGTTCGTCTTCGGCCTCGGCTACAGCGCGCAGCACTTCGTCCATCTCTATCGCCAGGCCTTCGACAGCGTCGCCGGCACGGTGCGCGACAGCGCGACGCCGCGGCCGTTGGCCGAGGGCGCGGAGATCCTGCATTTCGCGACCGACGGCGGCAGCCCCGAGATCGAGGCGAGGCTCGGCGACGCCGACGTGATCCTGGTGTCGATCGCGCCCGGCACATCGGTCGATCCGGTGCTGGCGCGCTACGGGCGGCGCCTCGCGGCGATCAAGCGGCCGCAGAAGATCCTCTATCTCTCGACGATCGGCGTCTACGGCGACCGCGGCGGCGAGTGGGTTGACGAGACGGCGCTGCCGCATTCGGGCAACGAGCGCTCGAAGGTCCGCATCCACGCGGAGAAGGCGTGGCTGGCTCTCGCCAAGGACCCGGCCAAGACGGTGCACGTCCTGCGTCTCTCCGGCATCTACGGTCCCGGCCGCAACCCGCTCGTCAATCTCGCCCAGGGCAAGGCGCGCCGCATCGTCAAGCCGGGGCAGGTGTTCAACCGCATCCACGTCGAGGACATCGCCCGTGCCTGTGCCGCGCTCGTCGCGCACGAGGGGCCGTCCGACGTGTGGAACGTCACCGACGACGAGCCGGCGCCGCCGCAGGACGTGATCGCCTTCGCCGCCGAGATGATGGGCGTCGCGCCGCCGCCGGAGCAGGACTTCGCCACCGCCGACATGACGCCGATGGCGCGCTCGTTCTACAGCGAGAGCAAGCGCTGCTCGAACCGCAAGATCAAGGACGAGCTCGGCCTCGAGCTGGCCTACCCGACCTATCGCGAGGGCATCAGCGCGCTCTGGGCCGACGGGGAGGGCCGCATCGCGGCAAGCGGCGGCTAGTGGTGCGAGCGTCGCTTCGACCGCCGGCTCCGACTCCCCTTCTTGCTGGGAGGCGGGTCGCCACCCCAATCGAGACGCGCTCGTGACCACCGGTCTCTTGGCCGCCGACACGCCGTCCCGCCCGACCCACGGCCCGTCCACGAGCGGCTACATCGGCGCCATCGACGGGCTGCGCGCGATCGCGGTCCTCTCCGTCATGGTCTGCCACCTCGAGCGCGCATGGCTGCCGGGCGGCTTCACCGGCGTCGACGTCTTCTTCGTGATCTCCGGCTTCGTCGTCACGCTGTCGATGATCGACCAGCGCTTCGCGCGCGTGCGGGACATGGTCGCCTTCTTCTACGCGCGGCGGCTGCGACGGATCGCGCCGGCGCTGATCGTGATGCTGCTCGTCGCGACGGTGGCGACGGTGCTTTTCGTGCCCGATGCCTGGCTCAGCGAGGTCATTCCGAGCACGGGCCTCGCCGCCTTCTTCGGCCTGTCCAACATCTCGCTCGCCTCGCAGACCGAGGTCTATTTCGCGCCGCGCGAAGCCTTCAACACGTTCCTCCACACCTGGTCGCTCGGCGTCGAGGAGCAGTTCTACCTCGTCTTCCCGGCGCTGATCGCGCTCGTCACCATCGATCGGCTGCGGCGCTGGCGCGGCCTCGTCGTGGCCATCGTGGCGGCGCTGTCGGTGGCGTCGCTTGCCGCGTCCGCCTGGCTCACGTCGCAAGCGCCGGTCGCGGCCTTCTTCCTGTTGCCGGCGCGCTTCTGGGAGCTCGGCGTCGGGATGATCCTCGCGCTGACCCTGCCGTCCTGGCGCGGCTCGCTGACGGCGTGGCCGGCGGCCGCGCGCGACGGGCTCGCGGCCGTGTCGCTCGTCGTCCTCGCCGCGACGTTCGCGCTCGCGACGGAGAACGCGTTCCCGTTTCCCTGGGCGGTGCCGCCGGTGGCCGCGACCCTGCTGCTGATCGCAATCGTCGGCGCGGCCGAGACGGGACGCGTGTCCGGCGCGCTGGCGTGGCGCCCGGTCGCCTACGTCGGCCGCATCTCCTACTCGCTCTATCTGTGGCACTGGCCGGTCTACGTGCTGCTGCGATGGACCTGCGGCCTCGACAATATCGCGACGCGTGCGATCGCCATCGCGCTGACCTTCGCGCTTGCGGCGCTGTCCTATCGTTTCGTCGAGCAGCCGTTCCGGCGCTCGTCCCGGCTGCGGCGCTGGCCGCGCGCGGCCGTCGTCGGCGTCGGCCTCGGCGCGCTCGTCGCGAGCGCGGGCCTCGCCAAGGCGGCGTTCGCGCTGACCTCCGTCCTGTCGCTGTCGCAGACGCGCCACGCGCAGGTCTGGAGCCCCTACAGCGCGCCGCCGCCCGACGGCACGTGTCGTGCGCATGTCGCGACGCGCTGGGACGGCGTGGTCAAGATCCTCGACGTGACGCCGCAGGATTGCGGTGCGCCGGCGAAGACCCGTCTTTTCGTCGCCGGCGACTCGCACGCCGGCGCCTACCTGCGCATGCTGCGGGAGTTCGCGCAGGCGCGGCACGTCGACGTGTCGATCTACGCGAGCTCCGGCTGCGCCTTCATGGACCTGCTGACGCCGGTCGCCGCGCTCGACCCCTCCTGCCGGGCAGCGAACCGGACGATGCGCGACGCGATCCTCGCCCGCGCGCAGGCGAGCGATGTCGTGTTCCTTCCCGCCTTGCGGCTGCACCGCTACCGCAGCGACGACAACGAGGGGATCGACCTCGGCCCGACGGTGGCGCCGCAGGCGGCGTTCGAGGAGCTGCGCGCCTTCGTCACCGCCCTTGCCGCGCGCAAGGTGTCCGTCGTGCTGGAGGCGCCGAAGCCCGTGTTCAAGTCGCCGCCGTTCCGCTGCGCGGACTGGTTCGACCGCTCGAACCCGATCTGCGCCGCCGGCTTCTCGGAGGATCGCGCCGCGTTCGAACGCCGCCGCGCGCCGATCCTCGACAGGGAGCGCGCGCTCGCCGCGCTGCCCGGCGTGTCGATCTGGGACCCGGCGGCGGTGCTCTGCGGTCCCGCCGCCTGCGACGCGATGGCCGACGGCAAGCCGCTCGACTTCGACGTCGATCATCTCAGCGGTTACGCCAACGACCGCCTGCTGCCGAGCTTCGAGGCGCATCTGGCGGCGCTGCACTGACACGCGCTTTCGGGTCGCTTTGACGTTTCCGCGGCTTCATCCTAGCCTGCCGCACATGGTCTCGCGCACCCGTTGTCTCGCCGTCGTCCTGGCCTTCGCCTTCGCGCCTTCGCTCGCCCATGCGGAGAGCGATCCGGTCCAGCCCGGCGCCGGCGAGGTGCTGAAGCTGCCGGGCATGCCGGACATCCCGATGCCGCCCGGCGTCCATGTCTACGGCCCGCGCGGCGGCGATCCCGAGACCGACGCCAACGGCATGATGCCGGGCCGGCCCGACGGCGGCATGGTCGTCGGTCCCGGCGGGGTGATCCCGACCCCCGGCATGCCGGGCCTGCCGCCGCGCCGCGCCGCCGAAGCCGCCGCCGAACCCGGCCGAGCGCGCCGAAGCGATCCGCAAGGCCCTGACGCCGCATCCGCCGCTCGCCTTCGCCCGCCGCCACACGCTGGATGAACTGTACGGGAAGCTCGCCGCCGCCAGCGACGTCGAGGAGGCCAAGGGGCTCGCCGGCCTCATCGGGGCGATCTGGATGCGATCGGGCTCCGACACCGCCAACCTCCTCATGCAGCGCGCCGTCGTCTCGATCCAGTCGAAGAACTACGACCTGGCGGGGGAGCTTCTCGACAAGCTCGTGCTGATCCAGCCGAACTGGCCCGAGGCGTGGAACAAGCGGGCCAGCGTGCGCTTCGCGAAGGGCGACCTCAACGGGTCGATGGCCGATGTCGAGCACGTGCTCAAGCTTGAGCCCAAGCATTTCGGCGCGATCGAAGGCATGGCGATGATCCTGCAGCGCACCGGCTTCGACAAGCAGGCGCTCGAGGTCTACCGCCGCGCGCTGGCGATCTACCCGCACCAGCCGGAGATCCAGCAGATCGTCGACAAGCTCACGGTGCAGGTCGAAGGGCAGGGGATCTAGCCGCCGCCTCCGTCGCGCGGCAGATCGCGACCCATTCGTCGAAGGCGATGTCCCAGTAATTGCCGTCGGCGACGCCGAGGCGGCTCAGAAAGCCCATCCAGCGCCGCTCGCCGAGCGCGACGATATCGCCCGGTGCGCCGGGATGGTCGCATGCGGCAGACGCCGGCTGTACCGCGAGAAGCCGGACCGGCCCGTAGGCCTCGAGCGCGGCATGCAGCGCGGCGAGCCGCGCCGCGTCGATGCCGGGCGAACGGTAGACGAAGATCTTCTCCGCCGCCCTGAGGTCGGCGACGAGCTTGTCGCGCAGCCAGGCGACGCGACGGCACATCTTCGGATAGAGCGCAGCGGGATCGGTCTGGCCTTCGAACAGAAAGGTATGCATCCAAAGGGACCAGCGCGTGTCCCTGATCGTGTACTCGCCGTTGCCGATCACCGGCATCTCGGTGTTCTCGGGCAGTCCCATGCCATCGAAGCGATGCGCCAGCGCGGCGGTCAGGTCGTCGAGCTGGACGTCGTTCCAGCGCAGCAGGCCGAGCGGCTCGGCGGCGTAGCGGCGCTGCACCGAGCCGAACTCGCAGCTGTCGCCGATGCTCTCGAAGCCGAGCATCAGGGTGCGGATCGCCTCGTCTTCGACGACATCGAGCTTCAGTGGCGCCGACAGGATGGCCGGCGCGGCGGTTCCGCGCCGGTCCTCGGCGTCGAGGAGAGCGCCCTGCACGGCGCGGCCATGGTGCTCCCAGCCGGTCTTGTCGGCCGGAAAGCGGCGACGATAGTCGCTCCACAGCGCGACCGCCTTCGGCCAATCCTCGCGCGACGAGGCGAGGATGCCTTCGACGGCGAGCAGCATCTGCTCGTCGGGGTGGCGCGCGAGCGCGGCGGCGAGAGCCGCCTCGGCCTCCGGGAAGCGGCCGAGCAGGACCAGCGCATGCGCGTGCCCGCGGAGCCAGTCCGGGTGCGGGTTTCGTCGGCGCACCAGCTCGCCGAAACAGGCCAGCGCGTCGCCGAAGCGCGCGTCCGCCTCGGCGATGCGTCCGGCCTCGCAGATCACGCTCGAATCCTTCGGGAAGCGCCGTCGCGCGGCCTCGATGACGCGGCGCGCCTCCTCGATCTCGCCGACCTCGCGCAGGTTCGATGCCAAACTGAAATGGCAGATCGACCGTCCCGGCGCCACGGCCAGGGCCGCCCTCCAGCGCGCGATTGCCTCGCGGTGGCGCTTGGCGCCATCGGCCGCCAGCGCATGCTCGATCAGCAGGCCGGGATCGTTCGGAAAGACGGCGAGGCCGCGTCCCAGCACCGCGTCGGCCTCCGCCCAACGCCCAGCGCGCACCAGGGCGATGCCGTCGGCGAGCGTCCGGCCCCAGCCCGCCGTCGCCGGCTCGATCGCCGCCGCATCGAGCGGCGCGGCGGCGCTCGCCGCACGGCGGCAGATCAGGCGGTAGAGGGCGAGCTTGACGAACAGGGGCAGGCGTTCGGGCGACAGAGGCAAGATCCGGCTCGGCTTGAAAGGCGCCGGTCCCTAGCATAGAGCGCGCAGCGAGGCACTCGATCGCGAGGGACTGCGATGGACGACACGGCGCTGCGCGGCCTCGCCGAGGCCTTCCTCCGTGCCGACGCGCGCGTCGAGGCGTTCGCCATCCGAACGACGGAGGATCGGCTCGAGATCGCCGTGGTGCCGGCGCCGGCCTGGGTCGCCGCGCAACGCGCCGCCGCGCACGACGCGCTCGAGACCCGCATCCTGAAGCAATGGCAGATGGTCTACGACCGCAGCTATCGCTGGGACCGCGAGGTGCGGGCGCCGAATTTCGATGCCTGGATCTCTGGCTTCACCGGCGCGCCGATCCCCCGCGAGCGCATGCAGGTGTGGCTCGACGACGCCCTGGCGCTGATGCGCAGCGTGCCGCACAAGCGGGTGATCGAGATCGGCTGCGGGGTCGGCCTCGTCGCCGCCGCGCTGGCGCCGGGCGGAGACGCCTATCACGGCATCGATCTCTCGAGCGAGGCGATCCAATCGCTTGCCGCCTGGGTGGCGACGCAGCCCGCGCTGGCCCATGTGCGGCTCGCCCAATGCGCGGCGCACGATGTCGACGGGCTGGGCGAGGTGGCGCCGGGCGGGGCGGACCTCGCGGTGCTGAACTCGGTGGTCCAGTATTTCCCGGATGCCGCCTATCTCGAACGCGTGCTCGCCGGGGTCGTGCCGCGGCTGGCCGAAGGCGGCGCCGTCTTTCTCGGCGATCTGCGGGCTGCGGCGCT
>CAZZZM010000053.1:0-14269 GCA_964658465.1 uncultured Nakamurella sp.
CGGTTTGTCTCCGCACTTTGTTGATTTGCGATGACGCCGAGCTCGTTGGCTTTCGCAATCTTTTGGCTTGTCGCGGCTGCCTCCTTCAGCGAAATCAGCTGGTAGATGCTCTCAGTGCTTCGGATTGCCCGCTCTTGGCGCCGGCCCAGCCGGTCGATGTAGTCGTAGACGCCGCCGAGCCGGCCTTTCACGAAGAGATCGTACGGCTGGTAGCCTTCGATGGGGTCGATATCGAGGAAGTCGACAAAATCCTGGAAGCGCTGGACGTAGTAGCGTGAGCGCTCCACGCGAAACTGCAGTCCAGCCCAGAAGATCGGACCATTCTTGTCGGTATGGGCGATGAGCCGGATGGCGTTCTGATGGTGTTGGGTCGCCGCCTCGAGGTTGTTGGACTCGATCTGCTGACGTGCCGCGTCGATCTCCTTGTCCATGTCGCGCAGGTTGGCGCCGGCGCGTCGCAACGCCGACAACTCCATCAGCGCTGCAAGGCGCACCGTGCCCATGAAATGAAGGCGGTCGACGAGGGCGCCGAGTTGCCAGTCGCTGACCGGCCGCGCGACGAGGAAATATTGCAAGGGTGCGCAATCGAAGCGATCGTTCGCCGGGGGCTGCGGTCCCAGCGCGGTGATGTAGACGGCGCGCCGTCCTAGCATATAGCTCGCGGTAAATTCCCGGCGCTTTAAATCGAGGCCGTTCTTGACCTTGAGAAACGGCCAGATCGACGGAAGCAGACTTTTGGCTGCATAGTCCGCATCGAATGCGGCCATCTCTTCGCCCCTGCTGGACACATGAGAGAGTGGACCCGCCGTCGCGCTGTCGTCGCCGAAAACGACGAGACCGCGGAAATCAGCGAAAATCCTTAGCCGGCTGTCCTTGTCGAAGTCCGCGAAAACCCCTGTCCAATCGAAAACCTGCTCATCGAGTGTCTCCCAGATTTTCTGATAGAGCTGGACATGGGCGTCCTCGGTGATCTCGTCGGCGATCTGATCGTCCTTGTTCAGCTTCGAGAGCTGCGTAAGAGATTCGCAGATCGCGGAGACCTTTGGCGGAACGTTATCGAAGTCGGTCACGGTGACGAAGCGCGTCGCCGTGAAGTATTCGCTATGAAACTCGCATCGCACGATGATGATCAGGCCGTGCCAACGGGCTTTTATGAAGAGGATCTTGTTGTCGCTGTCGCGGGCATCCTCGAGGCCGTAGTGAAACGTACTCCCCTGCGGCTGGTATTGCAGCAGGGCGTCGCCCTCCGCGTGATAGACGCCGCCGAACAGACATACGACGTGCTGGTCGTGGTGGATAAACCCGAAATTGTGCTCGAAGCCCTGAAAATCGCGGAGCGCCTTGTAGAGGGTCCACACATAGCGGTCGACGACCGTTCCAAACTTATCGACGCTTCGCTCGCCGGCGTCGGAAGCCGAAACGCGCGGGTACCACAGCCCCAAGTGATGGGTGAGGGTCGGCATCAAAAGCTCGACGCCACCCTTCCGATGCGCGCCGGTATTCAGGGAGTAATATTGATCGTGATAGTCGTAGCGTCCGGGGGATGGTTGGGCCGTCGTCATCGGTCCGCACTCCTGGGTCGGCAATGCGTCAACCGAACAAGGCCCGGGGCCGAGGGCAATACAACTTAAGGTTTAGCCGCGACCCGCCCCAAGAACCCCCGTACCAGCCCGGCGATCTCGTCGACCGCCTCGTCGAGGGCGAAGTGCCCGGCGTCGAGGATATGCACCTCGGCGTCCGGCACGTCGCGCCGGTAGGCCTCCGCTTCGGCGGTCTCGAAGGAGGGATCGTACTTGCCCCACAGCACGAGCAGCGGCGGCCGATGCGCGCGCAGCCATTGCTGCCAGGCGGGATAGGAGGCGACGTTGGTCCGGTAATCGTAGAACAGGTCGGCCTGGATTTGCCGCTGGCCTAGTTGCGACAGATGCGCGATTTCGTCGGTCCAGGTCGAGGGGTCGTAGCGCTCCGGCCGCGGGCTCTTGCCGACGTGGCGGTCGCGCGCGACCTCGAGCGAGGTGAAGGCGGAGATCACCTTCGCCTCGTGCGCGGCGCGGTCGGCCCAAAAGGCGCGGCGCGCCACCCACAGCGGCCCGAGGCCGTCCTCGTGGGCGACGGCGTTCTGCACGATCATCGCCGTGATGCGCTCGGGGTGCTTCACCGCGAGGCGGAAGCCGACGGGGCCGCCGTAGTCGTTCATGTAGAGTGCATAGTGGCGCACCCCGAGGTCGTCCGTCAGCTTGTCGACGATTTCGGCGAGATGGTCGAACGTGTAGGCGAACTGCTCGGGCGGCGGCGCCGCGCTGAGCCCGAAGCCGGGATAGTCCGGCGCGACGACATGCCAGCGGTCGGCGAGCAGCGGGATCAGCGAATCGAACTGGCGAGACGACGACGGGAAGCCGTGCAGCAGCAGCAGGGTGGGCGCATCGCGCGGGCCCGCCTCGCGATAGAAGATCCCGACCCCGTCGACGACGCGGGTGTGGTAGGCGAGGCTGGCGTGGGTCGCCGGGACGGGCGCCGCCGCAAGGGCGATCGCGAGGGCGGCAGCGGCGGCGTCGGACATTGGTTTGCTCCCCATCGACACGAGATGCGGTCGAAGGAAAATCTGCGCCTGCGCCGGGCACGCCGCCAGCCGCCGATCCGGCAACTGACCGTTGCCGATCGCGCAACGATCGGCCGGCGGGTGCGCCTGCCTATTATTCCCGCGCGCCTGTCGTCGATCTGCCTGCGGAGCGGGCCGGTCGACGCGTCTCGGCAACAGGCTGCGGCGAATCTGCCACCCCCGATTGTTACGCACGGCACCTCTCGATATAAGGGCGCCAAATCGAACGCTGGGGGGACCTGGGCGTGGCGGCGCAAGTCATCGACGAAACGTACCGGCCGTCTGACGACGAGCCGTTCATGAACGACCGGCAGCGCGACTATTTTCGGCGCAAGCTGATCGGCTGGCGGGAGGACATCCTGCGCGAGAGCCGCGACACGCTCGCGGCCCTGCAGAGCGAGAACGAGAACCATCCAGATCTCGCCGATCGCGCATCTTCCGAGACCGATCGCGCGATCGAGCTGCGGGCGCGCGACCGCCAGCGCAAGCTGATCTCGAAGATCGAGGCGGCGCTCGGCCGGCTCGACGACGGCAGCTACGGCTATTGCGAGGAGACGGGCGAGCCGATCTCGCTGAAGCGTCTCGACGCCCGGCCGATCGCGACGCTGTCCGTCGAGGCGCAGGAGCGTCACGAGCGGCGCGAGCGCGTCTACCGCGATGCCTGAGGGCGGGACGCAGCCGCTCAAGCTCTACGGGTTCTGGCGCTCGCAGGCGACGTTCCGCCTGCGGGTGGCGCTGAACCTGAAGGGCATCGCCTACGAGGAGACGCCGGTCGACATCGACCATGGCGGGACGGACGATCCGGCGTTCCGCACCGTCAATCCGATGGGCGCGGTGCCGGCGCTGATGATCGGCGACACGGCGCTCACCCAGTCCCTGGCGATCCTCGAATATCTCGAGGAGGCGTACCCGGAGCCGCCGCTGCTGCCGCGCGAGCCGCTCGGCCGCGCCCGCGTGCGCGCTCTGGCCGCCATCGCCGTCGCCGACTCGCATCCGCTCATCGTGCCGCGGGTCCGCCGCTACCTCGCCGAGGCCGCCGGCTTCGACGCCGGCCAATGGCGGGCGTGGCAGGTGCGATGGTTCGGTGCGGGCCTCGCCGGCTTCGAGGCTCGGCTCGCCGGCGCGCCGGAGACCGGGACCTACTGCCACGGCGAGACGCCGACCTTCGCCGACATCTGCCTCTGTGCTCTCGTCGCCGGCGCGCGGACGTTCGACGTGCCGATCGAGGGCGTGCCGACGGTCGAGCGGATCGTCGGACATTGCATGGCCGACCCCGCCTTCGAGCGGGCGCGCGCCATCCACCAGTCCGACTATCCCGGCTGAGCGGCGCCCGCTCAGCCGCGGCCGAGCAGCTTCGCCATCTCTTCCTCGAGCGACAGGTCGTCGTCGACCGGCGATGCCGCAGGCGTCGGCGTCGGCGTCTGTGTCGGCGGTGCGGCGGCCGGCGGCGGTTCGGGCGCAACCGCGGCGGGCGGCGGCGCAGGCTGCGCCGGCGGCGGGACGACGGCGGGGGTAGCAGGCGAGACCGGCGCGGGCGGGGACGGTGTCGGCTTGCTTGGCGCCGGTGCTTCGGACGCGGGGGCCGCGTCCGCCGGGGGCGTCGCCGGCTTCGGCGTCACGCGCTGGAGCGGGCGCAGGGGCGGCCGCGGCGGCAGCGGGCGGAACGTCGGCCCGGGGCGCGCCGGGGGCACCGCCGGACCTGTCGGCGGGACATCGAGCGACGGCGCCTGCGGCGGAGCGACCGTCGGCGGCGGAGGCGGCGTTACTTGGGGAGCGCCGAGGTCGGGAGCGGGTCCGTTCGGCGCCGCGTCCGGCGTGCGCGAGACGATCTCAGGCAGGCGCGGCGGCATGGGCGGCCGGCGCTCGGCCGCGGGTGCCGGCGCCGGGCGACGCGGCGGCAGCGGGAAGGTCGGACCGCGCGGCGCCGCTGTCGGCGGCGCAACCGGCTCAGGCTCCGGCACAGGTGCGGGCTCCGGCGCGGGTGAGGGCTCCGGCAGGGGCAAGGGCAGCTCGTCGGGCGAGGACGGCAGCGGGAGGGGCGCCGTCGGCGCCTCGGTCGAGGACTTGAGGTCGGCCCGGTCGGCCGGCGTGAAGGGCGCGGGGATGCGGGCGTCGGCGAAGCCCGGCTCCTTCTCGCGGTTGCGGAATTCGCGCGCCTCGACTCGGACGATCTCGGGCTCGATCAGCAGGTCGTTGGGGCCGCCGATCAGGATGAGATGCTCGGTGTTGTCGCGCCGGATGATGATGAGCTGGCGCTGGCGGTCCAGGTCGAAGGCGTCGACGATGCCGAGCCGCGCTTGGCGCGCCCGGCTTCCCGGCGCCCGCAGCTTGCCGCCGAACAGCATGCGCACGATGACCAGGACCAGCAACGCGGCGACTAGGAAGGCGATGACCGCGAGGGCGAGCTGACCGCCTTTGCCGCCGAGGATGTTTTCGATCTGCTGCATATCGCCTGATACTCGAGAACGCGAACGTTCATCTTCTACCACGAGAGGAACGCGAAGCGCGTACAAGGTTAATGGATGGTTAACGCATTTCGGCCTAAAGCATGAGCTTCAGATCGGGAGCGGACGAAGCTGTGGGCTGCCAGCCTGAAAGCGTCGCACGATGGAACCCGGAGTTGCAAATTTGGACCGGTCCCCACAAGGTCGTCTCGGCTCCGTGACGAGCGACGGCGTCGATTCGCGTGCGGGCCGTGGATCGAATGCGAGCCGGGCCGGACGGATCCCTTCGCCATGAGCGACCAACTGACCACCGCCGCCTTCCACCGCACCGAGCGTGCCGGCAGTCCGCTCCTCGTCACCGTCTTCGCCATCGTCCTGCTCGTCGCCGTCTTCGCCCTGACGGCGCTGCAGCCGGAGCAGGCGAGCCTGCTCAAGACCTATCTGCTGGCGCTGCTCGCCGTCGTCGGCATCTTCGCCCTGTTCGGCTACGCGATCGGCCTCTTCCAGCTTGCCGGCAAGGCGGTCAAGAGCGACGTCACGCGCGTCGTCTGCGACACCGGTCCCGAAGGCCTGCTCGTCACCGATGCCGGCGGCAAGTTCCTCTATGCCAACGACACCTATCTTCGGCTCGCCAACGCGCGCAGCGTCGCCGACCTGCGCGGGGTCGAGCGGCTGTTCTCCGGCTCGCCGGAGGTCTCCGAGGCGGTGTACCGCCTCGCCCAGGCGGCCCGCGACGGCAAGCGTGCCCTTGAGGAGGTGCGGCTGTCGCCGCCGCTCGACGGCGCCGCCGGCGATGTCGGCTGGTATCGCGTCCGCGTGCGGCCCCTGCCGCAACTGCCCGGCGCCAAGCGCGCCAGCCTGTGGGGCATCTCCGACGTCACCCGCGAGCGCGAGCGTCACGAGAACGTGTTCCAAGAGTTGCAGCACGCGATCGACTTCCTCGATCACGCGCCGGCCGGCTTCTTCTCGTGCGGCCAGGACGGCGACGTCTCGTACATGAACGCGACCCTGGCGAACTGGCTCGACTACGACCTGGCGCAGGTCGGCTCGGGCGGCCTCAAGCTCACCGACTTCCTGGCCGGCGGCGGGGCGGCGCTGCTCGGCAGCGTCACCGGCGCGCCGGGCGAGGTGCGCACCGAGCAGTTCGACGTCGATCTCAAGCGCCGCGGCGGCCAGAGCCTGCCGACGCGGCTGCTGCATCGCCTCGCCTTCGGGCAGGACGGCACCGCCGGTCCGTCGCGCACGCTGGTGATCAGCCGCGCGCCGGGCGAGGAGCCGGCGGAGAACCTGCGCGCCGCCGAGGTGCGTTTCGCCCGCGTCTTCAACGCGACGCCGATGGCGATCGCGATCACCGACGCGACCGGCGCGATCTCGCAGTCGAACGCCTCCTTCGCCAAGATGATGCCGGCCTCGCTCAAGGCCGAGGGCGGCCGCCGCTCGATCTTCGCGGCGATCGCCGAGGACGACCGCCAGGCGCTGCAGCGCGCGATCCGCGACGCGGCGGCGATGAAAAGCGACATCCCGCCCGTCGACGTCGGCATCGTCGGCGAGGGCGCACGCTCGGCGCGTCTGTTCGTCTCCGGCCCCGAGCAGGAAGGCGGCGGCGCGACGATCTACGCTCTCGATACGACCGAACAGCGCGCGCTGAAGGAGAGCTTCGCGCAATCGCAGAAGATGCAGGCGGTCGGCCAGCTCGCCGGCGGCATCGCGCACGATTTCAACAACGTGCTGACCGCGATCATCGGTTTCTCCGACCTGCTGCTGGCCAACCACCGGCCGACCGACCCGTCCTTCCAGGACATCATGCAGATCAAGCAGAACGCCAATCGCGCCGCGGCGCTGACGCGCCAGCTGCTCGCCTTCTCGCGCCGACAGACGCTGCGCCCCGAGGTGCTGCAGCTCGGCGACGTGATGGGCGACCTGCAGATGCTGATGCGCCGCCTCGTCGGCGAGAAGATCGAGCTCGATCTCCGCCACGGCCGCGACCTGTGGCTGGTGCGGGCCGACCTCAACCAGTTCGAGCAGGTGATCATCAACCTGGTCGTCAACGCCAAGGACGCGATGCCGTCGGGCGGCCGCATCGTGCTGCGCACCCGCAACGTGCCGGCCGCCGAATGCGCGTCGTTCAAGGAGGACGTGCTGCTGCCGGGCGACTACGTGGCGATCGAGGTGCAGGACAACGGCACCGGCATCCCGGAGGACGTGCGCGACAAGATCTTCGAACCGTTCTTCACGACCAAGGAGGTCGGCAAGGGCACCGGCCTCGGCCTCTCGATGGTCTACGGCATCGTCAAGCAGACCGAAGGCTACGTCTTCTGCCATTCCGAGGTCGGCAAGGGCACGACCTTCACGATCCTGCTGCCGCGCCACATCGCGACCGAGCTCGACGAGCCGGTGAAGAAGGAGGTCAAGGCCGCCGCCGTCACCGATTCCACCGGCCACGCGACGATCCTGCTCGTCGAGGACGAGGATGCGGTGCGCGCCTTCTCCGCGCGTGCGCTCGCCTCGCGCGGCTACACGGTGCTGGAAGCGAGCTCGGGCGTCGAGGCGCTCGAGGTGGCCGAGGCCAATCCCGGCAAGATCGACCTCGTCGTCTCCGACGTGGTGATGCCCGAGATGGACGGGCCGACGATGTTCGGCGAGCTGCGCAAGCGCGGCATCAAGTGCAAGGTGATCTTCGTCTCCGGCTACGCGGAGGACGCCTTCCAGCGCAACCTGCCGGAGGGCGAGGACTTCGGCTTCCTGCCGAAGCCCTTCGCGCTGAAGCAGCTCATCGAGGCGGTGAAGAGCGCCACGGGCTAGGCATCTACCCGAAGTGCATCGCCTCGAGGTCGGCGATCAGGCCGGGGCCGGTGGGATGCCAGTCGAGGCGCTGCCGCGTGAGGGCGCTCGAGGCCGCGAGGTCCATGTGCATGAACGCGGCGAGCCAACCGAAATGCTCCGGCGCCTCGTCCGGCGAGATCGATTTCACCGGCACGTTCAGGCCGCGCCCGAGCACCGTCGCGATCTCGCGAGCCGCGATGCCTTCCTCCGCGACCGCGTTGTAGACGGCCGCCGCCTGTTTCTCGAAGGCCAGCCGGTAGAGGCGCGCGACGTCGCTCACGTGCGCTGCCGGCAGGCGGTTGGCGCCCTCGCCGATATAGGCGGCGACGCCCCTGGCGCGGATGACCTCGATCCACGGCGTGATCAGCCCCTGTTTCCGGGTGTCGTGCACCTGCGGCAGGCGGATCACCGCGACCTTCACGCCGGTCCTTGCAAGCGCCTGGCCGGCCTCTTCGGACGCCTTGCGCGGGTTCGGATGGTTGCCGTCGTAGATGTCCTCGCTCGCCGGCCTGCCGGGCCCGGCAGTGCCCAAGCCGGTGCCGGAGGTGATCGCGAGCAGCCGGTCCGAGCCGGCCAGCGCGGAGCCGAGCGCGGCGATCGCGCGCCGGTCCTTCTCGCAATTGGCCACGAAGTTCGAGAAGTCGTGGTCGAAGGCGGTGTGGATGACGCCGTCCGCCTGCGCCGCGCCGGCGCGGAGGCTGTCGAGGTCCTCGATCGTGCCGCGGTGCACCTCGGCGCCGGCCGCCTTGAGCGCGTCCGCTCCCTCGTCCGACCGCGTCAGGCCGAGCACTGTATGGCCCGCGTCGATGAGCTCGGGCACGATCGCCGAGCCGATGAAACCGGTCGCCCCGGTAAGAAAGACGCGCATGGCAAAGTCTCCAATGTTGTTGGCGAACGCGACATCGGATAGTTATGCCTACCATTAAAGTAGTGATCTCATCCTGTTATAGTCGCTACCGGGAAAGCCATGCGCGACACCGCGACCGACAACCTCCTCGGACGATACCTGCGTGATCGCCGGAGCCGGCTCGATCCCGCGGCCTTTGGCTTTGCGGCCGGGCGCCGCCGTACGCCGGGCCTGCGGCGGGAAGAGGTGGCGCAACGCTCGAACATCAGCCCGACCTGGTACACGTGGCTCGAGCAGGGACGCGGGGGCGCCCCGTCGGCCGACGTGCTGGAGCGGATCGCCGCCGGCCTGATGCTGACCGATGTCGAGCGCGAGCACCTTTTCATGATCGGGCTCGGGCGGCCGCCGGAGGTCCGCTACAAGGCGCCCGCGGGCGTCACGCCGCGCCTGCAGCGTCTGCTCGACGCGCTCGAGACGAGCCCGGCGCTTATCAAGACCGCGACCTGGGACATCGTCGCCTGGAACCGCGCGGCCGCCGTCGTGCTCACCGACTACGGCAAGCTGCCGCCCGACCGGCGCAACATCCTGCGCATGCTGTTCGGCAACCCCGAGATCAAGGCCAAGCAGCACGATTGGGATGGGCTCGCCCGCTTCGTGGTGGGCGCCTTCCGGGCCGATGCGGCGCGCGCCGGCGCCGTCTCCGAAGTTGCGCAGCTGGTCGAGGACTTGTGCCGGCTCAGCCCGGAGTTCGAGGCCCTATGGCGCGACAACGACGTCCATGCGCACGGCGAGGGCGTGAAGCGGCTCGCGCATCCCGAGCTGGGTCAGATCGAGCTGGAATATTCGGCCTTCGCCGTCGACGGCCGTCCCGACCTCGGCATGCTCGTCTACAATCCGGTGTCGCGCGAGATCGCCGATCGCATCCGCGGCCTTGTCGCGCGCACCGGCTAGGCGCTGAGCCGCGCCGGCGCCTCGACGGCCCCGCGGCTGCGGGCAAGCCCGAAATCGCCTAGCGACACGACGCGCACCGGCTCGCCTTGCCGGGCGATGACGACGTTGTGCTCCGGCACCGGGATCCACAGGTCGCGGTCGCGATCGAGCGGCTCCGACGCGACGACGACGCCGGTGTCGGACGCTCGATAATAGAGGCTGTTGGCCGCGTCGTTGGCGGCATAGCGGAAGGCATAGAGGTCCCGGCCGTTGGCCAGCGCCGAGGTGAAGCGGAACGGCTTGCCGCCGCATCGCTCCACCATGTCCGTCACCTTGGCGAGGACGTCGACGACGGCCGTCATCGGATCGGTGGTCGGCTCGAGAAGGCCGGCGCCGGCGATCGCCATGAAGACGGCTTCCGAATCCGTCGTCCCGCTCCTCTGCATGTACAGCTCATCCGGAATCATCGATTCGATGGGCCGGCGCAGCAATTCCCAGTCGGCGATGTAGCCGTTGTGCATGAACAGCCATTCGCCGCAGGCGAAGGGGTGGCAGTTCGGCCGCGTGATCGGCGTGCCGGTCGCCGCGCGCACATGCGCGAAGAAGAGGTGCGAGCGCAGGTGCCGGCAGAGGCTGCGCAGATTGTCGTCCGACCAGGCCGGCTGCACCTCGCGGTAGCGGCCCGGCTCGGCATGGTCGCCGTACCAGCCGAGGCCGAACCCGTCCCCGTTCAGCGCGGCCGTCGATTCGAGCGCCGCGATGCTTTGGGCGACGAGCGAGTGGGCCGGCTCCGTGACGTAGTTTTCCAACGGGATCGTGGGGCCGGCATAGGCGATCCAGCGACACATGATGAGGGGCCTCCATCGAGCACTCATCGGCACATCCTCGCATCATGGGACGGGCGTGCCGCGTCGCGCAGAGATCGGACGTGCGGGCCGCGGCGTCAAACCCCGTGTGTCTGCAACCAGCATTCCAACAGCGCGACCTGCCACAGCTTCGAATTGCCCTTGGGGGTCAGCGTTCCGTTGGGATCGGCCAGGAGGTGGTCGACGTAGCCGCGGTCGAAGAGCCCGCGCTCGCGCGCCTTCGGCCGGTTCAGCACGTCCTCGACGAAGTCCATGAATGGGCCCTCGATGTGCTTGAGCGCCGGCACCGGGAAGTAGCCCTTCTCGCGATCGATCACCTCGGCGGGCACGACCGCACGCGCCGCCTCCTTCAGGATGTACTTGCCGCCGCCCTTGACCTTCAGCTCGGACGGGATGCGGGCGGCGAGCTCGACCAGCTCGTGATCGAGAAACGGCACGCGCGCCTCGAGCCCGAAGGCCATGGTCATGTTGTCGACGCGCTTCACCGGGTCGTCGACGAGCATCACCTGCTGGTCGAGCTCGAGGACCTTGTCGATCGCGCTGCGGCTCTTCGATTTGGCGAAGAACCGTTCCAGGTACTCTTTCGAGTAGTCGCCGTTGAGATACGCGGGCGCCAGCGTCCTGCGCATCTCGGCATGGTCGCGGTCGCAATAGGCGGCGGAATAGTCGCGGACCGGATCGTCCGATCCTACGACCTTCGGATACCAATGGTAGCCGCCGAACACCTCGTCGGCGCCCTGGCCGCTCTGGATCACCTTGACGTGTTTCGAGACCTCCGCCGACAGCAGAAGGAACGCGACGACGTCGTGGCTCATCTGCGGCTCGGCCATCGCCTCGATCGCCTTCGGCAGGGCTTCGAGCGTGCGCGAGCCGTCGACGGCAAGCTTGGTATGGTCGGTCGCGAAACGCTCGGCGATCAGATCGGAATATTTGAACTCGTCGCCCTCGACGCCACGCACCGCGTCGAAGCCGACCGAGAACGTCTTCAGCCCCGTCTGTCCCTTCTCGGCCAGCAGGGCGACGATGATCGACGAATCGAGGCCGCCGGAGAGAAGAACACCCGTGGGCACGTCGGCGACCTGGCGTCGCTCGACGGCGGTGCCGAGGCTTTCGAGCAGGGCGCGCTTCCAGTCGCCCTCGCTCATGGTGCGGTCCTCGGGGCGGGGGCCGATGCTCAGGCCCCAATAGGTTTCCTCGCGCCGCCGTCCGTCCGGCTCGATCGTGACGATCGTCGCCGGCGCGACCTTGCGGATGCCCTTGAGGATGGTCATCGGCGCCGGCACCGTGGCGTGCCAGCTCATGTAATGATGCAGCGCCGCCGGATCGATAGACGTGTCGACGTCGCCGGCCGCGAGCAGCGCCGGCAGGGACGAGGCGAAGCGGTAGCGGCTCCCCGTCTCGCTGAAGTACAGCGGCTTGATGCCGAGGCGATCGCGCGACAGCACCACGCGGCCGCTCTCGCGCTCCCAGATCGCGAAGGCCCACATGCCGTGGAACCGCTCGACGCAGCGCGGTCCCCAGGCATGATAGGCCTTCAGCACGACCTCGGAATCGCCCTTCGAGAAGAAGGTGTAGCCCTTGCCCTCAAGCTCGCTGCGCAGATCGCGGAAGTTGTAGATGCAACCGTTGAAGGCGACGGTGAGGCCGAGCGCGGGATCGACCATCGGCTGCTGCGCGGCATCGGAGAGATCGAGGATCTTCAGGCGGCGGTGACCGAAGACGATCCTGCCGTGGCCGCTGACGCCGTCCGAATCGGGGCCGCGCGGGACGAGCGCGTCCATCATCCGCCCGACGGCTCGAGTATCCGCCGGCTTGTCGAAGCTGATCTCACCGCAAATTCCGCACATGCCTCATGTCCATCGATCGATCCGAAGCTGAGCCTTTCGAACCGGTGCGGGGACGCCGCTGTTCCAACCGGCGATGCTCAAATTGCGGGCGGCGACTGCCTCGTGGCAGCCTCGCCACGACGCTCGCCGCTTGCCAGCGCGCCGCTCGCGTGACATCCGGTCCGTCGGAAGCCGACGTCAGCTTGGCCCGGACGCGAGAGGGACGCCCATGGCGCGCGTGCTGAAGGCGCGGAGCAACGTGCTCCTGCTGCTCTGCGTCATGTACTTCCTCACCTACATGGATCGCGTCAACGTCTCGACGGCGGCCGGCAGCTTCGGCAAGGAGCTCGGCTTCACCAACACGCAGGTCGGGCTCGTCTTCTCGCTGTTCGCCTATCCCTATCTCGTGTTCCAGATCGTCGGCGGTTGGTTCGCGGACCGCTTCGGCCCGCGCTGGACCCTGACCATCTGCTGCATCGTCTGGGCCGGCGCGACGGTGATGACCGGCCTCGCCACGGGCATCGCCTCCATGGTGGCGGCGCGGCTGCTGCTCGGGCTCGGCGAGGGCGCGACGCTGCCGGTGGCGACCCGCGCCATGTCCGACTGGCTGCCCGGCGGCAAGTCCGGCTGGGCGCAGGGCGTCACCCACGCCGCCGCCCGGCTCGGCAACGCGGCGACGCCGCCGCTCGTCGCCGCGCTGATCATCCACACCTCGTGGCGCTGGTCCTTCATCATCACGGGCCTCGGCTCGGCTTGCTGGGCCTTCGTCTGGTTCTGGTACTTTCGCGACGACCCGCGCGCGCACCCCGGCATGACGGAGATCGATGCGAGGATGCTGCCGCCGCGGCGCGATCGCGCGGCACGCGGGCCGGTGCCGTGGGCGCGTCTGGCGCGGCGGATGGCGCCGGTCACCTTCACCTATTTCTGCTATGGCTGGACGCTGTGGACCTTCCTGAGCTGGGTGCCGCAGTTCATGCTCCACCAATATCATCTCGACTTGAAGCACTCGGCGCTGTTCGCCTCGCTGGTCTTTCTCGGCGGCATGATCGGCGACGCCCTTGGCGGTGCCGTTAGCGACCGCATCCTGCGAGCCACCGGCAGCCTGGCGCGGGCCCGGCGCGACCTCGTCGTCGTCTGCCTGCTCGCCTCGCTCGTCGCCTCGATCCCCATCCTCTTCGTGCACGACGCGACGCGCGCGGCGCTGGCGCTCGGGGCGGCGTTCTTCTTTGCCGAGATGACGATCGGCGCCATGTGGGCGACGCCGATGGATATCGCGCCGCAGCTCGCGGGAACGGCGAGCGGGCTGATGAACTGCGGCTCGGCCTTCGCCGCCATCGTGTCGCCGATCGTCTTCGGCCGCGTCATCGACGCCACCGGCAACTGGTCGCTTCCCTTCCTCGGCACGATGATGCTGATGGCGGCCGGCGCGGTCGGCGCCTTCTTCATGCACCCGGAGCGGCCGTTCGAGGCCGACCCGACGACGCGCCGGCCTGCCGGGCTGGCTCTGGAGCCGCATCCGTAGATGCGGCCTCGAGGCTTTATAAGGGACCGACCATGTCGCTGACCGTGCACGCCATCGATCATATCGTCGTCAACGTGCGCGACGTCGAAGCGTCGGTGCGCTGGTATCAAACGATCCTCGGCGTCGAACGCGAGGA
Organism: uncultured Nakamurella sp.; assembly: GCA_964658465.1. Classification (GTDB taxonomy): domain Bacteria; phylum Pseudomonadota; class Alphaproteobacteria; order Rhizobiales; family Beijerinckiaceae; genus RH-AL1. Next base: position 13,994 of record CAZZZM010000053.1, read on the forward strand.
TTTCGATCCGGGCCAGGGCAGGCCGAAGCGCACGTCGATCAAGTTCGGCCGTCAGAAGATCAACCTGCGCCCCTCCGATGCCGATCCGGCGGTCTGGTTCACCGGGCATCAGGCAGTGCCCGGCAGCGCCGACCTCTGCTTCCTCACCGACAGTCCGCCGGAGGACGTCGCGCGCCATTTTCGCGACCACGGCGTCGCCATCGAGGAGGGCCCCGTCACCAAGCAGGGCGCGCGGGGCGCCATCCGCTCCGTCTATTGTCGCGATCCCGACGGCAA
>CAZZZM010000054.1:0-1102 GCA_964658465.1 uncultured Nakamurella sp.
GCGGCACCAGCAGCGGCAGCAGCAGGACCGTGATGACGCCGAGGACCGCGGTGAAGGCGATGGAGGCGGCGACATCGTCGCCGTCGGCGCCGATCACCGGCGCTACCGCGGCGATCGCCGAGTTGCCGCAGATCGAGTTGCCGCAGGCGACGAGGATGGCCATGCGGCGCGGCAGGCCGAGCGCGCGGCTGATGACGAAGCTCGCGGCGATCGCCAGCGCCACGATGGCGGCGATGCCGAGGATCAACGCCGGCCCGAGCGCGAGCACCGCACGAGCGCTGATCGAGGCGCCGAGCAGGACGACGGCGACTTCCAGCAGCATCTTCGCGCTGAAGTCGATGCCGCGCCGCCAGATCTCGCGCGGCGCCCAGGCCGTGCGGATGGCGACGCCGAGCAGGATGGCCAGCACCAGCGCTTCCAGCCAGGCGCGGCCGGCGAGGCGCGTCTCCACCGCCTCCAGCCCATAGGCGACCGCCGTCACGCCGACGCACAGCGCGACGCCCGGCAGGTACGACCAGGCCCTCTTCGCCGGGATCGCCGGCGCGAGGGGTAGAGGGCTCAATTCCGTCGCCTGGTTCATCGTCGCCATCGTCGCTCTCCTCGCTTAGGAGGATGGCGGCGGCGGCCTCGCGCTTCCAACAGCATCTCGCTATCGGTTCGATCGCGCGAGACGATCGATCTCCCGGGACGGCCGATCGCAGAACAAATGTCCTCGTCTGGCGGCCGCATGCACGCTAGGACATCGACATGCCTGGCCGCGATCGATCCTTGCCGTGACGCTCGAGCAGCTCCGCGTCTTCGTCGCCGTCGCCGAGCGCCAGCACGTCACGCGCGCCGCCGAGGCCCTGCACCTCGCGCAATCGGCGGTCAGCGCCGCCATTGCCGCGCTCGAGGGGCGGCACGGCACCAAGCTGTTCCACCGCGTCGGCCGCGGCATCGAGCTGACCGAAGGCGGCCGGCTCTTCCTCGACGAGGCGCGCGCGGTGCTCGGCCGCGCCGAGATGGCGGAGGCGATGCTCGCCGACCTCGCGGGCCTGAAGCGCGGCACGCTGCTGATCCAGGCGAGCCAGACCATCGCCGGCTATTGGCTGCCGCGCCGCCT
>CAZZZM010000054.1:1202-6226 GCA_964658465.1 uncultured Nakamurella sp.
GCTAGCCCCTGATCGCCGGCAGCGCGCGCAGCGCCCTGGTTGCGGCCTCGAGAAAGGCCTCGACCTTCGCCGCGCGCGGCCCCTGCCCGGTGACGAGCTGGACCGGCACCGGCGGCGGCTCGAACTCGGGCAGCAGGCGCACCAGCGAGCCCTCGGCGAGCCCGTCCGCCGCCTGGTAGGAGAGCACGCGGGCGATGCCGTGCCCGGCCTTCGCCGCCAGGAGGCGCGCGTCGACGTCGTTGACGAGCAGCCGCGGCCGCAGCTTGACGACGATGTCGCGCTCCGGCCCGAAGCGCCAGTCCATCAGCCCGGCCCGGCTCGTCGAGAACAGAGCGGCGTGATCGGCAAGCTCGCGAGGCTCGGCCGGCGTACCGTTGGCCTTCAAATAATCAGGGCTCGCGACGAGCACGGTGGAGACGACGCCGACGCGCCGCACCTTGAGGCTCGAATCCGCCAGCTCGCCGATGCGCAGCGCGACGTCGATGCCCTGCTCGACGAAATCGAGATTGCGGTCGTCGAGCACCAGCTCGATCTGCACGGCCGGGTTGGCCGCCAGGAAATCCGAGACGATGGGCGTCACGTAGCGGCGGCCGAACGGCGTCGGCGCGGTGACCCGCAGCAGCCCGCGCACCTGCCCCTCGGCCACGTCGGTCATCGCCGCGTCGTAGTCGGCGGCGAGCGCACGCGCCCGCTCGGCGAAGCTGCGGCCGGCCTCGGTGACCGACAGCCGCCGCGTGGTGCGATCTATCAGCCGCGCGCCGACACGCTCCTCCAGCGCGGCGAGTGCGCGCGTCACCGCGGCCGTCGAGCGACGCAGCCGCCGCGCCGCGCCGGCGAGGCTGCCGGCATCGACGATGGCGACGAGAATGGCGAGCTCGTCGAGGCGATCCATGCGAGAGTGCTCCTTCTCCGCACACTACGCCGAACGGCACGATTCGATGACAGCCCCTTGACGGGGCAGCGACCTCCATCCATTTTGAGCCAGAGGAAATGCTCGTTTGGAGTATAAGTCATGCAGGCAGCAGTGTCCGGCGCGATCGCGCGCACAGCCGGCCTCTACGACAAGGTCTCGCGGTTCATCCCGGCGATGGAATGGCCGGCCTACGCGGCCGACGTCGACGCCATCCTTCGGCTGAAGCACGAGCGCGACGCCGTCATCCTCGCGCACAACTACCAGACGCCCGAGATCTTCCACTGCGTCTCCGACATCGTCGGCGACTCGCTGGCGCTTGCCCGCAAGGCGCAGGAGACCGACGCCTCGACGATCGTGCTCGCCGGCGTGCACTTCATGGCCGAGACGGCGAAGCTGCTCAATCCCGAGCGCACCGTGCTCATCTCCGACACGCGCGCGGGCTGCTCGCTGGCCGAGTCGATCACCGCCGAGAACGTGCGCTGGCTGAAGGCGCAGCACCCCGGCGTGCCGGTGGTCACCTACGTCAACACCTCGGCCGCCGTGAAGGCGGAGAGCGACATCTGCTGCACGTCGGGCAACGCGGTGAAGGTCGTCGAGAGCCTCGGCGTCGACCGCGTCATCATGATCCCCGACGAGTTCCTCGCGCAGAACATCGGCAAGCAGACCGGCGTCGAGATGATCACCTGGCCCGGCCACTGCGAGGTGCACGAGCGCTTCACGCCGGCCGAGGTGCAGGAGTTCCGCGACGCCAACCCCGGCGTCGTGGTGCTGGCGCATCCCGAGTGCCCGCCCGACGTCGTCGAGGCCTCGGACTTCGCCGGCTCGACGGCGGCGATGATCGCCTACGTCGCCGAGAAGAAGCCGAAGAAGGTGATGCTGCTCACCGAGTGCTCGATGTCGGACAACGTCGCCGTGCATCACCCCGAGCTCGACTTCGTGCGGCCCTGCAACCTCTGCCCGCACATGAAGCGCATCACGCTCGCCAACATCCGCCACTCGCTCGAGACGATGACGCACGAGGTGACGATCGACCCCGCGGTGGCCGTGGCGGCGCGCCGCGCCGTCGAGCGCATGCTGGCCATCGCGTGAGCACGCTCTCGCGACTGGCCGACCAGCCCGTCATCGTCGGCGCCGGCCTCGCGGGTCTGACGACAGCTCTGGCGCTGGCCCCGATGCCCTGCGTCGTGCTCTCGCCGGCGCCGCTCGGCGAGCAGGCCTCGAGCGCCTGGGCGCAGGGCGGCGTCGCCGCCTCCGTCGGGGCCGACGACGCGGCCGCGCTGCACGTCGCCGACACGCTCGCCGCCGGCGACGGTCTCTGCGACGCCGATGCAGCGGACCGCATCCTCGCCGAGGCGCCCGCCGCCATCGCGCGGCTCGTCGATCTCGGCGCGCGGTTCGATCGCGACGCCGCCGGCGCGCTGAAGCTCGGGCTCGAGGCCGCCCACGCCCGCCGCCGCATCGTGCACGCCGCCGGCGACGCGACCGGCCGCGAGATCATGCGCGCCGTCGTCGCCGCGGTGCGCGCCTGCCCGTCGATCACCGTGCTCGAAGGCGTCGCCGCGCGCCGCCTCATCACCGTCGACGGCCGGATCGCCGGCGTGCTGGCGCGCAACGGCCGCACGCTCGTGCTGCCGACGAGCCGCGTCGTGCTGGCGACGGGCGGCATCGGCGGCCTCTTCGCGCAATCGACCAACCCGGCGCAGTGTTTCGGCATGGGCCTGGCGCTCGCCGCGCGCGCCGGCGCGACGCTCGCCGACCTCGAGTTCGTGCAGTTCCACCCCACCGCGCTCGATGCGCCGGGCACGCCGATCGCGCTGATCAGCGAGGCGGTGCGCGGCGAAGGCGCCAAGCTCATCGACGAGACCGGCCGCCGCTTCATGGCCGACGTGCCGGGCGGGGAGCTGGCGCCGCGCGACGTCGTGGCGCGCGCGATCTTCGCCGAGATCGCGGCCGGCCACACCGTCTCTCTCGACGCCCGCGGCCTCGTCGCCGGCGGCTTCGCGACGCGTTTCCCGACCATCGCCGCGGCGTGCCATGCCCACGGCATCGATCCCGACCGCGAGCCGATCCCGGTGCGCCCGGCCGAGCATTATCATATGGGCGGCGTCGACGTGGACGCGGAAGGTCGCGCCAGCGTCGAAGGTCTGTGGGCCTGCGGCGAGGTCGCGCGCACCGGCCTGCACGGCGCCAACCGCCTCGCCTCCAACTCGCTGCTCGAGGCGATGGTGTGTGGTCGAACCGTCGCCGCCAGCGTGGCGGCGACGCCGGCGCGCCCCGTGCGCGTGACGCCGGTGCCGCGCGTCCCCGCCGCCGCCGACCCCGCCTCGATCCGCGATCTCGTGTCGGCGAGCCTCGGCGTGCTGCGCGACCGCGCGACGCTGCTTGCCGGCATCGAGACCCTGCTGCCGCTGGCGCGCGGCACGGGTCCGGCCAGCGACCCGGCGCTCGTCGCGCTGATGATCGCCGTCGCCGCGCTCGATCGGCGCGAGAGCCGCGGCGGCCATTATCGCACCGACTGGCCGGAGACCGATCCGTGGCAGGCGCGCTCGCGCAAGCTCACGCTGGCGGATGCGCTGCGCATGGCCGATTACGCGACCACGCGCGTCGCCGCAGCGTGAGCATGCCGACGCCGCTGCCCCGCGTCCTCATCGAGCCGCTCGTCGCGGCGGCGCTGCGCGAGGACCTCGGCCGCGCCGGCGACCTTACGACCGACTCGATCGTACCGGCCGACGCGCGGGCCCGCCTGACGATCCGCGCGCGGCAGCCCGGCATCGTCGCGGGGCTCGATCTCGCGCGCCTCGCCTTCGCGCTCGTCGATCCCGCCATCGTGCTCGAGGTCGAGACGCCCGACGGCAGCCGCGTCGCGCCGGGCGACGTCGTCGGCCGGCTGGAGGGTCCGGCGCGCGGCCTGCTGACCGGCGAGCGCGTGGCGCTGAACTTCATGGGCCGGATGAGCGGCATCGCGACAGTGACGCGGTCGATCGTCGACTCGGTGCGCGGGACGCGGGCGACCATCGTCGATACCCGCAAGACGACACCGGGCCTGCGCGCGATCGAGAAATACGCGGTGCGCGCCGGCGGCGGCGGCAACCATCGCTTCGGCCTCGACGATGCGGTGCTGATCAAGGACAACCATGTCGCCATCGCCGGCGGCATCCGCCCGGCGATCGAGCGGGCGAAGGCCGGCGTCGGTCATCTCGTGAAGATCGAGGTGGAGGTGGACACGCTGGCGCAGCTCGAAGAGGCGCTGGCGGTCGGCGTCGACGCCGTGCTGCTCGACAACATGAGCACGAAGGAACTGTCGCAGGCGGTGGCGATGGTGGCGGGCCGCGCCATCACGGAGGCGTCGGGCCGCGTCACGCCGGAGACGGCGCCGGCGATCGCGGCGACGGGCGTCGACCTCATCTCGGTCGGCTGGCTGACGCATTCTGCGCCGGTGCTCGACCTCGGCCTCGATTTCGAGGCGACCTGACGCCGAAAGAGAAAGGCCTCTCCCGATGGGAGAGGCCTCGACGGGGCAGATCAGCGGCGGATGATGGTCTTCCTGACCACCGTGCGACGCACGGGCGGGCGGCGGATCACCTTCTTGACGATGACGGCGGTCTTGACGACCGGCAGCGCGGCGCTGGTCTGCACCGACGAAGCCATCGGCATGGCAGCGGCGAAAGAAACCGACCCGAGGACGATCGAGGCGGCAATCGCGGTCTTCAGCATTCTCTTCTCCCTCTATAGCAGATCCGTTCGACGAGACCTGTCCGACCTCCATAGCGCGCACTGCATGCCCGCGCACTTTGGTTCGGCGAGCAAGCTTAACCCGCCATAGCCGTCAAACAACGCTGCGGATGGTCTTACGTCTCTCGGTCGAGGGTGACGCCGAGAAATGCGGGTCGCAGGTGGTATCCTGGCAACGCGGCGCCGCAGTTGCACGCGTCGAGGCGAGTCACACGCGAGAATCGGTGTGAAATCCCGTGCGCGCCGGGTAGTCTCCCGGCTCGATAGGGGGCCGCGCCGGCCCGAGGGCTTTCGGGTGCCGACGCTTTTTCGCCTGCTCATCGTCATCGCGCTCGTCGCCGCTCTCGCGTACGGGACCATGCTGGCGATGGTGACGTTT
>CAZZZM010000054.1:6326-14190 GCA_964658465.1 uncultured Nakamurella sp.
TCGCGACGCGGCGGACGTAGGGCGATTCCAGCAGGCCCGTCAGATGCATCGAAGGGGCCCTCGCCTCACGCGTCGCGCATCTCGCCGGGGACGTAGCCGAAGACGCGGGTGTAGCGGGCGACCTCGTCGGCCGGCCCCAGGAACTTGGCCGGATTGTCGGACAGTTTCACCGCCGGGCGACCATCCACCTCGAACACCTTGCAGACCAGCGACACGGCCCTGAGATCGATCGGATAGGCCTTCGGCAGGCAGCCGACGAAATCGTTGGTGAGCGCGGTGCCCCAGCCGATCGAGACCTGCACCTTGCCGCGCAATGCCCGCACGCTGTCCTCGATCGTGTCGATGGTCATCGCGTCCGACAGCACGACCAGCTTCGTCGTCGGGTCGCGGCCGCGCGCACGCCACCATTGGATGAGCTCCTCGGCGGCCTCGATCGGCGGCTTCGAATCGGGGCGCGCGCCCGTCCAGTCGGCGGCCCAGTCCGGCGCCGCGGCGAGAAAATTGGCGGTGCCGAACGTGTCCGGCAGCAGCACGAGGAGGTTGCCGGCGTAGAGCTTCGACCAGGCCTCGAGCACTTCGAACGGCGCGGCCGCGAGCGCCTCGTCGCTCTCGGCCTGCGCCGCGAAGACCATCGGCAGCTCGTGCGCGTTGGTGCCGATCGCCTCGCAGCCGAGGTCGAGCGCGTGCTTGACGTTCGAGGTGCCGGTGAAGCTCGCGCCCAGCCCCTCCTGCAGCGCGGCGACGCACCAGCGCTGCCACAGGAAGCCGTGCCGGCGCCGGGTCCCGAAATCGCCGAGCCGCAGCGGCCCCTCCGCCGCCAGCACGCGCAGCCGCTCGATCTTGTCCCAGAGCTTCGCCTTCGCGCGGGCATAGAAGATGTCGAGCTCGAAGCGGCTCATCGCGCGCATCGCCGCGCGCGCCCGCAGCTCGCTGATGATGGCGAGCGCCGGCACCTCCCACATCGTGGTCTGAGTCCAGGGCCCGTCGAAGCGCAACTCGAGCTGGCCGTCGCGCTCCGAGAGCTCGTAGTCCGGGAGCTGGAACGACGCGAGGAAGTCGATGAAGCCGGGCTCGAAGACCTGGCGCTTGCCGTAGAAGGAGTTGCCGGCGAGCCAGACGAGCTCGTTGCGCTCGAAGCGCAGGGTGCGGGCGTGGTCGAGCTGCGCGGCCAGCTCGTGCTTGTCGATCTCCTCGGCGAGCTTGACCTCCTTCGACCGGTTCTGCAGCCCGAACGCGACACGGGTGGTCGGGCGCAGCTTCCAGATCATCTGCAGCATGAGCAGCTTGTAGAAATCCGTGTCGAGCAGCGAGCGCACGATCGGATCGATGCGGAACGAATGGTCGTAGACGCGGCCGGCGAGATCGATGCTCATGAGCGGCACGCCTTCTCGATCGGATCGTCGGCTTGGGCCAGCGGCTTGGCGGGCTCGCTCCACACCATGATCGGGGTCGTCGGCACGTCCGTCGACCATTTGCCGGCGCGCCCGGCCTCAACGCCGCACCGAAACAGCGCCGCGGCATAGGCGCGGTCGAACTGCGTCTTCTTGATCGTGTTGAAGGCCTGCGGGATGCCCTGGTAGTGGAAGGCCGACTGCCCGGCCTGCATCTCGCGCGAGAGCACGTGCAGGTTGGCCAGGACCTGGTACTTGACCAGGGTCATGACCCCGCGCGAGGCCAGCGCGAACATCCGGTCGTGCGAGGGCGCGTACTCCGGCCCCAGCTTGCCGTTGCGGATGATCCACAGCGTGCGCTTGCGGACCCCGCCGAAGATCTTCTTCTCGAGCTCTGACAATTGCGCTTCCGGCGGCACGAAGATCACCTCGGAGGTGACGCCGCCGTCGACATGCAGCTCGGTATAGGTCTTGCCGTCCGCCGCCTCGACCCGGAACAGCACCGGCGGAAAGATGCCGGGAATGGCGGCCGAGGCGAGGAGGATGTTCACGAAGAGGTCGCGCCGGTCGGGGCGCCCGCTCGCGGCGACCGCCGTGAGGTCCCAGATCATCGGGCGTTGCGCGTCGAGGTTCGTGCTGGCGACGAGCAGGCGCCGGCCCAGCCGCGACTGCTCGGCGATCTCGTCGAGGAAGGCGTCGGTCGCATGGCGCCGGATCAGCGCCTCGAGCGGCGCGGTGCTCTCGAGCGAATTGCCGAGCAGGCCGAACAGGCCACGGCTCGTGTAGAGATCGCTGGAGCTGTTGTTGAGGTAGATGTCGGCGAGATCGGTGTCGTGCGCAGGCCCGAGAAAGACGAAGGGGGCGGCGAGCGCACCGGTCGAGACGCCGGTCACCGCCTCGAAGATCGGACGATCGCCGCGCTCAGTCCAGCCCTTCATGATGCCGGCGGTGAGCGCGCCGTTGTCGCCGCCGCCCGAGATGGCGATGAAATTCGCCTCGCGCAGGAAATCCGGGCCGATCTTGCGCTCGGAATTCTGCTTGATCTGCTCGTAGAGCTTGGTGACGAAGCCCTCGAAGGCCGGCGTCAGCTCGTCGCCCCAGTAGCGGACGTCGTAGCCCGGCACCTTCGCCGTCTCGACGAGTGCCTGGGGAACGGCGTTGCGACGCCCCTTCTTGAACAAGGTGCTCCGCAACGGCCACGCCGCCAACCCGGCGACCAGGAGGACGGAGCCGAGGACTACGAGCCAGCGGCGGCGACGCATCGATGGAGACACCTCGGAGGACGTTCGGACGGTCAAGCCATGGCCTGTCCCGCTGCGTTCGGCAACCGCCTTCCGCTCAGGCCCGAAGCGCTTTTGCCCCCTGCCGACGCCCATGGCATAAGGGCCTCGGATTCAAACGGCGCTCACAGGCACGCCCGACGTGATCGAACAGGCCATCTACTTCGTGCTCGGCTGCGTCGTCACCGCGCTCGCGGCCCTGCTGCTCCTGCCCGTCGTGTGGCGACGCGCGCTGCGGCTGACGCGGGCGCGCCTGCAGCTGCAGGTCCCGCTTTCGATGCAGGAGATCCTCGCCGAGCGCGACCAGCTGCGCGCGGAATTCGCAATCGAGCGGATGCGCTCCGAGCAGGCGCTTGAGAAGATCCGCGCCGGCAAGACCCGCGACATGGCGGTCATCGGCCGCCAGAGCCTCGCCGCCACGGCGATGAGCGATCAGATCGCGGCTCTCCGCAAGCGCGAGACCGCGCAGGAAGGCGAGATCCGTCGCCTCACCGACGAGCTCGCGACGGCGGCCGCCGAGTCCGGCGCGCTGCAGGTCGAGCTGCACGATGCCCATGCGCTCGTCGAGCGGTGGCGCAATCTTCGCGATCGCGATTGGGAGTCCCACACCTCGCTGCGCGAGGAAGTCGAGGCCAAGCGCCAACTCGTCGCCTCGCTGGAAGCGCGCGTCGCGGCGCTCGAGGCGCGTATCGCCGATGCGGCGCACGCGAGCGAGATGCGCGAGTCGATGCTGCGCGGCAAGCTCGAGACCGCCATGGCCCATGCGGCGCGCCACGAATCGAGCGGGGGGTCCTTCCAGCGCGAGCTCGAGGAGTCGCGGCTTCGCGTGCGGGCCCTCGAAGAGCAGCTGGAGGCGAGCGGCCTCGATGCCCGCGAGCGCGAAAAGAACATCGCGCTCGAGCGCAGCCTCCAGGCCGGTCGCTCGCGCGACGCCGATGCGGCGCAGGTCGAGACGCTCGACGCCCTCAAGGCGGAGAACGCGGCCCTGCAGACGGCGCTGCAACAGCTGCGGGCCGCATCGGGGACGAAGGGCGAGACCGACGACGGCGGGCTGCGCGCCAGCATCCACGCCCTGGGCCTCGCCGTGGCTCGGATGTCTCGCGCCGAGGCGGAGGCCGGCGGCGAGCCGGACCGGCGGCGATCGGTCGAGTCGCTCCCACTTGACGCGCTCTGATCGCGCTACACGCCTTGCGTGCATCGCCGGTCGCGTCGCGTCGGTCGTCACCTGGGCGAACGCATTGAGAGCGCGCGTTATCCTTAACTTGATAAAACCCTAGGTTGCATATATGTCGTTGCGGCATCGCAGGACCGCAGATGGCAGATTTCGTCGTCCCCAATCATTCCAAGCGCGACGAGGTCCGCGACTATGTCCTCGACATGATCGCACAATTGGCGACCCTGGCCCGGGACAACGGCGACCTGCGGCTGGCGGCGCTGCTGGAGCGGGTGCTCGCGGCGGCAACTGCTGGCGCCCGCGACCACTGAAGCGTCAGCCGGCCATCCGCGCGTTGAAGGCGACGATCATCGGGACGATGTCGCGGCGGAAGCGCGAGCCGTTGAAGACGCCGTAGTGCCCGACGTCCTTCTGCAGATGATGCTGCTTTCGCTCCGCCGGCAGGTTCGAGCAGAGGTCGTGCGCCGCCTGCGTCTGGCCGATCCCCGAGATGTCGTCGTTCTCGCCCTCGACCGTGAGCAGACCGACCTCGCGAATCTTCGACGGATCGACGGGCGTGTTGCGGTGCGTCATCGTGCCCCTCGGCATCCGATGCTCCACGAAGACGGTGTCGATCGTCTGCAGGTAATATTCGGCCGTGAGGTCCATCACCGCGAGATATTCGTCGTAGAACTCGCGCTGTTTCTCGCCCGACTCACCGTCGCCTTTGACGAGGTGGTTGAACATCTCGAGATGCGCATCGACGTGGCGGTCGATGTTCATGGCCATGAAGCCCGAGAGCTGCAGGAAGCCGGGATAGACGGAGCGGCCGAAGCCCGGATACGGATACGGCACCGGGAAGATGCAGTTCTCGCGAAACCACTGGCTGCCGCGCTTCTCGGCGAGCTGGTTGACGGCGGTCGGCGAGCGACGCGTGTCGATGGGGCCGCCCATCAGCGTCATGGTCGTCGGCACGTTGGGGTCGCCCGACGCCTCCATCAGGGCGACGGCCGCGAGCAGCGGCACCGACGGCTGACAGACGCCGAGCGTGTGGAGCACCGCCCCGTCGCGCTTCAGCACGCCGCACATCTCGATGAGATAGTCGATGTAGTTGTCGAGATCGAAACGCTCGAGCTGCGGCACGAGGCGCGCGTCGGTCCAGTCCGTGATGTAGACGTCGTAGTGCGGCAGGAACGCCTCGACGGTGCCGCGCAGCAGCGTCGCGTAATGCCCCGACATCGGCGCCACGATGAGCAGCTTCGGCGCGACGTGCCCGTTGACCGGGAGCGCCCGTTTGAAGCGCAACAGACGGCAGAACGGCTTCTGCCAGACGATCGTCTCCTCGATCGCCACCCGACGACCGTCGATCAGCGTCGACTCGAGCCGGAACGCCGGCTTGCCGTAGCGACGCGTCAGCCGCTCGAACATTTCCGCGGACGCGACGATGGTGCGGCCGACCGGCGTCTTGGCGAACGGGTTCATCGGATTCCGTGCCCAGAAACGCGCCACTTCCGTTGCGGCACGTGCCGGCGCAAGCGCCATGTAAGCGAGTTCGTGGGCTTGGTAGGACAAGGGGTTCATTGACACTCCAGCGCGCCGCTCGCACCGCCTAGCAGGGATAGACCAGCTTTGTGCAGTGCGAAAGCCACCCGTTCGACATGTGGTGAAAATGCGGCGCCGTTCAATCTTCGCCGCGCGGACGCGAAAACACAGTAACGTGCGGGCTCGTTGGCCGCGGCCATCTTGACATGTCTGTCGCGCGGACACGTTCGGCTGGCGTCGTTACGCCGCACATCTCGCTATGGGTCGAGTGGGCGCCGACGTTGCATGTGTTGCTAAGGCCCGGAGCAGGGCCGAGCCCGGCCCGGCGTGTTCGCGGCGGTGCACGTTTCGCAACCACTTGAACCGCTCGCGCGATAAGCACCCGTAACCTCAGAGACTTCCTTGACCGACCTCACGACCCGCCCGCTGGACCTCGGTGCCCGTTCGCGGCGCCCGCGCGTGGCGACGCTCGTGCGCCTGCGCTGGCTCGCCATCTCCGGCCAGCTCGCGGCGGTGCTGGCGACCCAGTTCGTGCTCGGCTTCCGGATGCCGTTCACGGCCTGCTGCGTCGTCGTCGGCGCCTCGGTGTGGGTCAATCTCGGCCTGCGGATCCGCTTCGCGCACAGCGACCGACTCGGCGACCGCGCCGCCTCGGTGCTGATGGCCTACGATCTGCTGCAGCTGACGCTCTTGCTGTATCTGACAGGCGGGCTGGAAAACCCGTTCGCGATGCTGTTCCTGGCGCCGCTGATGATCGCCGCGGTGTCGCTGTCGGCGGCCTACACGACGTCGCTCACCTTGCTCGTCGTCGCCTGCGCGACCACGCTGACGATGTACCATTGGCCGCTGCCGTGGTTTCCCGGCGAGGACATGCACCTGCCGCCGCTCTACCAGGCCGGGATCTGGGGCGCGATCGTCTCCGGCGCGGTGTTCTCGTCGGCCTATGCATGGCGCATCGCGGAAGAGGCCCGCCGTCTCTCCGACGCGCTTGCCGCGACCGAGCTGGTGCTGGTGCGCGAGCAGCATCTCAGTCAGCTCGACGGCCTTGCCGCCGCCGCGGCGCACGAGCTCGGCACGCCGCTCGCGACGATCAAGCTCGTCGTCAACGACCTGCAGAAGCAATTTGCCGCGGACGGCCCGGTCGGCGAGGACCTGACGCTGCTCAAGCAGGAGCTCGACCGCTGTCGCACGATCCTCGGCACGCTGACGTCGCTCGGCAGCGAGCCCGGCCACATCATCGGCGAGCTGTCGCTGGGTCATCTGATCGAGGAAGCGGTGCATCCGCAGCGCGACTTCGGCGTCCGCATCACCATCGCCAAGGAGGGCGAGGGCGCCGAGCCGCAGTCCCTGCGCAATCCCGGCGTCATCTACGGCCTCGGCAATCTCATCGAGAACGCGATCGATTTCGCTGCCGCCGAGGTGCGGATCGTGGCGCGCTGGACCGAGGCCATCGTCGCTGTCGTCATCGAGGACGACGGCCCTGGTTTCGCCCCCGACGTTGTGATGCAGCTCGGCGAACCCTATCTGACGCACAAGGCCAACCGTCGCGCCAAAGGCGACGCCGGTTCTGGCGGCCTGGGTCTCGGGCTGTTCATCGCCAAGACCCTGCTCGAGCGTTCTGGAGCCGGGGTCACGATGGTCAATGCGGCGGCACCGTCGACCGGTGCGCGCGTGACTATTCTTTGGCAACGGGCGGATTTCGAGAACGGTCACGCCTCGAGCGCGTTGTTCAAGTCGAATGGTCGGGCCACCCAGCCCGACGACACTGTAGGTTCCTGGAGATTTTACTGATGATGGAGAGTTTCGAGACGAGCCGGCCCGCGGCGGACCCGGCCTTCCTGCAGATGGAAGCGATCGGCGACAAGACCCTGCTGATCGTCGACGACGACAAGCCGTTCTGCCAACGTCTCGCGCGGGCGATGGAAGGCCGCGGCTTCGCCGTCGAAGCCGTCTCCAGCGTCCAGGAGGGGCTTGCCGCGATCGCCGGCGCGCCGCCCGCGTTCGCCATCATCGACATGCGGCTGGCCGACGGGAACGGCCTCGACGTGATCTCGGAGCTCAAAGCCCGCCGGCCGGACGCCCGCGCCGTCGTGCTGACGGGATACGGTAACATCGTCACCGCCGTGACCGCCGTGAAGCTCGGCGCCTTCGATTATCTCGCGAAGCCTGCCGATGCCGACGAGATCTTCAACGCCCTGATGGCGACGCAGCACGACAAGGCCGAGCTTCCCGAGAACCCGATGTCGGCCGATCGCGTCCGCTGGGAGCATATCCAGCGCATCTACGAACTGTGCGGACGCAACGTGTCCGAGACGGCGCGGCGCCTGAACATGCACCGGCGCACCCTGCAGCGCATCCTCGCCAAGCGCGCGCCGCGCTAGAGGTTACCTCTTGATCCCGAGGCTGAGCAGCTTCGCCTCGGGGCCGGCATAGGCTTCCTGCCGGTCGACGTTCCAGTACTTGATCTCCTCGACCGGGATCGGCACGCCGGTCGCGGC